>CAZOIK010000029.1:0-5837 GCA_964579765.1 uncultured Bifidobacteriaceae bacterium
TCGGCATCGGCCACGACGTCTCGCGCGTCTACCGGAATGCGACCAAGATCGCGAAGATCGACCAGCTCGGCCCCGCCCTGACCGCCAAGCTCATCGCGCTGCTCAGCGACGGTCTATAATCTGCGACGGTGAATGGCAGAATGGCAGGATGGCAGAACTGCAGAATTGCAGGATGCAGCGGCATCCCCATCCTGCAATCCCGAAATCCTGCGATTCTGCAATTCTGCCATTCTGCAATTGAGTAAAGGAGCGTGGTGATGACGAAGCGCTATTGGTTCTCTGGCGCGGCGATGCTGGCGATTGGCGTCGGCCTGACGTCTGTGTCAGTGCGCGGACAGTCGAGCGCACAGACGATGACGACGGCGCAGATCGAGGCCGAGCTCGAGAGGCCGTCGAAGGGCTTCGTCCAGCCCAAGACGCCGTGGGGCGACCCCGACATCTCGGGCGTGTGGACGAGCGACGCCGCGCTCGGCATCCCGCGCGAGCGGCCGATGAAATACGGCAACCGGCCGTTCATGAACGACCAGGAGTTCGCCGAGGTCGAGAAAGCCGACACGAAGCGCCGCGAAGCGGGCGAGAACGCCATCGGCGCGTTCCGCAACGACGGCGCGTGGAAGACGAAGTCGTACCGGCAGACGTCGCTCGTCATCGAGCCCGAGGACGGCCACACGCCGGCGTTCACGGACAAGGCGCTCCTCCGCGCGGCGCCGCGCGATCGCGGCAGCTTCGGCGAAGGCCCCTTCGACAGCCAGGACGATTTCACGCTCTACGATCGCTGCATCACGCGCGGCATCGTCGGCTCGGTCATGCCGGTCGTCTACGGCAACGGCAACCGGATCATGCAGGCGCCCGGCGAGGTGATCATCAGCTACGAGAGGGTGCACGACACGCGCGTGATCTACACGGACGGCCGGCCGCACGTCGGCTCGAAGATCCGGCAGTACCTCGGCGACTCGCGCGGACACTGGGAGGGCAACACGCTCGTCATCGAGACGACGAACCTCACGGACAAGACGAGCATCGGCGGCGGCAACGGCAACGGCCTGCGCCACAGCACGGCGATGAAGATCACCGAGCGCATCACCCGCACCGACAAGGACGAACTGCGGTACGAGGTGCACATCGACGACCCGAACACCTACGTCAAGCCGTTCTCGATCTCGCTGCCGCTGACGTCGCCGCCCGGGTACCAGCTGCTGCCGTACGAGTGCCTCGAGGGCGACTACATGCTGCCCAACACCCTGAGTGCCGAGCGCCGGGAAGACGCGGCGATTGCGGCGGACCTGAAGAAGGGCATCATCCGCCCGCGCCACAACATCCAGCAGAACCTCGACGCCGGCGCGCGGCCGATTCCGGGCAAGGCGAATCCGAACGACACACAGGCCGAGGAATAGCGGCCTCACTCGGCCTGCCGCAGGGCGGTCCTTTCAGGGCCGCCCCGCGGCCGCCACGTCACCCAACCGCCGGCTCACCAATTCGTCCGAATCATCGCCGCGCGAGAATCTTCTCCATCTCGTCCATCACGCGGTTCATGGCCGTCACCGTCAGATCGAGCGGCTCGTCCGTCGTCATATCGACGCCGGCGTCCTTCAGCAAGTCGATCGGATACTTCGACCCGCCGGCGCTCAGGAACGCCAGGTAGCGCTTGGTCGCCGCCGGATCGCCGGCCTTCACTTTCGACGCCAGCGCTTCGGACGCGGTGAACGACGTCGCGTACTGAAACACGTAGAAGTCACGGTAGAAGTGCGGGATGTACGCCCACTCGTGCTTCACGTAGTCGTCCACGATGCAGATGCCCTGGTCGTGGCCGTAGTACTTCTTCGTGATGTCGAGATAGAGCTTGTCGAGCGAGTCGCCGGTAATCGGCCGCCCCTGCTCCGCCATCTCGTGCATGCGCAGCTCGAACTCCGCAAACTGCGTCTGCCGGAAGAGCGTGCCCTTGATGTTCTCGAGGTAGTTCCCCAGCAGCGAGAGCCGCGTGTTGTCGTCCTTGATCTGCTTGAGCATGTAGTCGTTCAGCAGCGACTCGTTGAACGTGGACGCGACTTCGGCGACGAAGATCGGGTAGTCGGCCGTCGGATACGGCTGCGTCTTGTTCGAGAAGTAGCTCTGCATCGTGTGGCCGAGCTCGTGCGCCACCGTGCTGACGTCCGTGTACTTGCCGTTGTAGTTGATCAGCATGTACGGGTGGACGTCGTACGCGCCGCCCTCCGAATATGCCCCCGACACTTTGCCGGTTGACGGCAGCAGGTCGATCCAGCGATTGTCGAAGGCGCGCGTGATCGTCGCGCCGTACTCCGGTCCGAGCGGCGCGACCGCGCCCAGCACGAGCTGCTTCGCCTCCTCGGGCGTGTATTCGAGCTTCACCGACGACACGAGCGGCGCGTAGAGATCGTAGTAGTGCAGCTGGCCGAGCCCCATCATGCGCTGCCGCAGCTTCAAGTACCGGTGGAACGCCGGCAGGTTCCGGTTCACGCCCTCGATGAGCCGCGTGTAGACCGACGTCGGGATGTTGGCGCCGTCGAGCTCCGTCTCGAGATCGCTGCCGTAGTGCCGCGCCTTCGTGTAGAAAAGCACCTTCTGCACTTCCGTGTTCAGCGTCGCGCCGAACGTCCGCGCGAAGCTGCCGAGCGCGGTGAAGAACGCGGACATCACCTTCTCGCGGTCTTCGCGGTTCGGCAGCGCGCGCAGATCGGTGTACGCGGCCTGATCGATCTTCACCATCCGCCCGTCGGAGAGCGTGACCGTCGGATACGGGAAATCGGCGTTCGCGAGGATGCCGTAGACGTCCGACGCGCCGCCGGCCAGCGGGCCCGCGTCGGCGAGAATCTTCTCCTCGCCGTCGCTCAGCGTATGCGCCGATCGCCGCTCGAGGTCTTCGAGCGCATGCCGGTAGGGCTTCAGCCGCGGCTCGGCCGCCAGAAACTTCTCGATCGTCGTCTTGCCGCCCTTGAGGATCTCGGGGTCGAAATACGACGCCTCGGCGTCGAATCGCGCGTTGACCTGCGTCATCTCCTGGCGCATGCCCTGGTGCGCGCCGTCGCGCGAGTCCTGATCCGCGAGCAGGTTCGCGTAGGCCGTGAGCCGCCCCCGGTCTTTGTCTTTCGAGTAGAGCGTGTCGAGCGCGTCGGCGAGCCTCGCCGGCGACGACATCAGCGTGCCCTTGAACCGGCCGAGCGACGGGATCTCGGCCGCGAAGGCTTCTTTGGCCGCACGCCACGCCGCGTCGGACGGATAGAGATCGGCAAGATTCCACGTGTACTTCTGCGGAACCTTCGACCGATCGCGCTCCTGTGCTCCGGCCGGAAACGCGCACGTCAGCGCAACCGAGACGGCAACGAACGAACGGGTCAGCCATTTCATGCGGTCATTGTAACGAAAGCGCATACAATTTCGAGCCGATGCGACCGTCCTGGCCCCGGATGCTGATTCCGGTGCTGCTCGTCATCCTGACCGCGGCGATCTATCTTCCTCATCTTTCGGAGGCGCCGGCGTTTCTTTCGAACGACGAAGTCTGCATCGCACTGAACGCGCGATCGATCGCGGCGACCGGCCGGGACGTCTACGGCCGGTTCATGCCGTCACTGTTCTACTCGCCCAGCTATTTCACCGGCGCGCGCATCTGGTTTCTTCCCATGCTCGTGTACACGGTCGCGCTTGTCCTCAAAGTGCTGCCGTTCGGCGAGACCGCGATCCGTCTGCCGCTTGTGCTCGCCGCGATCGCGGACGTGCTGCTCATCTACGTCATTGCGCTCCGCCTGTGGCCGCGGCGAACCATCGCCGCGTGCGCGGCGATCCTGCTGACGCTCGCACCGGCGCACCTGTTTCACGCGAGGCTCGCGCTGCCCGCGCAGTTCTCCGGCCCCTTCCTGCTGGGCTGGCTGCTGTGCGTCCTGACCTTCTTTGAGCGCCGCCAACCGCGATGGCTGTTCGCCTCGGGAGTGCTGCTGGGGCTTGCTGCAGTCGGCTATATCGGTCCCCTGGCGCTCGCGTATGGGCTGCTGACCTGGTGCGTCCTGTATCAACGCCGCGAGCGATGGACGAGCTACGCCGCGGTCGTCGCAGGCGGCGTCGTGCCTTGCCTCTACTTCCTCTGGCTCGCGCGCGACGCGGCCATCGTCGGCGAGATCCTGGGCCACTATCGAACAACGCCGACCGCTGGCGGGCTGGCGGGACACGTGGGCGAAGTGGCCACGCTGTACTGGCACTTCTGGAGTCCGGACTTCCTGTTCGTGGAGGGCGCTGTTCGCAATGCGCGCGCAGCCGGCGCCATCGGCGTGTTCCTGCTGCCAACGGCGGGGCTCGTGCTGCTCGGGGTCGCGCGCGCCCTGCGCCGGCGCGATCCGGAGTCGATTCTGATGCTCGGGGGATTCCTCATCGCCCCGATCGCGGCAAGCTTCGTCGGCGAGAGTCACGCCATCTGGCGGGCGCTCGAAGTCGTGCCCTTCGGCGTGCTGTTGGCCGCGAACGGCCTGGACGTTGTCTCATCCGAGTCGCAGACCCCGCAGGCGCGCTGGACGACGTACCTGACGACGCTCCTGCTGTCGGTCGCCGTGGCCGTGGCCTACCGCGACCACCTTCAACACGCCCAGCCGATGATCCGCATCCTCATTGCACCGCTCGCCCTCGCCGGACTCGCCCTGCTGCTGAAGCGGCTCGACGGCCGGCATCTCTCGATCGGATCGCTGACGGCGGCGGTGGCGGTCCTGACGATCACGGAGTTCGCCTACGTCACTCGCGTGGGCGACCTGGTGAACATCCTGATCCCGCTGGCGGCGCTGCTGACCCTGGCCGCTGCGGCCACCGATGCAAAGAGCCGGCGCTCCGAAACTCTGGCGGTCTGCGCCGTGATGGCGCTCGTCGCCGAGTTCCTCTTCCTGCACGTCGACTACCCGGCCGTCTCACGCATCGGTCCGCTCCCGGCGTCTGCCGTTCTGGCGGCATGGCGTACGACGACGGCGGTGGTCGTCGCCGCGGCCTGCGCGGGTGCGTTGGCGCTGATCGATCGCAGCCGTTCCCGCGCCGCAGGCTTCACGAGCCGGCTCGCCTGGGCGGCGGCAGGCATGGCCATCGTGCAGGCGGCATATTTCCACGTCGACCACTTCACCGATGCAGGGGCTCGCTTCGCGTTCGTCGCCATCATTCTGATCGCGGGCCTGGCGGTCTCGATGTCGATCGCTCGCGTGATCGCGGACCGGCGCGCGCTGCCTCGTCTGGCGCTCGTGGCAATCGTCACGGCGGCGGCGGTGCAGTTCGGCTATTTCTACGCGGACTACCTGACGGGATATCCGACCCGGAACATGGTGATGGCCGCGGGGACGGTCCGCACGGCATGGGAACAGGTCATCGAACGATCCGAACACCGAACGATACCCGCCGTCTTCATCGGCCCCATCGGATCGTACGGCGATGCCGGGCTGTACTGGCGCTTCTACCTCATCAAACACCGCAGGGAGAATCTGCTGAGCATGACGATCGAGAACGAGCCGTTCGAGCGGGATCGGATACGCCAGTTGCCCGCGGGCAGCGTGGTCGTCGCGAGCCCTTCGGCCGACGTCGATCGCATCGTCCGTGATATGGAGGCCGCCGGAGAGATCGGTCCGGCCGTTCCCTCCGGGTACGTGCGCTCGACAGACGGGACGCCGCTCTTCTGGCTCGTCGAACGTCGCCGCCGCTGACTTCGGCTACTCTCTGCACATGCCCTGGTTCGTTCGCGGCGACATCGACGGCTTTTTCGGCCTCGCGCTCGACAACCTCGTCCAGCTGCTGCTGATCGACACGCTGTGCCGCTTCGTCCTCGGGTTCCCACCCGATCTGGTCTACGGGCGCGTGCTGCC
>CAZOIK010000030.1:0-15719 GCA_964579765.1 uncultured Bifidobacteriaceae bacterium
ATCCAAACGGCCGCATCGGCTACGTGCCCCTGGCTGCCGGAGGCGCGCCGCGTCCCGGCGCCGCGCCGCGTCCGCCGCGACCCGCCGCCGCGCCGCGTCCGCCCCTGCCATTCGCGGCGACCGCGTTCTGATCGAGCAGCACGAACGTCGTCGCCACACAGGAGGCCTCGATCGTCGTGTTCGGATCCGGCTTCGGATTCGTCTTCACCTCGAGGCCGCTGATGTTGACGATGCGCGTGAACTTGCTGACGCGATCGAAGAAGAGCGCGAGGTTGTGGTACGTGCCGTCGAGCTCGAGGTTGATCGGCCACTCGGCGTGGAGCTGCTTCGTCACGGTGGCCGCCGGCTTGAAGCTCTTGATCGTCAGGTTCGACTGCGCGGCGACGGTCTGCATGCGCCGCAGCAGATCGGCCGCGTCCTTCTCGTCGGGCAGCACGGCCTTGAGGTTGTCCAGCCGTCCCTGCAGCTCCGTCACCTGCGACCGGAACTCGGGCAGCTTGCGGGCGGTCGTCACGCCCATCTGGATGTCTTTGTGGAGCGATTCGAGCTGCGTTTCGCGCGACGCGAACTCACTGCGCGTCGGCCACTCGTAGTAGTACTCGAATGCGCCCACGCCCGCGATCGCGAGGAGCAGAAACGCGCCGACCTGCCCGTACCAGGGCAATCGTGTGAGGCTGAGCTCCATGATGCTCTCCAGCCGTATCGGGGCCTTACCCCTTCGGCTTTACTTCCTCCCTCCAGCGGTCTTGGCGGGCCCCGGCGCCGGCGCGGGCTCGCCGGGCGGCTGGAAGAACGCGCGGAGCGTGAACTTGACGAGATCGGGCGCCTGCGGCGTCGGCGTGTCCGCCTGGCTGCTGACGATCTCGATCGACTTCTTGAAGTAGCCGGACGCCTCGAGGTTGCTCACGAAGTCGGAGACGCCGGTCTGGTTCGTGCTCTTGCCGTCCATCGTGATCGAGTCGTCCTTGTCGTCCTGCTTGATGCTCGTGAGCCACACGATCGGCGGAAGCCCGCGGCTCACTTGATCCAGCATGTGGACGGGTCCGGTCTGGCTTTTCCTGAGCTGCTCGATCAGGACGACGCGCTGCTGCAGCTGCGCCCGCTGCTGCTGAAACTGCTGCACCTGCTGGATGATGCCGTGCAGCCGCGTCGCCTCCGTCTGCGCGCTCGAAATCTGCGCGTCGAGCTGGTTCGACTCGCGCATCAGCGCCCAGTACCGCCAGCCGACGACGCCGATGGTGAGCACCAGGATGAGCCCGCAGGCCAGCGTGACTTTCTGGCCGGCCTGGAACGTGGCCTTCTTCTTCTTCGCTTCGCGCTCGACGGCGAGGAGGTTGATGCGAATCATCGGTCGCCTGCCGTGCGAAGCGCGAGACCGACCGCGACGGCGGCCGACGTGGTGACGACGTCGGGATCGGCCACGCCGAGTTTGCCGGGCTCGAACGAAATCTTCTGGAACGGGTTGAACGGCTCGATGACCGTCGCGAACCGCTCCTCGAGCGCCTTCTGGAACCCGTCCACGCGCGACGCGCCGCCGGAGAGCAGGACGCGGTCGATGCGATCGGTCGTGGACGACGCCTTGAAGAAGTCGAACGTCTTCTGGATTTCGAGCAGCACGTTCTCCGTCATCGCGTGCAGGACGGGCTGCACCTGCTCGAACGTGACGCCTTCGACCGCCTCCCCTTTCTTGGCCGCCTCCGCGCTGTCGAACGGCAGGTTCAGCTCCTTCTGCACGGCCTCGGTGTAGGCGTTGCCGCCCATCGAGATGTCGCGCGTGAAGACGGACTGATCGCCCTGGATGATGTTGATGTTGATCGCGCTCGCGCCGGCGTTGAGGAGCACGACGACCGTGTTGGGGTCGTCGCCGTAGTTCATCTCGTACGCGTTCTGCAGCGCGAACGCGTCCACGTCCACGACGACGGGGACTTTGCCGGCCTGCGCGATGACGCCGGTGTAGTCGGCGATCTTCTCTTTCTTCGCCGCGACCAGCAGGACGTCCATCGTCCCCTTCGAATCGGGGCCGGTGCCAGGGTCGAGAATCTGGTAATCGAGGTTGACGTCCTGGATGTCGAACGGGATGTACTGCTCGGCCTCCCAGTAGATCGACTCGCTCAGCTCGGACTCGGTCATCACGGGCAGGCTGATCTTCTTGACGATGACCGCGTTGCCCGACAGCGAGGCCGCGACTTCCTTGCTCTTGAACGCCTTGTTCTCGAACAGGCGCTTGATGGAGTCGGCGACCGCGGTGCCGTCGATGATCGCGCCGTCCACGATGCTGTCGGGCGGGATGGGCTCGATGCCGACCGCCATCACCCGATAGGCCTTGCCCGACGGCTTCAACTCGACCGCCTTGACGGCGCTCGAGCCGATGTCGAGCCCCACGACCGGCTTAGATTTTTTCGAAAGACCAAACACGGCGCGTCCTCATCCGCAAAGCCGATACCACTGCGCTCGGATGCCAGTTCGCGTCGATTCAGGCGCGACCTGACGGTTTTCGCTGCAGAGATAACCGGCGGCCCGGGTCCGTCGATTACAATTCCGTGTCGAACTGACGAAATTGACGTCCGGGGCTGCCAGCGTTTCCCGCTCCTTTATCGGACGCAGGCGGCGGCAGCTTGACAGTCCCCCCAAACGTTCGTATCATCAGGGTTTGTCGTTGTCGGACTTGGCCGAGCCGTGAGGCCGCCACCCCCAACACAACGGTTTCTTACGGGGAAGGGGTTTTTTCGGAATGTCTACGTTCATCGCCAGCGCCGATCACGCCGCCACCGGCGCCCGCTGGCATCTGATCGACGCTGACGGCCAGGTGCTCGGCCGCATCGCCACGCGGGCGGCGCGCCTGCTCCAGGGCAAGCACAAGGCGTCGTACACGCCGTTCATCGACACCGGCGATCACGTCGTCGTCGTCAACGCGTCGAAGGTGAAGCTGACCGGCCGCAAGGAAGACCAGAAGATCTACCGGCAGCACAGCGGCTACGAAGGCGGGCTGCGCGAGGAGCGCGCGCGCATCGTGCGCCAGCGCAAGCCGGAACGTCTCGTCGAGGAGGCCGTCCGCGGCATGCTGCCGAAGACGAAGCTCGGCGAAGCGATGTATCGCAAGCTGAAGGTGTACGCCGGTCCGGATCATCCGCACGCGGCGCAGAAACCCGCAAAACTCGAGGTCGCGTAACCAGTGGCAGCAGCGCAGTACTACGGAACGGGCCGGCGCAAGACGTCCACCGCCCGCGTATTTCTCCGCCCCGGCTCCGGGGCCATCAGCGTCAACCACCGCACATTCGAGTCGTTCTTCCCCACCGAGGCGCTCCGGACGCAGATCCGGATTCCGCTCGTGCTGACCGAAACCGGCGACAAGTTCGACGTCCTGGCGACGGTCGCCGGCGGCGGCGTCTCGGGCCAGGCCGGCGCGGTCCGTCTCGGCATCGCCCGCGCGCTGGTCGAGTACAACGGCGACCTGCGCAAGGCGCTCAAGAACGAGGGGCTGCTGACGCGCGACGCGCGCGCCAAGGAACGCAAGAAGTACGGCATGGCCGGAGCGCGCAAGCGCTTCCAGTTCAGTAAACGTTAAGGGAGGGCATTTGGTCGCGATCGCGTTGAAGGATCTCCTGGAGGCCGGCGTGCACTTCGGCCACCAGACGAAGCGGTGGAACCCGAAGATGAAGGAATACATCTTCGGCGAACGCAACGGCATCTACATCATCGACCTTGGCAAGACGCTGAAGCTCGTTCGCGATGCCGAAGAGTTCGTGAGCAACCTCGCCGCGGAAGGACGAACGATCCTCTTCGTGGGCACCAAGCGCCAGGCGCAGGACGTCATCGCCGAAGAAGCGCAGCGCTGCGGGATGTACTTCGTCAACGAACGCTGGCTCGGCGGGCTGCTCACCAACTTCGCCACCATTCAACGCAGCCTCGGCCGTCTCCGCGACATCGAGGCCATGGCCACCGACGGCCGCTACGACACGCTCTCGAAGAAGGAAATCGCGCGCAACGAGAAAGAGCGCCGCAAGCTCCAGAAGAACCTCGAAGGCATCCGCGGCATGGGCCGTCTGCCCGACGCGGTGTTCATCGTGGACACCAAGAAAGAGCAGATTGCCGTTGACGAGGCGCGCAAGCTGAAGATTCCGGTCATCGGCGTCGTGGACACCAACTGCGACCCCGACGAAGTCGATTACGTCATCCCGGGCAACGACGACGCGCTCCGGTCGATCCGGCTGTTCGCGTCGCGTATCGCGGACGCCGTCATCAACGGCCGCGGCCTCAGGGAATCGGCCGAGGCGGAATCCAACCGCGAAGGCGGCAACGGCGAGGCGGCCGACGACCGCCGCCAGGCGCCGCGTCCGCCGCGCCGTCCGCGCGAAGCGGCCCCGGCGTCGGCCTAGCCGACGCCTCGGATCGTTCAATTCGGCGATTGGGTGATTTGGCGATCTCAATCGCCAGATTGACATCACCAAATCACCAGATCGCCAAACGACTCAATCTCATGACCATTACGGCAGCAGACGTGAAGAAGCTCCGCGACGCGACCGGCGCGGGCATGATGGAGTGCAAGGCCGCCCTCACCGAGGCGAACGGCGACTTCGAGGAAGCCAACACCATTCTCCGCAAGCGCGGGGTCGCGTCGGCGGCGAAGAAGGCCGGGCGCGCGACGAGCGAGGGCCTGATCGGCAGCCGCGTGGCGCCGGATCACTCGAGCGGCGTGCTCGTCGAGGTCAACTGCGAGTCCGACTTCGTCGCGCGCACCGACGACTTCCAGACGCTGATTCGGGACATCATCGCCGAGATCGACAAGGCCGGTGACGCGGCGAACGACGCCTGGCTGACCGATCCCGGCGGGCCGGTCGTCGCCCTCATCAAGCCGGTCATCGGCAAGCTCGGTGAAAACATGGCGGCGCCCCGCTGCGTGCGCTACGCCGGCAAGGGCTACGTCGGCCAGTACATCCACATGGGCGGCAAGATCGGCGTGCAGGTGGAGTTTGCCGGCGTCACCGCCGACGTCGCGACGCGCGACGAGTTCACGACGCTCGTCAAGGAAATCGCGATGCAGATTGCGGCGTCGAGCCCGCTCTACGTCTCGCGCGCGGCCGTCCCGGCCGAGGCCATCGAGAAAGAGCGCGCAATCTACAGGGCGCAGATGGAGAACTCGGGCAAGCCGGCCAACGTGATCGACAAGATCGTCGAAGGCAAGCTCGGAAGCTTCTACGCGCAGTTCGTGCTGACCGATCAGCCGTCGATTCGCGATCCGAAGGTGTCGGTGAACGACGTCCTGGCAGCCGCCTCGAAGACGCTCGGCGCGACGGTCTCCGTGTCGCGCTTCGCGCGCCTGCGCGTCGGCGAAACGGCTCAATAGCGCAAAGGGCAAAGGGGTCAGTGCCCTCTGCCCTTTGCACTCTGCCCTTTGCACTCTGCCCTTCGCTATAATCTCCGTTCGTGACCCCCACGCCTGCGCCTGCTTACAAACGAATCCTCCTGAAACTGTCCGGCGAAGCCCTGATGGGCGAGCAGAGTTACGGCATCGATCCCGCCGTGGCCACGCAGATCGCGCGCGACGTCTCCGAGATCCAGGGCCTGGGCGTTGAAACCGCCATCGTCATCGGTGGCGGCAACATTTTCCGGGGCGTGGCGGCCAGCGCGCGCGGCATGGACCGCGCGACGGCCGACTACATGGGCATGCTGGCGACGATCATCAACGCCCTGGCGCTGCAGGACGCGCTCGAGCAGCAGGGTGTGCCGACGCGCGTCGTCACGGCCATCGAGATGCGCGCGGTCGCCGAACCGTTCATCCGCCGGCGCGCCATCCGCCACCTCGAAAAGGGCCGCGTCGTCGTCTTCGGCGCGGGCACGGGGAATCCGTACTTCAGCACCGACACCGCCGCCGCGCTCCGCGCGATGGAGATCAAAGCCGACGTCATCATGAAGGGCACCAAGGTTGACGGCATTTACGATGCCGACCCGATGCTCACGCCCGGCGCCTCACGGTTCGACCGCATCTCGTATCTCGAGGTGCTCGACAAGGGCCTGAAGGTGATGGACGCGACCGCGATTTCCCTGTGTATGGACAACCGGCTGCCGATCGTCGTCTTCAACCTCAAGACGCCGGGTAACATCAAGCGCGCGATTGCCGGCGAACCGATCGGCTCGCTCGTGACCGCCTAGAGTGTGTAGTGTCCGCCTTCAGGCGGACGGCGCAGGCCGGCTGAAGCCGGCCACCACATCGGAGACTCGATCGATGGACGTCAACGACCTGAAAGGCCTCTACGCCGAATCCACCAAGCGGATGAACACCGCGCTCGAGCACGTGAAGCATGAACTGGCCGGGGTCCGCACCGGCCGTGCGTCGGTGACGATGCTCGACGGCATTCAGGTCGAGGCGTACGGCGCGAAGATGCCCCTCAACCAGGTCGCCGGGCTGTCCGTCCCGGAGCCGTCGCTCATCGTCGCGCAGCCGTTCGACCCCTCGCAGCTGAAGGCGATCGAGACCGCGATCCGCGCGTCCGACCTCGGCTTGAACCCGGCCAACGACGGCAAGGTCGTGCGCATTCCGATTCCAGCGCTCACCGAAGAACGCCGGAAGGATCTCTCCAAACACGTGCACAAGCTGGCCGAGGAGGGCCGCAATACGGTCCGCGGCGTCCGGCGGGACGCGAACGATCGCCTGAAGAAGCTGCTGAAGGACGCGAAGATCTCCGAAGACGACGAACGCAAGGGCCTCGACGAGATCCAGCGCATCACCGACACCCACATCAAGCTGATCGACGACGCGCAGAAGAAGAAGGACGCCGAGCTGCTGGGCAAATAGGTGCTTGCGGTGCCTATACAATCTCGTCGAACGACGAGATCTCGTCGAGCGCTTCCGGACCTTCGACCGGCCGGTTGCCCGGCCTGACGGCCAGCAGAATCTGCATGCCGGCGTCGAGCGCGGCGTTCAACTCCTCCGGCACATCCGACACGAACAGAATGCGCGCGGGCTCGCGCCGCAGCTCGCGCGCAATCGTCGCGTAGCTCTCGACCGATCGCTTCGGTCCGACGCGCGTGTCGAAGAACGCGCTGATATACCCGAGCAGCTCTCCGAAAATCAGCCGCTGCGCGAGCACGCTGCCCGACGAGTAGATCGCGATGTCGCGGCCGGCCGCTCTCCACCGCGCAAGCGCGGGCGCGACGTCGGGAAAGAGATCGGCGCGGAGTTCCCCGGCCTCGAACCCGCTTCGCCAGATCTCCCCCTGAATCCGTTTGAGCGCCGGCGACTTCCGGTCGCGCTCCATGAGCCACTCGAGGTACCGCGCGGCTGCGGGCACGTCGGCGTGCGCCCAGTCGGGCGGCTGCTCTCCCCGTCTGGCGTCGTCCTGCCATTCGACGCGCAGCGTGGCGAGCACGTCGCGCAGCTGCTCTTCCGACGCGTGGGCGCGCAGGTAGGCGTTGAGGCGCGTGCGCGCGTACGGAAACAACACGTCATACACGAACGCCATCGGCGTCGTCGTCCCTTCGATGTCGAGGAGGACGACGTCAATGCCGCGGTCGGCGAGACGAAACGTCACAGCATCAGGCCGGAGCGGACGCGGGCGGAAAATACGCCGGACCGAAGCACAGCGGCTGGAACCTGCGGTCAACGCCGGTGTGCGTGTAATGAGGCGTCCAGCCCGAGACGTCCTGGAAGAGCCGGATGGCGCGGATGCGCCGATCGCCGCAGAGATCGAACCAGTGATGCGTGCCGCGCGGCACGCGAATCAGATCGCCGGCTTCGACTTCGACCGCGAAGACGGGCCCGCCGTCCGCCGGATGGATGTGGAACAGGCCGCGGCCCTCGACGATCATGCGGACTTCGTCCTCGTCGTGCCAGTGCTCGGAGTTGAACTTCGCGAGCATGGCGTCGAGGCCCGGCGTCGTGGCGGTGACGTCGATGACGTCGGCGGTGACGTAGCCGCCGCGCGCCTTCAACTCGTCGATCTTCCCCTTGTAGGCGTCGAGAATCGTCTCGGCGCTCGCGCCGGCGGCGACCTGCGCGGCGGGCGTCCACCGCTCGAACTCGATGCCGCGTGAGGCGAGATACGCGCCGACCGCGCCATCGTCACGCAGCGTGCGGTTCTCGTCGTCGGGGATTCTGACTACCGCCATGGGGAGCCTCCTTGCGTCCGGCCGATCGTCTCGAACAGGAACTCCAGGATCTCGACGTGCCGCTCGGCGTCGTCGAGCGTGTCGCCCCACGTGTAGAGGCCGTGCCGGCGCAGCACAAACGCGTGCGCCGCCGGATGGCGCTCGAGGACATCGCCGACACGCGCGGCCAGGCGACGCATGTCCTGATCGTTCTCGACGACGGGGACGAGCTCGCGGTGCTCGTGCGAGACGACGCCGGCGAGCCCCTTCAGCATCTCGTACCCTTCGATCGCGATCGACGCGTCGTCGCGGCCCGCAGCCGGCGCCCACGCGTCCGACAGCATCGTGCTCCAAACGGAATGCGTATGCAAGACGGCACCCGCGCCGCGGCGGCGCGCGATCTCGACGTGGAGCAGCGTCTCGGCCGACGGCTTCCCTTTCGCGCGACGAGCCGTCACCGCCCGGCCGTGCTCGTCGCACTCGAGGATGTCGGACGCCCGCAGGGCGCCTTTCGGCAGCGAGCTCGCCGTGATCGCCAGCCGGAACGGGCGGCGTGAAATGACGGCGCTGAAGTTGCCGCTCGTGCCGAGCACCCAGCCGCGCGCGTAGAACCGCCGTCCGATGGCCGCCAGCTGTGCCGCGACCGTCCGGCTAATCGCCAAACGTCACTCCAAGCGCGCGCGCGGTCAGCAACAGGTCGAAGTCCATCGGCACCGTCTTGATCTTCCCGACGACGTCCTCGAGCCGCCGCGCGATGATGTCCGGCGGATCCCACGCGACCATCGTCCCGAACTGACCCTGGCGGATCAGCTCGACGGCCTTGCCGCCGAAGCGCGTCGCGAGCGCGCGATCGAAGCTCGTCGGCGCGCCGCCGCGCTGCAGGTGCCCGAGGACGACGGATCGCGTTTCCTTGCCGGTCAGCTCGGCGAGCGACGCGCAGACCTGCGCGCCGATGCCGCCGAGGCGCTCGACGTGCTTCTCGTTCGCCGCCTCCTGCAGCGCGACCTTTCCGCCTCTGGGATAGGCGCCCTCGGCGGTGACGACGATGCTGAACTTGGCGCCCCACTTGTCGCGCGCCCGGAGCCGCTCGGCGACGATTTCGATGTCGAACGGGATCTCGGGGATGAGAATCGCGTCGGCGCCGCCGGCGACGCCCGCATAGAGCGCGATCCAGCCCGCATAGCGTCCCATCACCTCCACGACCATTACGCGATGATGCGCCTCCGCCGTCGTGTGCAGGCGGTCGATCGCGTCGGTGGCGAAGGCGACGGCGGTGTCGAACCCGAAGCAGTTCGTCGTCCCAACGATGTCGTTGTCGATGGTCTTCGGGACGCCGACGAGCGGGATGCCGCGCTGGCAGAACTGGTGCCCGATGGCGAGCGTACCGTCGCCGCCGATGGCCACGAGCGCGTCGAGGCCCATCTTGTTGAACATGTCGATGACGCGCTCGCCGTAGAGGCGCGGGCCGTCGGAGGTCTGCACGGTCGAATCGAACGGGTTGCCGCGGTTGATCGTGCCGAGGATGGTGCCGCCAAGGCGGAGAATGCCGGTGACGTCGCGCGGCGCGAGGATGCGCGAGCGGTCGAATTCGAGCAGGCCGTCGTAGCTGTCTTCGAGGCCCAGGCAGCCGATGCCGCTGTTCCACGCCGACTTGACAACCGCGCGGATGACCGCGTTGAGTCCGGGAGCGTCGCCGCCGCCCGTGAGGATCCCGATGCGTTTGATCGGTGCCACGGTGAATCGACTATAGCAAAGACCGTGGTAAACTCGAGGTTCGTGTCTGTGGGCGGCTAGCTCAGCTGGGAGAGCGCCGCGTTCGCAACGCGGAGGTCGGGAGTTCGAGCCTCCTGCCGTCCACCAACATTTTCCAAGCGTTTTGCGAGATCTGGAGCCGGTGCATCGTCAGGTGCGCCGGCTTTCGCATTTTGTGGCCAGTTTGTGTCCACGGCCCCAAAACTCTCAGCAAAAGTCTCAAGAGCTGCCAGTTTTCGCTCCGTTGTCGGGTGCGTATACCGCTCCAACATTCGCGTCGACGAATGGCCGGAAATCGACATCACCGTGTGGTCGTCAAAGCCGTGCGCAATCATGCGGGAGAGCGCGGTGTGACGCAGTGTGCCGGAGCAGTCGCTCTGCTCGGATTAGCTCTCGGTTTATCGATCGCCTCGTCGATCGTCGCAGCCAGTCTCTGGATCTTAAATTGGCATGGAATCAGTTCCGCGGTGCTGTGGATCAGTGGCCGTACGGCGTCGATGTTGGTCTTGTTCGCCGCGCTGAGCGCGGCGGCGTTCGTACGTCGTCGATGGTTCGTCGCTGCGCTGCTACGCGTGCGCGCCCTCAATTGGCATTGCCGCGGTCGCGGCAGCCCTCCTGACGGATGGATGGCTGCGACTGGAACAACAGCGGCGCGCCCGCGCGGCTTGGTTGGGAATTGCATTGCCGTTTGCGCTTTGGCCTGTGTACCACTTTCGGAACAAGGACTTGGTGGACGCCACCGACGTGTCAGCGAGGACGATCGCAGCGCTCCAGGACGTAGCTGTTCATCGCGGCGTAAACACCACAGTCGTTATTCGCGATGATCGGTCCCGGCGGGCATCGGTGGATACAGCGTTCGGCACTGGTCTTCAGGACGCCGTTAATGTGCTGGTGTCGCCACGAATGCGGGTTTGGCTTGATCCACCACCGGCGGATGCGGAGCTTGGCGGAATTCAGTCAGCGCCCACGCAGCGTGATGTCACGCTGCAGTTTCGAAACGGAGCAATAGTGCAGCTTCGGTGAGCGCTGAAAAAGCGTGTGAACGGTTGCTGCCAGGCTCAGCAGTACACGTTCCAACGATGCTCACGCGGTAACGAGTCGGCACCGTCTGCGGGTGAATTCCTCTGGATCAGAAGATCCGCCCATCTGCATAGGCGCTGAAAACGGCGACCTCTCTGCCACTGCTGTCGTGAGACAATCGCGTCAGTGCTATCCCGTTGGCGCTGATCCCGAGCCCATGCTGCTCGAGGACGCCGCTTCCCGCAGCCCCAAAGACTGCCACATACACCGTGTTGTCACAGGCCGCCGGGTACGTCGGAACCGTCCACGTTTGTGGGGGCGAGCAGACGAATCCGCCAGAAGCATCAGTCAGCATCGTGCACTCAAACGGTGGAATTCCTGGAGAAACAGATGCCTGGCATTGCGCCCCGATCATGCGCACTGTTGCCGCCGGGGGAAGCGGAGGATCAGTTGAGGGCCGGCGATACGTCAGCGTCAGCGTAGTTGAGCTATTGCTCGAGGGAGAACTCGGCGTGCTGGTTCCGCAAGTACATGCGAACAGAAGCACCGTGAGAAGGGCCAACGGATAACGACCCGTGGGAGTCTTATCGGCCAAGCAAGACATCGATTCCGGCCAGCACCAAGTCGAACTTCTGCGCTGTGAGCTTCCCAGCTCGCTCGGTCAAGGACGTCTTGTCCACCGTCACGAGCTGCGAAACGTTCGCCACCGAGTCCTTTGGCAAGCCCGTTATTCGGCTCTTCAGCAGCACATTTCCCGGCGCATCCGCCCACTTCAAATTACTCGTGAGCGGCACGCACACGACCGTCGCAATTCGGCTGCGGTTCAATGCATCGGCCTGCACAACGACCACCGGCCGACGAAATCCTGGCTCAGAGCCGGCTGGCGGACGCAGATCCGCCCACCACACCTCGCCCTGAGCGATTACCACTCGGAGCGCTCCAAAACGCGTCGGGCGACAGCAGCGACAAACGCATCGCTCTGATCGCCGATCTCATCGCAGACGCGATTCATGGCGTCTGTGACTTCGTCCGGCGCATGACGCGCGACGTATTCGTTCAACGCCGCGCTGAACACCTCACTCCGCGATCGGTTGGAGCGCTGAGCCAGCCGCTCAGCTTTGTGAAAGACCTCGTCCGGGATCGAGACTGCCGTCTTCATACCCGGAGTATAACCAATTTACTACCGTGGGTATAACCGCGAGCTGAGGATCAATAACTTACCAGCGGCCTTTTGTGGCCAAATTGTGGCCACACAGCGTGCGTGACTATGCAGAAAGGCCAATGAATACGCGTGTTCCTGCATTCGCCCCACGCTCAGTCATTCTTCCGCTTATGTCGTCGTCCGGCAACCAGGTACGGCCTGGCCCCCGCTGATTTCGCAACGCGGAGGTCGGGAGTTCGAGCCTCCTGCCGTCCACCACTTCTTCCCCCCGTTCTTCTCCTGCGGTCGAAGGCCTCAGCCGGCGAGCGGCGTCGCGCGGCGTGGCGGCCGCGTGGTGTTCCGCCACGACCGGCACAAGAACGTCCAATCAAACGCGAGCCTTCGACAAAAATGTCCTAACGGCACGCTGCAGGCGCACATTCGAAGCCTTGGCAGCCCGGCCGCGGCGGATGCGCGTCCCGCGATCGCCGCGCGGCGTCGCTTCGCCGTCTTCGCGGCGACAGAGAATCCATACAAAATAGTGCAGGCATTCACACGCATCTGACAAAACTGTTCTGATGCGGCGCCCGCCCCGTCCCGCCGATCGACGCGGCTTTTGAACAATTTCTTAGGAATCATCCAGCTTTCATCCTGACGACCATGGCCGCGCCGCTGGCGCTCGCCTTGCTATTGGGCGATGCAGAGATTTCGATGATCAAGACGGCTTCCACGTGGCTGCTCGTGCTGCTCGTCGCGTCGCCGAGCGCGGCGCCGCTGTCCACCAGCCACCCGCACGATCTGTTCGGGCGCCTCGCCTCGGCGCATGCGCTCGTGGCCGGCGTGCCCGCCGTGTCGATTGCCGCCGTGTCGCCGACCGATCACGACACGTACGCCGCCTCGCCCATCGAGCCGCAGACCGAGCCATCCCACGATTCCCCGCTGCGTGCGGCGACGCGTGCGTCATCGGTGTACGACGCCGGCATCGACGGCCTCGCGTGCCGGTGGCAGCAGTTGAACCAGTCGGATCATCAGGCGTCGGCGCGTCCGGCTGTGCTCCGTCTCTAATTTCTTTCTCGTAGACGACCGGTCAACACGGCAGCAGGTTCACGCGGCGGACGCCCGCCGCAACGGTAAGGGTGTGTCTCTCAATTTCGAGGGGGAGTGATGGCAATAGTCGGACTCATCGTGACCTTCGCGGGGTTTCTGCTCGCGGCGGGAAGCGTCGGCATCAGCTCCAGCAACGGGGCGAGGCTCGGCATCGTGCTCGTCGGGATCGTCGTCAGCCTGGTCGGGATCATCGGGGTCATCAATCCGGCCTATCAGAAGAATGCCGTCTGGAAGAAGTAGCCAGAGGACAACGAGGAGAGGATGCGAATCATGAGAAAGGTGCTGCTCGCCTTTTCGATCACCTGCTGCCTGGCGCGGGCCGGCGTCGCGCACGCGCAGACGCCCGCGGCGGCACCGGCCGCCGCGGCGACCCCGATCACCGATGCCGACATCAAGGGGATCTCGGCCCCGGCTGCCGCAGACAAAGCCAAGGGTGACGCTGCCGGTACGATCACCGGCACAGTCGGCGACATTCCCGTCAGCGACGCGAAGAAGGGCCTGTCGATCGGCGACGTCGTCAACCAGGTCGGCCAGAACCAGATCGCGATCAACTTCGTGTGGACGCTCGTGACGGGGTTCCTCGTCATGTTCATGCAGGCCGGCTTCGCCGCGGTCGAGACGGGCCTCTGCCGCGCGAAGAACGCGAACCACACCATGATGATGAACTTCATGGTCTACGGCGCGGGCCTGCTCGCGTACTGGGTGCTGGGGTTTGCGATACAAGAAGGCGGCGTCGGGGCGGTGGCGAACCTCGGCGGCACGGCGCCGCTCAGCAAGGAGTTCGCGATCCATCTGTTCGGCCACGACTGGGGACTGTTCGGCCAGACGGGCGTCATGCTGGGCGGCGCGAGCTATGACGTCGGCGTCATGGTGATGTTCCTCTTCCAGATGGTCTTCATGGACACGGCCCTCACGATCGTCACGGGCGCCGCGGCCGAGCGCTGGAAGTACTCGGCGTTCCTCGCCTCGTCGTTCGTCATGGGCGCGATCACGTATCCGCTGTTCGCGAACTGGGCCTGGGGCGGCGGCTGGCTGGCGACGCTCGGCAGCAACTACGGCCTCGGCCACGGCTACGGCGACTTCGCCGGGTCCGGCGTCGTCCATGCGGTCGGCGGCATCACGGCGCTGGCGATGGGCATCATCATCGGGCCGCGTATCGGCAAGTACACGCGTCAGGGCAAGGCCAACTCGATCCCCGGTCACGACATCACGATGGTGCTGCTCGGCTGCTTCATCCTCGCGTTCGGCTGGTTCGGGTTCAATCCGGGCTCGACGCTCGGCGCGTCGGCGGGCGGCAACCTCCGCATCAGCACGATCGCCGTCGATACGATGCTCGCCGGCATGGCGGGATCCTTCGCGGCGATGTTCTACATGTGGATCCGCTACGGCAAGCCGGACGCGTCGATGTCGGGCAACGGCCTGCTCGCGGGCCTGGTCGCCATCACCGCGCCCAGCGGCTTCGTGAACCCGACCTCGTCGGTCATCATCGGCCTCGTCGCGGGCGTGCTCGTCGCGCTCTCGTGCGAGTTCGTCGAGCGCGTCCTCAAGGTAGACGATCCGGTCGGCGCCATCTCGGTGCACGGCACGAACGGCATCTGGGGCGTCATCTCGGTCGGCCTCTTCGCCGACGGCAGCTCCGCCAGCGGCATGAAGGGCCTCTTCTACGGCGATGCGGGCCAGCTCGTGGCCCAGCTCATCGGCGTCGCGACGCTCATCGGCTGCGTCTTCACGATCAGCTTCGTGATCAACATGGTCATCGACGCCGTCATGGGTCAGCGCGTCTCGGCGAAGGCCGAGCTCGAAGGCCTCGACATCCCGGAAATGGGCGCGCTCGGCTATCCGGAGTTCGTCCTGAAGCCGGAACCGGCCATGGAGGTCTAGTTCGGCCATGTCCACTGCACTTGCACTCAACACGACGGCGCGCCTGGTCCCCCAGGCGCCGTCGTCGCTCCCGCCGGTCCCGTGGCGAGACCCGCACAGCGTGTCGCCGCAGGACCTCGCGGTCTACATCCAGCAGCTCGAGCAGGCCTGCCTCGAGCACCCGGCGTCGGCGGACCTGCGCACGTGCCTCGGCATGGCGCACGCGGTCAACCTCGACGTCTACAAGTCGATGGACGCGCTCGAAGAGGCGCGCGCCCTCGAGCCCGAGAACTTCTGGGCCCAGCTCAAATACGCGGAGCTGCACTACCGGCTGCGCGTGCTGAACACGGCCGAGGAGGAAACCCGACGCGCGGCCGACCTGGCGCAGACGCCGGTGCAGCTGGCGATCGCGCGCAAGCAGATGAAGGACATCCGCGAGGCGAAGCACGGCGCGGTCCGCAACGTGGAGTGGAGCAAGCCGCTCACGGCGCCGGCGATCGTGTTCTCGGTGATGCTCGTCGCGATGTTCGCAATCATGATGTGGCGGTGATGTGATGAAGAACTGGAAATACTTCCTGGGTGCGTCGATCCTTGCGGCCGGCCTCGTCCTCAAGGCCGGCGCGCCGCTCGTGCCGATCGTGCTCGGTCTGGCGGTTGCCGCGTATCTGACGGCCAAGAAATCCGCGCGTCCGACGAAGCAGCTGTCGCGGTAGCCCGGTGATCCCTCGCGTGGAGGCTCCTCCGAAGGCCGACC
>CAZOIK010000031.1:0-3913 GCA_964579765.1 uncultured Bifidobacteriaceae bacterium
GACATGACGGCCGTGCTCCCCGCGTCGCGCTGGCGCGCGCTCGGCGTCCGCACGGCGGCCGGCGCCGCGCTGCCCGACGACACACCCGACGCCGCGCTCGTCACCGGCGCGTCGCGATCGTTTCTCGTCTACGGCAACTACGACGCGCTGCTCGAATACAACTGCGCGCACTCGTACGCGGTCGGCGTCGCGCTGCTCGCCGACGCCGTCGCCTCGCCCGACGCGCCGCGGCCGGCCGCGAAGGCGGCGCTCAAGCCGCACAAGCGCGCGAAGAAGCGCCGGCGCGCCACCAGCAAGTCATGAGCGTCGCCGGCGACGATCGCGGCGTCATCGTCGCGTGCCCGTCGTGCGGGCAGAAGAACCGCCTCGCCTACGGCCGGCTGCGCGAAGCGACGCGCTGCGGCAAATGCAAGACGGAGCTGCCGCACGTGGAAGCGCCCGTCGAGGTCTCGACCGCCGCGGACTTCGACGGACTCCTCGCCGCGTCCGAGCTCCCCGTCGTCGTGGACTTCTGGGCTCCGTGGTGCGGGCCGTGCCGCATGGTCGCGCCCGAAATCGAGAAGGTCGCCAAGCGCCAGGCGGGACGGCTGCTCGTCGTCAAGGTCAACACCGACGAGGTCGGCGAGGTCGGCGATCGGCTCGGCATCCGATCGATTCCGACCATGGCCGTGTTCCGCGGCGGACGCGAGATCGCGCGGACGGCCGGCGCGCGGCCCGCCTCCGACATCGAAGCGTTCGTGGCAAACGCGCTGAAATGATCGTGAGATGACGCGCGCGGGACGCATTGCGATCCTGCTGCTGCTCGCCTGGTGGACCTGGCGCTTCCTCGCGTACCCGATGCGCGAAGACGTCATCAACGCGTCGTTCCTGCACCTGCCGAACCTGATCTTCCACGAAGCGGGCCACTACCTCTTCGGCCCGTTCGGCCGGTTCATGGCCGTGCTCGGCGGCAGCCTCAATCAGGTGCTCGTGCCAATCGTCTGCGCCGTCGCGTTTCTCAGACCCGCCAGCCGCGACGTGTTCGCCGCCACCGTCATGGGCTGGTGGGCCGGCGAGAACCTGCTCGACGTCGCCATCTACGTCAACGACGCGCGCTCGCTGCAGCTCACACTGGTCGGCGGCTTCACCGGTGGCGAAGTCTACGGCCACGACTGGGAACAACTGCTGACGATGACCAACGCGATGCACCTCGATCACCGCATCGCGAACATCGTCCAGTTCTGCGGCGGCGCCGTGATGATCGGCTGTCTTATCTTCGCGGTCTATCTGACGTTCCGATCGGATCCTGAAGCGTCAGGCGCGCCTCCAAGGCCCGCCCTGCATTAGTCCTGCCTTCGTCGCGGCGGCCTGAAGGCCCGCACTACTTGGGTGCCGGACCGACAATCGGCTGGCGGAAGACGAACAGCAGATATGCGTACGTGGACGGCGGCGCGTTGGGCCCCGTCGCGGGCTGGAAGGTCCACGCGCGCGCGGCGTCGAGCGCGGGCGCGTCGAACGGCGGCATGGACCGCACGGCCGTGACGGCGACGACCTCTCCCTTCGCGTTCACGCGCGTCTCGACGAGCACGGTGCCCGCCGATCGCGCGTTGATCGGATAGACCGGCGCCGTCGTCTGCGCCGGATACGGCACGCGGCGGTCGGGCGGCGCGACGTCTTTCGGCGGCGTGCCGAGCGTCGGCGATCGCACGGTCGGCGCGCCGATCACGGCGTCCACGACGACGTGCGCGTCCATGGGCTGGCGCTTCGCGTCGAGCGCGGGCATGAACACCCAGCCGCGCACCGCCTGCACGACGGCGTCGGTGAACGGCGGCGTCGAGCGGAGCACGTCCACGGCCGTCACCTTGCCGCCCGCGGACACCGACGCCGAGAGCAGCACGTCTCCCCCGCTGACGGCGAGCGGCGGAATCGACGGGAGCGATCCGTCGAAGAAGCGCGCAGGTTCGAGATCGGCCTGCGCCAGAAGACCGGCGACGGCGACGGCCAGTACGACGGCGGTGACGGCGGAAAGCGTTTTCATCGGCGCCTCACTGCGGCCAATATATACACGAATGCTGCCAGGCCGACGCAGTGTCCGTTTTGTGATCGTCGCACTCGTCCTCGCGCTCGCCGCCGCCCTGGCAGCGCAGCCGGCCCGGACGCCGGCGTTCGATCTCGACGAGGCGACCGTCGCGGATCTCCAGCACCGCATGCAGACCGGCCAGGACACCGCGCGCAGCCTGGTGGACAAATACATGTCGCGGATTGACGCCGTCGATCGGGGCGGCCCCGCGCTCCACAGCGTCATCGAGCTCAACCCCGACGCGCGGTCGATGGCCGACGCGCTCGACGCCGAGCGCAGAGCCGGCCACGTCCGCGGCCCGCTGCACGGCATCCCCGTGCTGCTCAAGGACAACATCGCGACCGGCGATCGCATGATGACGACGGCGGGGTCGCTCGCGCTCGAAGGCCCGCCGGCGCCGCACGACGCGTTCCTCGTCCAGCGCCTGCGCGCGGCCGGCGTCGTCATCCTCGGGAAAACGAACCTGAGCGAGTGGGCCAACTTCCGATCGACGCACTCGTCGAGCGGATGGAGCGGACGCGGCGGGCAGACGAAGAATCCGTACGCGCTCGATCGCAACCCGTCGGGGTCGAGCTCGGGGTCGGCCGTCGCGGTGGCCGCGAACCTGACGACGCTCGCCGTCGGCACGGAGACGGACGGATCCATCGTCTCGCCGTCGAACGTGAACGGCGTCGTCGGCGTCAAGCCGACGCTCGGCCTCGTCAGCCGCGCGGGGATCGTGCCGATCGCCCACAGCCAGGACACGGCCGGCCCGATGGCGCGCACCGTGACCGACGCCGCGCTGCTGCATGCCGCGATGTCGGGCGCCGATCCGGCCGATCCCGCGACGCGTGACGCGGGCCGGCGCGGCGCGCGCGACTACTCGAAGTCGCTCGTGCGAGACGGCCTCCGCGGCGCGCGCATCGGCGTCGTTCGCAACACGCTGTTCGGCGCGAATGAGGCCACGGACGCTCTGGCGGAACAGGCGATCGCCGATCTGAAGCGAGCGGGCGCCGTCATCGTCGATCCGGCGCCGATTCCGACGCTGGGCGAGTTCAACGACTCGGAGCTCGACGTCCTGCTCTACGAGTTCAAGGCCGACCTGGACAAGTACCTGCTGGCGCTCGGCCGTCCCGCGCGCGTGCACTCGCTGACGGACGTCATCGTGTTCAACGACACGCACCAGACGCAGGAGCTCGAGTACTTCGGCCAGGAGCTGATGCTCGCGGCGAACATGAAGCGACCGCTGACCGACGCGCTGTACCGCGAGGAGCTCGCGCGCAACCACCTGCTTTCGCGCACGCAGGGCATCGACGCGACGATGGCGAAATACAAGCTGGACGCGCTCGTCGCGCCGACCGGCGGTCCGGCGTGGCTGACCGATCTCGTCAACGGGGACGGCGGCGCGGCGGGCGCGCCCAGCCCGTCAACCGTCGCGGCGGTGGCCGGCTACCCGCACATCACCGTGCCGATGGGATTCGTGGACGGGCTCCCGGTCGGGCTGTCGTTCTTCGGCCGCCCGTGGAGCGAGCCCACGCTGATCAAGCTCGCATACGCGTACGAGCAGGCGACGACGCATCGCCGTCCGCCGACGTTCGCGCCCACGGCCGATCTACTGCGACACTAGACATTTGTAGTGCAGGCCTGCGCCGTCTCCTGCCTTCGGCCGTCTACAACGCGCTCTGCCAGACGGCGCGGCCGACGAAGAACGGGCCGAGGCGCTCGAGATAGAGGGAGGTCTGCTGCGTCTTCCGCATCGCGTGGACGATGTGCGACAGGGGATGCAGATCCTTGCCGATGAGGCCGACGATGAAGTCGTTGTCGTCCTTGTCGAGGCCGTGGCACGCCAGCCGGATGTCGTGCGCGTAATCGGCG
>CAZOIK010000032.1:0-1624 GCA_964579765.1 uncultured Bifidobacteriaceae bacterium
GCCCGCCGCGACGACGTTCTTCGCGATGTAGCGCGCCATGTAGCAGGCCGAGCGGTCCACCTTGGTCGGATCCTTGCCCGAGAACGCGCCGCCGCCGTGCGGGGCGTAGCCGCCGTAGGTGTCCACGATGATCTTGCGGCCGGTGACGCCCGCGTCGCCGTGCGGCCCGCCGACCACGAAGCGTCCGGTCGGGTTGACGTAGATCTTCGTGTTCTTGTCCGACATGCCGGAGGGAATCGTCGGCTTGATGATCTTCTCGATCACGTCCTCGCGGATCTTGTCCTGGCTGACGTCCGGGCTGTGCTGGCTCGACACGACGATGGCGTCAACGCGCACCGGTTTCGTCCCCTCGTATTCGACGGTGACCTGCGACTTGCCGTCCGGCCGCAGATAGGCGAGCGAGCCGTCGCGACGGCAGCACGACAGGCCGCGCGCGAGCTTGTGCGCGAGCATGATCGGCAGCGGCATCAGCTCCTCGGTCTCCGTGCACGCGTAGCCGAACATGAGCCCCTGGTCGCCGGCGCCGCCGGTGTCCACGCCCATCGCGATGTCGGGCGACTGGCTGTGAATCGACGAGAGGACCGCGCACGTCTCGGCGTCGAAGCCGTACTTGCCGCGCGTGTAGCCGATCTCGGCGATCGTCTTGCGGACGACGTCCTGGTGATCGATGACGGCTGTCGTCGTGATCTCGCCGGCGACGAGCGCCATGCCCGTCGTGACGAGCGTCTCGCAGGCCACGCGGCTCATCGGATCCTTCGCGAGGATCGCGTCGAGAATCGAATCGGAAATCTGGTCGGCGATTTTGTCGGGGTGGCCTTCGGTGACGGACTCTGACGTGAACAGATGGCGATCAGACGATGTCATGTGTAGTGTTCCTCTCTGGCAAAAACAGAGTCGAGCGCGGCCGCGATGTGCGCGGCGACGGCGTCCTCGGACTGGTGGCCGGCGACGGTGACGAGGGTGCCGCGGGTCCGGTAGAAGTCGATGACGGGCCGGGTCGATTTGTGGTACACGCGCAGCCGTTCGCGCACGATCGCCGCGTCGTCGTCGGTGCGGCCCTCGACGACGCGGCGCGAGCTCAGGCGCCGCACCAGTTCCTCGTCGGGCACGGCGAGCTCGACGACGGCCAACGCGCCGCGCTCTTCCATCAGGACGTCGAGCGCCAGCGCCTGCTCGATGGTGCGGGGAAAGCCATCGAGCACGAAGCCCTGTTCGCAGTCGTTCTCGGTGAGCCGCTCGGCGATGAGATCCGTCATGATCTCGTCGCTCACGAGGTCGCCGCGGCTCATGGCGTCTTTGACGGCCAGCCCGAGCAGGCTGCCCGAGGCGACCGAGCGCCGGAGGATGTCGCCGGTCGAAATCTGCGGCACGCGCCGCGTGGTCGCAACGCGTGCCCCCTGTGTTCCTTTGCCGGCGCCCGGCGGGCCGATCAGGACGAGATTCACACGGCCATCACTTCTTTGCGCACCATCGCCGCGCCGTCGGCCAGCGCCTTCAGCTTCATCTTGGCGACCATGCGCGCGAGCGGCTTCATGCCGCAGTCGGTGCTGAGCGTCACCTTGTCGGCCGGCACGGACTTGAGCACCTTGCGGATGCGCGCGGCGATCACGTCCGGCGTCTCGAT
>CAZOIK010000033.1:0-7995 GCA_964579765.1 uncultured Bifidobacteriaceae bacterium
ACCTGCACCGTTACGTCGGCGTCACGCGGCACGAACACGTCCATCCGCGATCCGAATTTCATGATGCCGAGCCGCTGCCCGGCCCGCACGTCGTCGCCGCCGGCGAGCCGGCAGACGACGCGGCGCGCGAGCATGCCGACGATCTGACGCGCGACGATCGGCTGGCCGTGATGATCGATCCAGATCTCGCTGCGCTCGTTCCGGCCGCCCGCGTCGTGGCGGTAGGCGGGCAGAAACTGGCCGGGCGTGAGCGTCACGCGCGTGACGCGGCCCGACGCCGGCACGCGGTTGACGTGCACGTCCATCGGCGACAGGAAGATGCTGATTTGCTTCCACGCGCCGGGCGGCGCGCCGTCGGGAATCGGCTCGCCGGCGACGAGCACGCGGCCGTCGGCCGGCGCGAGCACGGCGTTGTCGTCGAGCGCGGCGGGCGCGTGGCGCTCAGGATCGCGGAAGAAGAAGAGGAAGAACGCGGCCAGCGCAAACAGCACGACGGCCGCGATCCAGGAAAGAGCAATCGCGGCCGCGGCGAGGACGAGCGCGCCGACAATGAATGGATAGCCTGCTCGATCGACGCGCAACAGACGTCAGTGACTCTGGCGACGGATGGACTCCATCCGATCCTTGAGCTGCAGCTTGCGCTTCTTGAGGGTGACTTCTTCGACTTGTTCGGGTTGGGATAAGTAGTGCTTGGAGGTGAGCTGGCTCAGGCGATCGTCGAGGTCGTGATGAAGGGCGGCGAGGTCCTTCAGCTCCTGTGACTGTTGCTCGTTCATAAGTCCGCCTCCTTAGAGCTTGGGTGGAAACTAGCACAGGCCCGACGAGGCTTGCAAGCTCATGACAGGCCTTCCTTCCACAAAATCAGCGCGTCCTCGACCGGGTTCGTATAGTACGCGCGGCGCACGCCGGCCACGGTGAAGCCGAAGCGCTCGTACAGGCGCTGCGCCGGCTCATTCGACCTCCGCACCTCAAGCGTCGCGCGCCGTGCGCCGTGCCGTCCGCCGTCCTCGAGCACACGCGACAGCAGCGCCGTCGCCACGCCCGCGCGCCGATGTTCGGGCGCGACCGCGAGGTTGTTGATGTGCAGCTCGTCGAGCACGCGCCAGAACGAGCAGAACCCGATGATCTCGCCGAGCGGCGTCCTGGCGAGATAGAAGAACGAGACGCCCGTGTTCTCGAACTCGGCGAGGTACATCTCGCGCGTCCACGGGCTCGTGAACGACGCCTCCTCGATCCCCAGCACCGCGTCGAGGTCGGCCTTCGACGTCAACGGCTCGACAACCCACGGCGTCGTCATGGGGTCGATCACCGGCTGCGGGCCTGCTCGCGCGCGAGCTCGGCGTCGGGACGACGGACGTACAGGGGATGAATGCCCGCCGGCGACGAGGTGACGCCGCGCGATGCGCTGATGGCGGCCATCCGGCCAATTGCGCCCGCGAGCAGCACCGGCGGCGCGATTCGGGGACCGCGGTCTCCCGCGCCGATCGCCGAGGCATATCGCGCCGCGCCGTCGCCGGAAAAGATCGACGCACGCACGTCGTACGCCGACCACGCGTGCAGCGTCGCCGCCGGCGACGCGACCGCGGGCGTCTCGAGCGCAATCAGGCGTTCCGGCGTGAACATCGGCGCGTCGCCGACGCGGTAGAGCGCCGAAAACACTTCCCCGCGCTGCGCGTCGATCCACGACGCGACGAGCGTCCCCGGATCCGCGCGTTCGGCCGCGCGCTGCGCCAGGGCCTCGAGCGCCGAGACGCCGACGATCCGCGTGCGGTTCACGAGCGCCAGCCCCTGCATGGTCGCGATGCCGATGCGCAGCCCGGTGAACGAGCCCGGGCCAGACGCCACCGCATAGAGATCGATCGTCGGCCACGGCGCGCCGAGCGCGGCGAGCTCCGCCGGCAGCCGCTCGCCGTGCGTGCGCGACGGATCGCCTTCGCGTTCCTCGACAATGCGATCGTCGTCGACGAGCGCGACGCTTCCGGCGCGGTTCGTCGTGTCAAGTGCAAGCACACGCATGCGTTAGACTTTAAGCATATGTCAGCGTCGGCGACCCCGGCGATGCGTCAGTACTTGGACGCGAAGGATCAGCATCGCGATGCCATCCTGCTGTTTCGCATGGGCGACTTTTACGAGATGTTCTACGAGGACGCGCTCGTCGCCGCGCGCGCGCTCGAACTGACGCTGACCTCGCGATCGAAGGATCAGAACGGCGGCGGCATCCCGATGTGCGGAGTCCCGCACCATGCCGTAGACACATATATCGCGCGCCTCGTCCGAAAAGGCTTTCGTGTCGCGATCTGCGATCAAGTCGAGGATCCGAAGAAGGCCAAAGGCATCGTCAAACGCGAAGTCGTGCGCGTCGTCTCGCCGGGGACGCTGACCGACGCCAACTTCCTCGACGCGCGCGAACCTGCGTTTCTGATGGCTATCGCTCCTGCCAACGGCTCGTGCAGCACCGTCGGCGTCGCGCTCCTCGATCTCTCGACCGGCGAATTCACGGCCGCCGAGTACGGCGGTGCGGATGGCACGCAGGTGCTGGCCGATGAGTTGGCGTTGCTGAAACCGCGCGAGATTGTCGCACCGAAGGGCGCGGCGCTGCCGTCCATAATTACAAGTACTGGAATTCCCTTAACGACCGTCGAGCCCTGGACGTTCGACGAAGAGTCGGCCCGACGGACGCTGCTGACCCAACTCCGCGCGACCGGCCTCGAAGGCTTCGGCCTCGACGGACATACCGCGGCGGTATCAGCGGCCGGCGCGCTGGTTCACCACCTCCGCGGCACACAGAAGGTCGATCTCGCGCACGTCAGTCAAATCGCCTATCGACAGCGCGCCGACGCGCTGCTCATCGATCCGACGACGATCGAGCATCTGGAGGTGATCGAGGGATCGGAAGGCGGCCGCGACGGCTCGCTGCTCGACGAGCTCGACGCCACCGTGACGTCGATCGGCAGCCGGCTGCTGCGCGCGTGGCTGCTGCGGCCGCTGGTGGCCATCGAGCCGATTCGCGATCGCCTGGACGCCGTCGAAGAGCTGGCGTTCCGCGCGACCGAGCGCGCCAGGTTCCGCGACACCGTCAAAGCCGTCCAGGATCTCGAGCGGCTGCTCGCGCGCACGGCCCTCGGCACGGCGGGCCCGAGGGATCTCGTCGGCCTGAAGCAGTCGCTCGCCGTGCTCCCCCGGATACGGACGGTGCTCGCCGATCTGCAGGCGCCGCTCGTCACGTCGCTGCTCGTGTCGATTGACGACCTTGTCGATGTCCGCGACGAGATCGAGCGGACGATCATCGACGATCCGCCGGCGCTGGCGCGCGACGGCGGGTTCGCCCGCGACGGACGCGACCCCGAGATCGACGAGCTGCGGCGGATCAGCCGATCGGGCAAGCAGGTGATCGCCGAGATGGAAGAGGCCGAGCGCGCCCGGACCGGCATCGGCTCGCTCAAGGTGCGGTTCAACCGCGTCTTCGGGTACTACATCGAGGTCTCGAAGTCGAACCTGCACGCGGTGCCGGCCGACTACCATCGCAAGCAGACGATCGCCGGCGGCGAGCGCTTCATTACGCCGGCGCTGAAGGAGTACGAGGAGAAAGTGCTCGGCGCCGACGAGCGCATCCTCGAACGCGAGCTCGAGATCCTCGACGCGCTCCGACGCGCCGTAGCCGCCGAAGCGCCGCGGATTCAGCTGTCCGCGCGCGCATTGGCGGCGCTCGACGTGCTGGCCGCGCTCGCCGAGGTCGCCTCCAACAACAACTACACCAAGCCCCACGTGCACGACGGCGACGAGATGACGGTCGTCGATGGCCGGCATCCCGTGGTCGAACGCCACGCCGCGCCCGGCTCCGGCGCCGCGGGCGCGGACGGCTTCGTGCCGAACGACATCACGCTGAACGGGACGACGAGCCAGCTCGTCGTCCTGACCGGCCCCAACATGGGCGGCAAATCGACCTACCTGCGGCAGACGGCGCTCGTCTGCCTGATGGCGCAGGCTGGATCGTTCGTGCCGGCGCGCGACGCGAAGCTCCCGATCGTCGATCGCATCTTCGCGCGCGTCGGCGCGTCCGACAACATCGCGCGCGGACAGTCGACCTTCATGGTCGAGATGCAGGAGACCGCGAACATCCTGCACCAGGCATCGTCGCGCAGCCTCGTCGTTCTCGACGAGATCGGCCGCGGGACGGCGACCTTCGACGGGCTGAGCATCGCGTGGGCCGTCGCGGAGTACCTGGCCACCAACCCGCGCGTCCGCCCGAAGACGCTGTTCGCGACGCACTATCACGAGCTCACCGACCTGGCTGACGCTACGCCCGGCGTCGTCAACTTCCACGTGGCGGTGCGCGAGTGGAAGGACGAGATCGTGTTTCTGCGGAAGATCGTGCCGGGGCGATCCGATCGCAGCTACGGCATCCAGGTCGCGCGGCTGGCCGGACTGCCGGCCCCTGTAATCGCACGCGCACGGGAGATCCTGCTCGCCCTCGAGCGCGACGAGCTCGCGCGCGGCGGCCGGCCGTCGGTCAGCGGGACGCGGACAGATCCACAGCAGCAGCTCGGCCTATTCCAGCCGCCGGCCGAACGCGACGACCATCTGCGCGAGCGGCTCGCCGAGGTTGACGTCAATCGCCTCACGCCGCTCGACGCGCTGTCGTTCCTCGCCGAACTGAAGAAGGACGCGGGCTCGTGAGCGACCGGCCGGCCTCCCGCAGACGCGACGTCATCGCCTCGCTGCGACATCCGAAGGTGGCGGCGATGCTCGCGCTCGGTTTTTCGTCGGGCCTGCCGTTCTTTCTGAGCAGCAACACGCTCGGCTACTGGCTGCGCGACGCCGGCACCGGTCTCGCCGCCATCGGCTTTCTCTCGTGGGTCGGGCTCGCGTATTCGCTGAAGTTCCTCTGGGCGCCGTTCATCGATCGGCTCGACGCGCCGATCCTCGGCTGGCTCGGCCGGCGCCGCGGGTGGATGATCGCCAGCCAGCTGTTCGTCGCGGCGGGGCTCGTCGGCCTGTCCGCCACGGGCCTGAAAGCCGGACTCACGACCGTCGGCGTCCTTGCGCTGGTCGTCGCCTTCTCCTCGTCCATCCAGGACATCGTCGTCGACGCGTGGCGAATCGAGGTGGCGAGCGACGCCGACGAGCTCGGCCTGCTCTCCGCGGCGTACCTGCTGGGGTACCGGGCGGCGATTATCGTCAACGAGGCGCTCATCCTCATCCTCGCGAACCACTTCGGCTGGCCCATGTCCTATGCCGTGATGGGAGCGCTGATGGCGGTTGGCGTCGGCGCGACGCTGGTCGCGTCCGAGCCGCTGCGCTCGCGCGACGCGCTTCACTCGAAGGCCGCCACCGCGCAGCTCACGAGCGTCCGCGGCGCGTTCGACGCCGTCGTCGGTCCATTCTCGGAGTTCTTCCGCGCCTACGGCTGGATCGCGCTCCTGATGCTCGCGATGATCAGCTTCTACCGGCTGCCCGAGTTCGTCATGGGGCCGATGGTCAATCCCTTCTATCACGACCTCGGCATCTCGAAGGACGCGGTCGGCGCCGTCCGCGCGTCGTTCGGGCTCGCCGCGGCGTCGCTCGGCATCGCCGCTGGCGGCGTCAGCGCGCTGCGCTTCGGGTACTTCAGGACGCTCGTCGCCGGCGCGATCATCCAGAGCCTGGTGATCGCGAGCTTCGCGGCGCTGGTCTATGTCGGTCCCGACGTCCGCGTCTTCGCGGCGGTGATGTTCGCGGACGACTTCGGGATCGCGTTCGCGTCCGTCGCGCTGGTCACCTACATGTCGAGCCTGACTACGCTCGGGTATACCGCGACGCAGTATGCACTGCTCAGCTCCGCGTACGTCTACCTCGGCAAGTTCGCGAAGGGGTTTTCGGGCGTGGCGGTCGAGCATCTCGCGGTGGGCCGGACGCTCCTCGACGGGTACGCGCTCTTCTTCATCGGCGCCGGACTGCTCGGCGTGCCGGCGCTCGTCCTCTGTCTCGTCCTCGCCCGCGCGACGCGTCAGCCCGCCCACGCCAGCGCGCAGACGTGAGAGCCTGCACGACGACCTGTCTATAATTGCTCGCGATGAAACTTCCTTTCGAGTACGAGCACATGGCCGTCGGCGCGTTCGGCGGCACCATGCCGACCATGGTGGACTTCGATCGCGCCCGCGTCGTCATCCTGCCGATTCCCTTCGATCGCACGACGTCGTACGTGCCGGGGACGCGGACCGGTCCGCACGAGATCCTCGTCGCCTCGTCGCACATGGAGCTGTGGGACGAAGAGATGCAGGCCGACGTCCACGGCATCGGCATCTACACGCTGCCGGAGATCGAATTCCCCATGGCGACGATGGAGGAAGTCGTGGCGGAGATCCGGCGCGTGGCCCGCGAGTTGTTCACGCGCGGCAAGTTTCCGGTGTTTCTCGGCGGCGAGCACTCCATTACGCCACCGCTGGTCGCCGCGGCGAGCGAGCGATACAAGAACCTCTCCGTGCTGCAGCTCGACGCGCACGCGGATCTGCGCCGCGACTACATGGGCACACCGCACAGCCACGCCTGCGCGATGCGCCGCTCACTCGAGTTCGCGAAAGCGACACAGGTCGGCATCCGCAGCCTGTCCACGGAAGAGGCCGAAGATCTCCCCTCGCTCAACACGACGATCTTCTACGACTACAACATGCGGCGCGATCCGCACTGGATGGATCGGGTCGTCGAGACGCTGAGCGAGAACGTCTACATCACGATCGACGTGGACGGGTTCGACCCGGCCATCATGCCCGCGACGGGCACGCCCGAGCCGGGCGGGTTGAGCTGGTATGAAGCGCTGGCGCTGCTGCGGAAGGTGATTGAAACGCGCAACGTCGTCGCCTGGGACATCGTCGAGCTGAGCCCGATGGGCGGCAACGTCGCGCCGAACTTTCTGTGCGCGAAGCTGGTCTACAAGATGCTCGCGTACCGCTTCGCCAGGGAGCGTTAGCCCTTCTTCAGGGCCTCGAGCTCTTTCTTCGCGTCGGCGTTGTACGCCGAATCCGGGAACTCATCGACCACGCGGTTGAACGTCTGCTGCGCGTCGGCCACGCGGCCCGCGTCGCGATAGGTGCGGCCGAGCTGCATCAGGATGCCGTCCACCGGGAGCTGGCCGTCTTTCCGCTGCGCCAGCTGCTTGTACGCCGTGATCGCCTGATCCCACTGGCCGCTGCGCGCGTAGGCTTCGGCGAGGCCGAGCCGCGCCATCTGGCCGTAGAGCCCGTCACCCGCGCGATCGACGACCATCTGGTACGCCTTGATCGCGTCCGCGGCGTCGCCCATCGTCATCTCGAGCGAGCCCTGCTGGTAGCGCGCGAACAGCCCGGCGTCGGTGGACGGATAGGCGTCGGCGGCTTCCTTGAACTTCGCGATCGCCGCCTGCGCGCGCTCGCGTTCGGTCGGGAAGGTCAACCCGCCGGTTCCGCCCGTCGCCTCGGGCGGCGGTCCCACGCGCGCTTCCTCGACGACCATCGCGTCGGCGAGCATCGCGTGCGCGTTGTTCTGCCGGTGCTGCCGCCAGCCCCAGTAGCCCCCGACCACGACCGCGATGACGGCGACGACGGTGGCGACCGTCGTGACTTCATTTCGCTTGGACGTGAAGAGGTCGATCGCCTCGCTGACGAGGACCTCGACTTCGTTTTCCTTGAGATGCTGCCGTTCTTTACGTTTCATGCTCGTTATTTCTCGCGTCCGGCCGGAATTGAACCGGGCTGAACCAAGATCATATCCGATCGTGTTTTCTCTAGCACTCTCGGACGGCGAAGCACGTAAGATGCGCCCATGGACATGACACGCCGTGAGTTCGGGATAACGGTCGGTGGTGCGCTCGCGGCGGCGGCGGCGCCGCAGCCGGCGCAGCGCGCCGCGGCGCCGTCGGGACCGGTGCTCGACATCGCGGATTGGAGCTACTGGTTCTACGGGGTCGAGCGCGCGAAGTTCGCGCGCGGGCCCGTGATCGACGGATCGCAGATGTTCGTCGAGCGCTGGAGTCCGCGCGAG
>CAZOIK010000034.1:0-4872 GCA_964579765.1 uncultured Bifidobacteriaceae bacterium
ACCGCGCAGGGCGACCTGCTCTCGACCGCGTTCCTCTCGCACGGCGACACCAAGCACATCATGCTGATCCCGTCGTCGGTCGAGGAATGCTACGAGATGGCGATCGAGGCGTTCGACCTTGCCGAGCAGTTCCAGACGCCGGTCTTCGTGATGATGGACCTCGACCTCGGCATGAACAACTGGATGTCGAGCGGGTTCAAATATCCCACCAAGCCGATCAACCGCGGCAAGCTCCTCACCGAGCAGAAGCTGAAAGAGCTGGGCCAGTGGGGCCGGTACAAGGACGTCGATGGCGACGGCATTCCGTACCGGACGATTCCGGGCGACGGCATGCCGTCGTATTTCACGCGTGGCTCGGGCCACAACGCGAAGGCGCAGTACAGCGAGCGTCCCGACGACTACGTGGAGAACGTGGACCGGCTGGCCCGCAAGTTCGAGACGTCGCGCAAGTTCGTCCCGCAGCCGGAAATCGATACGGTCAAGGACGCGAAGATCGGCATCATCGGCTACGGCACGTCGCACTGGGCGATCGGCGAGAGCCGCGATCAGCTGCGCGAGGAGACCGACGTCAAGACGTCGTACTACCGCGTGCGGGCGTATCCCTTCGCGGAGTCGCTCACGGCGTTCATCGACGCGCACGAGCGCGTCTACATCGTCGAGCAGAACCGCGACGCGCAGCTGCGGCAGCTGATGAAGCTCGAGCTGACGCCGGAGCGCTGCGCGAAGCTGCGGAGCGTGCTGCACTACAGCGGGCTGCCGATTGACGCACGCAGCGTCACCGACGACATCCTGTCGCAGGAAGGATTCGAAGTCGCGAAGAAGACGGTCCGCGTCGTCGAGGCAGGTCTCGGCGGCATGACGGGTGGAGAATAGCGATGGCCGGAAAAGTCAATCGAATCGGGCTCGAGCCCATCATCTACAAGGGCAGCAAGACGACGCTGTGCGCCGGGTGCGGCCACAACGCGATCTCCGAGCGCATCATCGATGCGTTCTACGAGATGGGCGTCGACCCGCAGCAGGTCGTGAAGCTCTCCGGCATCGGCTGCTCGAGCAAGAGCCCGGCGTACTTCCTCGGCGGATCGCACGGCTTCAACGCCGTCCACGGCCGCATGCCGTCGGTCGGCACCGGCGCGATGCTCGCGAACAAGAAGCTGATTGCGATCGGCATCAGCGGCGACGGCGACACGGGTGCGATCGGCATCGGCCAGTTCGTGCACCTGATGCGCCGCAACCTGCCCATCATCTACATCATCGAAGACAACGGCTGCTACGGCCTCACGAAAGGGCAGTTTTCGCCGACGGCCGATCTCGGGTCGAAGCTGAAGACGGGCGTCGTCAACGACCTGCCGCCGATCGACACCTGCGCGCTCGCCATCGAACTGGGCGCGACGTTCGTTGCGCGGTCGTTCTCCGGCGACAAGAAGCAGTTGCTCGCAATCCTGAAGGCGGCGCTCGCGCACAGAGGGACGGTGATGCTCGACGTCATCTCGCCGTGCGTGACGTTCAACGACCACGAAGGATCGACCAAGAGCTACGCGTACGTAAAGGATCACGACGATCCGCTCGAGGAAGTGAGCTTCGTGCCGTTCTTCGAGGACATCACGGTGGACTACGAGCCGGGCTCCACGCAAGAAGTGACGATGCACGACGGCTCGAAGCTGCTGCTGAAGAAGCTCGAAGACGGCTACGACCCGACGGACAAGATTGGCGCGATGAAGCGGCTGCACGAGACGGCGCGCCGTGGCGAATTCGCCACGGGCATCATCTACATCGAGCCGGATCGCGAAGATTTCCTCGAACAGCTCAACGTCGTGGACGAGCCGCTGGCCACGCTCCCGCTGGACCGCGTCCGGCCCGGCCCGGAGGCCCTCGAAGAGATCATGGAAAGCCTCCGCTAACGGTCTTTTTAGTTGACTCCATGTGACTGTATACGACAATATAGTCGCATGGAGCCAGCGATCTCGGACCCGCTCACCCAGGAACTCGACGCCATGGCCGTCATCGGCCAGGTGCTCGGCAAGATCAACGACCCCGCGTCGCGGCAGCGCGTGCTGCGCTGGGCGGCGGACCGCTTTGCCGCGGCGGAAGCGCTCGGCGTGCCGTCGGCGCAGACGGTCGCGGTGCGGGAGGCGTTCGAGGGACCGGTGGCGGCCGACCCGTCGCTTGCCGTGGACGCACTCGGCGACATGTTCGCCGGGCGGGCGCACGCGCAGCACACCACGCTGGACGACGATCTGAGTGTGAACGAACCGGCGGTGGGCGAGGTCGCCCGCCAACCGGTCGAGCACGTGCTGCGATCGTTTGCGGCCGACTTTCAGCGCTTCGCCGAGGCGTGGAACGGCGCCGTCGCGTAACGAGCCGCGCGCCGTCCAACATATAATCGCTGGATGCCCCAGCGGACATTAGCGATCATCAAGCCCGACGCCGTCGCGCGGCGTCTCGCCGGCCGGATTCTGCAGCGCGTCGAAGACGCCGGGTTCTCCATTCGCGCGATGCGGCGCCTTCATCTCTCGAGACAACAGGCGGAAGGGTTCTACGACGTGCACCGCGCGCGTCCGTTCTTTGCGAGCCTCACCGAGTTCATGTCGTCCGGCCCGTGCATCGTCCTTGTCCTCGAAGCCGACGACGCGATCAAGAAGTGGCGGACGCTAATGGGCGCCACTGACCCGGCAAAAGCGGACGCCGGCACGCTGCGCAAGGAGTTCGCGGAGTCGATCGAGCGCAACGCGACGCACGGATCGGACGCACCGGACACGGCGGCGTACGAGATCGGCTACTTCTTCTCGGGCATCGATCTGCTGTCGTAGGGTCCGCCTCGATGGGCCGGCTGCTCGTTTTCGTCGGGCTCGGCGTCGTGGCGCTCGGGCTGCTCGTCATGGCGGGCGTGCCGTTTGGTCGGCTGCCGGGCGACGTCGTGATCCGCCGCGGGAGCTTCAGTTTCTATTTCCCGCTGACGACGTCGATTGTCCTCAGCATCCTGCTGACGCTCATCCTGTCGTTCTTCCGCCGCTAGCAGTGTCGTAGCGCAAACCCTCAGCTCTGCGCGGTTGGCTGCTGTCGTGCAGACCTCCAGGTCTGCGTGCACGGGAGGCCTGAAGGCCTGCACGACACTCACGCCGACCTGAAGGCCTGAGTGCCTGCCAGGGAAGGCCTACAGGACGGCTGCGCGGGCCTGCACGACAGCGACGGCGAGCATATTCGTCGCGTTTATATTTCTGTCATTTCGATTAGTTCGAGTTATAACATCAAAAAAAGAATCGATTTGACCGGGATCGACCGCACGGGCTGTAATAGTCGCACGCTCATGACACACGTGCCCGCGCGTCGCCGCTCTGTCGTCCTGGCGGTGGACGTGTGCGTCCATCTGGTTCTTCCCTTTGTCGTCGTCGAACGCCAGAGGGTCAGCGGATGAACTGAGGCCGGGAGCGACAGACCAGGGGCCATCATCCGCTGAAGGGTGATGGCCCTTTTTCGCGTACGACGACTTATGAAAATCGCCTATCAGGGAGAGCCCGGCGCGTTCAGCGAAGCGGCGTCACGGCTGGTGAGCGCGGATGCGTCGCTCGTGCCGTGCAAGAGCTTCGAAGAAGTGTTCGCGTCGGTGGAGCAGGGGCCGGCGCAATATGGCGTGCTGCCGATCGAGAACTCGATCGGCGGCAGCATCCACCGGAACTACGACCTGCTGATGGAGAACCACCTGCCGATTGTCGGCGAAGTGGAGGTACCGGTCGTCCATCACCTGCTTGCGTTGCCGGGCGCGACGCTCCCGGCCATCCGGCGCGTGTATTCGCATCCGCAGGCGCTCGCGCAGTGCGAGCGCTTCCTGCGAACGCTGATCGGCGTGGAGATCATCGCGACCTACGACACTGCAGGCAGCGCGAAGATGGTGCAGGACGGCAAGCTCACGGACACGGCGGCAATTGCCTCGGCGCGCGCGGGCGAGATCTTCGCGCTCGCGCCGCTCGCCTCGTCGATTCAGGACTTCAGCGACAACATCACGCGCTTCATTGTGATTGGACGACGGCCGCTCGGCGACAGCGCGCCGGACAAGACGACGATCGTGTTCTCGCTGCCGAACGAGCCCGGGTCGCTGTTCAAGGCGCTGAGCGCCTTTGCGCTGCGCGGCGTGGACCTGACGAAGCTCGAGTCGCGGCCGATTCCGGGACGGCCGTGGGAATACCTGTTCTATGCCGACGTGTCGGCGGCGCGCGATGAACTGCCGTGTCAGCGTGCGCTGGCGCACCTGGCCGAGTTCGCGCCCGTGCTGCGGACGCTGGGCTCGTATACCCGCTGGAAAGGACAGCCCGCGTGACTGCTGGGGACTGTCGACTGGGGACTGGGGACTGGAGACTGGGGACTGAAGTTATGGAAAAGATGACTGGTGCGCAGGCGCTCTGGGCCGCTCTCGTGCGTGAGGGCGTGACGGAGGTGTTTGGATATCCCGGCGGCGCGATTCTTCCGGCGTACGACGCGATGCTCGGCTATCCGATCCACCACGTGCTCGTCCGCCACGAGCAGGGCGCGACGCACATGGCCGACGGCTACGCGCGCGCGAGCGGCAAGGTCGGCGTCGCAATCGCGACGTCGGGCCCGGGCGCGACGAACATGGTCACCGGCATCGCGACGGCGATGCTCGACTCGGTGCCGATCGTCTGCATCACCGGCCAGGTCGGCAGCAAGCTAATCGGATCCGACGCGTTCCAGGAAACCGACATCACGGGGATCACGCTGCCGATCACGAAGCACAACTAACTCGTCACGCGCGCCGAGGACGAGGCTCAGGCGATCCGCGAGGCGTTCGCGATCGAAAAGAGCGGACGCCCGGCCCCCGTGCTCGTGGACATCACCACGGACGCGCAGACGACCATGTGC
>CAZOIK010000035.1:0-14565 GCA_964579765.1 uncultured Bifidobacteriaceae bacterium
GAACCGTAGGCTTCGCATAAACTCCTCCGCAGCCCTGTATTTAACCGCATTGCGGGTGCGATCGCGCGCCTTGGCGCATTCGTGCCGAGCGGGTGTAAAGTGTGGGGCTGAAGGAGATATCGATGAAGGCACCAGTTGTCATGCTGGGTGGACTGCTCGCGGCTGCGGTCGCGGTGTCGCTGCACGCGCAACAGCCGGCGGCAAAGACCGCGTCAACGGCCGCGTCGAAGCCCTATATGGCAAAGACGGCGTGGGGCGATCCGGACCTGCAGGGCGTCTGGGACTACAAGACGATCACGCCGCTCGAGCGTCCGGCCGCGTACGGCGATCGCGCGTTCCTCACGAGTGCCGAAATCTCGAAGCTGGAAGGGGCCGCCGAAAAGCGTCTCGACTCGCCGCCCGACGAGAACGTGCCGGTCAATCTGGTGCACGCGCCGTACATGACGGATCCGGGCACCAAAGTGGACGAAGATCACCGCACGTCGCTCATCGTCGATCCGGCGGACGGCCGCATTCCGCCGCTGACGCCAGACGCGCAGCGCCGTGTCGCGACGCTCCGCGTCGGCGGGCGCAACGGCGGCACCGACGGCCCCGAAGAGCGTAGTTCGCTCGAGCGCTGCATCACCTGGGGTCTGCCGACGGCGATTCTGCCCGGGCTCTACAACAACAACATCCGTATTCTCCAGGGACCCGGCTACGTCGCGATCACGCACGAGATGGTGCACGACACGCGCATCGTCCCGCTCGACGGCCGGCCGGCCTTATCGTCGAAGATGCACCAGTGGTTCGGCGACTCGCGCGGCCACTGGGAGGGCGACACGCTCGTCGTCGAGACCGCGAACTTCAGCAACAAGACCAACTACCGCGGCTCCGGCGCCAACCTGCACATGCTCGAGCGCTTCACGCGCACCGGGCCGCACAGCGTCGAGTACCGCCTGACGGTCTCCGACCCGACGACGTGGACGCGGCCGTGGACGGTCGAGGAGCACATGCGGACCAGTGAGGGCGATCTCTACGAGTACGCGTGCCACGAAGGCAACTACGGCCTGCACAACATGCTCGAAGAGGCGCGCGACGCGGACAAAGCGGCTGCGGCGAAGGCGGCCGCCAGCCTGAACCAGTAAGGGAGCCACGGCATGATCAGGAAATTCGCCACGGCGTGCGCCATCGCGTGCGCTGCCACGTTCGCGGGCGCCGGCGTCGCGTCCGCGCATCACTCGTTCGCCGCGGAGTTCGACGCGAACGCGCCGGTGACGCTGCACGGCACCATCACGAAGATGGAGTGGATCAACCCGCATTCGTGGCTGCACATCGACGTCAAGAATCCAGACGGCACCGTCACGGAGTGGATGGTTGAAGGCGGCACGCCGAACACCCTCTTTCGCCGCGGCTTCACGCGGGACTCGGTGAAGACCGGCATGGAAATCACCGTCGAAGGCTACCGCGCGAAGAACGGCGCGAACCGCGCGAACGGGCGCGATCTGATCCTCAAGGACGGACGCCGCCTGTTCATGGGCTCGTCCGGCACCGGCGCGCCGATTGACGGCAAAGACGCCTCGGAAACCAAGTAGCCCGTTCGAGCGCTCACCCCGATCCGGCCGGTGAGGAGCCCTCCTCGCCGCGCCTTTAGCATGCGGCTCCTGCGTTCGCACCTCTCACTGCGTCCCCCTGCCGTCGTGTTCGCCGCGGCCGCGCTCGCGTTCGCAGGCTGGCTGACGGCGTTCGCTTCGGAACCACGATCGTCGGATGTGCCGCCGGCGCTCGAGCGCGTGCTTGCCGGCGACTTGAGGTTTTCGCAGGACGATCTGGCGGACCTCGAGCACGGCAAGGTCGTCAAGCACACGCTGCCGGCCGCCGGCGGCGCGGTGGCGGCCGTCGGCGGCGTGCGGGTTCACGCGCCGATCGAGCGTTTCGTGGACGCGTACCGCGACATCGTCGGCTTCAAGAAGAATGCGAGCGTGCTTGAAATCGGACGCTTCAGCACGCCTCCCCGGCCCTCGGATCTGGATGGCCTCACGATTACGCACGACGACTTCGATCTGAGGAACTGCCGGGTCGGCGACTGCGACATCCGCCTTCCGGCCGCGGACATCGGGCGCATCGCGAAAGAGGTTGACTGGCATCGCGCCGATGCCGACGGCCGGGCGGCGGCGCTCTTCAAGGAGATGCTCTTCGACCATGTCCGTGCCTACATGGCGGGCGGGGCGGGCGGCCGGATCGAGGAATACGACGACAGCCGTCCTCCGGTCCGGCCGCTCGACCGTTTCGCCTTGCTGCTGAAGAGCTCGCCGTACATCGACGACGTAGTGCCCGGCCTCGGGCGCCACGTGGCGTCGTATCCGGCCGACCCGCTGCCGGGGACAGAAGATTTCCTCTACTGGTCGAAAGAGAAGTTCGGGATTGCGCCATTTATTTCCGTCACGCACGTGACGCTCGTGCCGGAGGGCCCGCACGATCTCGTAATCGCCACCACGCGCGACGTCTATTCCAGCCGCTACTTCGACGCGTCGCTCGCCCTCGCGCTCGCCGGCCGGAGCGTCGCCGATCCGCAGTCGTTCTACTTGTTCTACGTGAACCGCTCCGCCGCGAGCGCGCTGCTCGGCGCGTTCGCGCGCATCCGCCGCGTGATTGTCGAGCGGCGCGTCAGGAGCAGCCTCGACGAGAACCTCCGCGCCGTCCGTGCACGACTCGAACGCTAGCTCTTCCGTTCTCGCGCCTGCCTGCAAGTGACACCGTGTGAGGAATTACACGGTCCCCGAATAACTTACACAGCTCAGCGGGGCCTCTGAGACGCGTTTCCCCGGCTCGTGCACTGGCAAGAGAGTTGAACAGAAGTCCAGCCAGATGCGACGTCTCGCTGCACTGCTCATCACGCTGGCGCTCGGCGCCGCGGCCGTCCACGCGACGACGATCCAGAACGGCCAGGACGCCGCGCAGCCGCCGACCTTCAAAGCCGGCGTTGATCTCGTGTCGCTGAGCGTCGTGGTCAGCAATCAGAAGGGGCGGCCGGTGACCGGCCTGTCACGCAAGGACTTCGAGCTGTTCGACGCCGGGCGGCAGCGCGCAATCGCGGATTTCCATGCGGAGGCGACGCCGGTGTACGTCGCCGTGCTCCTCGACACGAGCGGCAGCATGCACATCAGCGGCAAGTGGACGGCCGCGCGGGATGCGGCAACCCAGCTGGCGTTGGAGCTGCAGCCGGGACGCGATCACGTCGCGCTCTTCACGTTCGACTCGCAGCTGCACGCCGTGCAGCCGTTCACGACCTCGCCGCCCGAGATCATCGGGGGCCTGAGCCGCGTCGAGCCCTGGGGCTCGACGGCGCTGTTCGACGCGGTCGCACAGACGAGCAAAGAGCTGGCGGCCGAAGGCGGTGCGCGCCGGGCGATCGTCGTCATCACCGATGGATTCGACAACCGCAGCCGCCTGGACGCGACGGACGTCTCGGCCGCGGCGAGCGCGATCGACGTGCCGGTCTACAGCTTCGTCGTCTCGTCTCCGCTCGACCACCCCGACAGCGCGGCGGCGAGCGACGGCGGTCCGGCCAGGCCCGCGCGCGGCACGCTCGACGATCTGTCGCGCTGGACGGGCGGCGCGCTGTTCGTGAGCCGGACGCCGACGGCTTCGATGACGGCGGCGAAACAAATCGTCACGGAACTGCGGCACCAGTACGTGATGACGTTCGAATCGAGTGCGCCCGCGGGCTGGCATCCGCTGCTCGTCCGCGTTCATGACGGCAACAACCTCGTGGTGCGGACACGAAGCGGGTACATGGCGGGACCACCCTCCGGCGGGCGGTTCTGAGAAAAGGTGAGGAGGCAGAGTATGTCGAAATGGATGTCAACACTCGCGCTGACGAGCGTGGTGGCCGTGGGGCTGCCGGCGTGCGCGACCAAGGGCTACGTGAGGAACCGCGTCGGCGACGTCAACACGAAGGTGGACAACCTCGCGACGTCGGTCGAACAGACCCAGGAGCGGACGAAGAAGAACGAAGCCGCGATCAACGACGTGGATCAGAAGGCCCAGGCGGCGAACAGCGCAGCGGGCCAGGCGCAGCAGGCGGCCAACGTCGCCGACACCGCCGCGAAGTCGGCCGCCGCACGCGCCAACGAAGTCGGCAACAAGACGGACGAGCTCGAGAAGGCCTCCAAGCGTCTCGTCTATACCGTCGTGCTGAGCGAGGACGAAGGGCAGTTCAAGTTCGGCAAGGCCACGCTGCCGGATGAGGCCAAGTCGAAGCTCGACGAGATGGTGCAGAAGCTGCTGGCCGATCCGAACGGCGCGTATCTGGAAATCGAAGGGCACACCGACTCGATCGGCCCCAAGGACGTGAACGAGCGGATCGGGCTCGAACGCGCCGAAGCGGTGAAGCGGTACCTCTATGAGCACTACCAGATTCCGCTCCACAAGATGAACGTCATCAGCTACGGCGCCGACAAGCCCGTGGCTTCCAACAAGACCAAGGCGGGGCGCGCGCAGAACCGCCGCGTCGTCATCCGAGTGCTCGCGTAGCGTCCACTCGAGAGCACGGACGACGCATTCGGGACAGCCGTGTGCCAATCCAGGGCGGGGAGCCGGGCTCCTCGCCCTGCTCGTGCGCTGGCGCTTTTTCTGCATCACAACCGGAAGGGACGTAACAAGAGGGGGAGGAATCGTGGCGAAACAGGATCGTGGCTTTGCGTCAATGGACCCGGAAAAACAGCGGCGCATTGCGAGCAAAGGCGGCAAGGCCGCGCACGCAAAGGGCCGAGCACATGAGTGGACGGTAGAGGAAGCACGCGAGGCAGGACGCAAGGGCGGCTCGGCGAGCCATCGCCATGCGCCCGCCGATCAGCCGCCGCCGGAGTCAGCGCCGACGGCTGATGAGAATGCGGTTGCTCACAACGCCGACATGTAGCCCCGGAGTTGACCACTCCGGGAACGTCACTTCCCGGAGCTCCCGTGGAAGATGCGCGACCAGAAACCGCGCTTCTTCGCCGGAGCTTCGGGCTCCGACTTCGCACCCTCTTTTACAGATTCCGTAGCTTTCGGCTCCGGAGCGGGCGCCGCATCGATCGGCGCCGGCTCCGGCGGCCGTACGGACGCCAGCCCGAAGATCTTCCTGAACAGCGACGGCTGATGGACGTCGCAGTATTCGAGCGGCTCGGTGCCGCTGACGAAGTACTGCTGGCGATGATCCGTGCAGCTTGCGGTCGCGAGCTTGCCCGAGACGGGGCAGACGTCCGCCGCGACGATCGTGTCGGGCACCGGCAGCCAGTCCGGCCGATCGCCGCGCGTCGCCGCGTTCATGAAGGCGGTCCACAGCGGCACGGCCACGCTGGCGGCGAACCCGTTCCTGACGATCGTGTGCGGCGTGTCGAAGCCAACCCAGACGCCGACGACGAGCTTCGGCGTGTAGCCGACGAACCACGCGTCGTTGAAATTGTTCGTCGTGCCCGTTTTGCCCGCGGCGGGCAGGCGGAAGCCGAGCGCGCGCGCCTGCGACGCGGTGCCGGCGTTGATCACGTCGGCGAGCATGTCGCTCATGAGGAAGGCGGTCGTCTCGCTGATCGCGCGCGCGGGCTCGTCGTGCCAGGCGATCAGGGCCTCGCCGTCGCCGTAGTCCACGCGGCGGACGAGCGTCGGCTTGCGCACGAAGCCGCCATTGGCGAATGCCGCGTAGGCCGACGTGAGCGAGGCGAGCGTCACCTCGCCCGCGCCGAGCGCGAGCGACGGGACAGCCGGCAGGCGGTCGAGGCCGAAGGCGCGCGCGTAGCGGACCACGTTGGGGATGCCCACGTGGTCGAGCACCTGGATGGCCGCGCGGTTGCTCGACAGACGCAGCGCGTCGCGGACGTCGATCGCGTCGAGGTCCGCGTGCTCGTCGTCAGGCAGCCAGGCGCCCTGGAGCGTCGGCAGCGGCGTGTCGAGGTGGTCGATGATGCTGGCTTCCGTGTAGCCCGATTCGAGCGCCGCCGCGTACACGAACGGCTTGAACGCCGAGCCGGGCTGGCGGTACGCCTGCGTCGCGCGATCGAAATGGCTCTCTGAGAAGCTGCGGCCTCCGACGAGGGCCTTGACGTACCCCGTCTGCGGGTCGATGGCGATGAGCGCGGCCTGCAGGGGCTCGGCCTCGGCCGACGCGCGTGCCGCCCGCGCGCGGCGCTTCTCGAGATCCTGTAAGGACGAGGTCACCGCCGATTCCGCTGCGGCCTGCAGCGCGGGGTCGATCGTCGAGTACACACGCAGGCCGCCGCGGTACACCAGCTCGGTGCCGTACCGATCGACAAGCGACTTGCGAATCTCCTCGAAGAAGTACTCGCCGTGCGGATCGCGCCGCGAGAACGCATCGGCGAGGCGCAGCGGTTCGTGCGAAGCTCCGTCGAACGTCGTCCGATCGATCGCATGCGTGTCGAGCATCGCCTGGAGAACGACGCGCCGGCGGCGGAGGGCCTTGGCCGTATCGCCCGTCGGTGCGTAGGTGGACGGTGACTGCACCAGCCCGGCGAGCGTAGCGGCCTCGGCGATCGTGAGATCCGACGCGTGCTTGCCAAAGTAGCCGAGCGACGCGGCCTCGATGCCCCAGAGCCCGCTGCCGAAGTACACGCGATTGACGTACAGCTCGAGGATCTGGGCCTTCGTGTACTGCCGCTCGATGCGCTCGGCCAGGATCACTTCCTGCAACTTGCGGCGAAGCGTCTTCCGCGGCGTCAGAAAGCTGGCGCGCGCCAGCTGCTGCGTGAGGGTGCTCGCGCCCTGCGCCGCCCGGCCGCGCGTCAGGTTGGCGAACGCGGCGGCCGCGATGCGCGGCGGATCGACGGCGCCGTGCGAATAGAAGCGCTGATCCTCGACGGCGATCAGGGCGTGCACGAAGTTCGGCGAAACGCGGTCGAGCGGGACGTCGATGCGTTCCTGCGTGGCCAGCGTGGACGCGGGACGGTCGTTCGCGTCGAAGATGATCGTGGACTGCGCGGTGTCGCCGATGTGCCGGATCGCCGTGTCGTCGGGAAGACCGCGGGCGAGATCGACGTAGCACGCGCCGGCCGAGACGAGCAGCACGGCCGCCAGCGCCGCTGCGGTCGTGAGAAGCGTCCGGGGAGAAGGAGGCGTCACGCGATCAGAACGTGAAGTTGAGGGCGGCCGCCGCCCGTCCGAAATCCAGCTTCGAATTGCCGAGCGAGAAGCCCAGGAAGCTGAGGTCCTGAAACGAATGGAAATAGCGGATGTCGCCGCGGATGCCGACGTGGGGCGCGACGCTGACGGTCACGCCGCCGCCGATGTCCCAGCCGAGATTGTTGTTGTCGGTCGTCAGCAGGCTCGCCGACGTGAACTCGACGTGGGTCTTGATCAGCCCAAGGCCGGTCAGCAGATACGGCCGGATCGGACCGATCTTCGGCGAGAGCATGACGCTGCTCATGACCGTCAACACGCTCGAATTGAGCGTCGGTGCCGTGCCGAAGAAGTCGCGCGCGTACGCGAACTCCTCCTCGAAGCCGAATACACGGCCCGTCGCGCCGAGCGCGAGGCCGTAGTTGAGGCGCTTGTCCTCGCAGTTGCTGACCGAAGGACAGCTGGCGTCGCCGCCGAAGTCGAACCCGATGAGCGGGCTGATGAACCCGTCAGCCCGCGCGCGCGCAGGCGTCGCCAGCAGTGCGACGAGCGAGGCGAGCAGCACGCACGCGGAACGGACGCCGAACGTGCCTCGCGGGCTCACCGCGGTCTCCGCGGCGGCGTCCAGTAGAGGCATGACGCGACGGCGTTCAGAAGCTGGCTCTCGCTGAAGGGCTTGGCGAGACAGAGCACCTGCAGTTCGCGACTGCGCGCGCCGAGTGTCTCGCTGAGCTCGATGCCTTGGGCTGCGGTTGTCTGCACGTCGGTGATCACGAGGTTGAATGGACCCAGGCGCTCGACGATGGCCGCGGCGCCAGCGGCGTCGAAGGCCGTGGCCGTGCAGTGCCCCTCGTTCTGCAGCGCCTGTGCGATCGCGGCGAGCGAGGCCGGATCCGAATCGACGATCAGAATGCGGGCGGCATCGCCCAGCCTGCGCTCGCGCACAGGCCGCGGCGCGAATTGTGGAGCGGCATACAGAACCTCACCCATGAGCAAGGTCTCCCCTGCGCGTGTTGCAGGATGCTTGCCAGCCCCGTCGGACAGCGGGTCGGTCGTTTTGCGGGCGCCCGTGGCGTGAGGTGTGTAAAACGGGTGGCGAGCGTGTAACGCCAGAGGTTCAGGTGCCGACGCTCTTCACCCGGTACATGGACGAGTCGGCCGCGCGCAGCAGGTCTTCAGGTCTCGGCCCGTGCTCGGACGCGAGCGCGACGCCGACGCTCGCGGACGCGTGAATCGTATGACCGTCCACATTGAAGGGCTGGGCGAGCGCGCGCTGGATGCGGGAGACCACGGCGTCCACGTCGTCGGGGCCGACGACGTGCTCGAGCAGCACCGCGAACTCGTCGCCGCCGAGGCGCGCGACCGAGTCGCTCGGCCGGACCGCGCCGCGCAAGCGCCGCGCGATTGCGACGAGCAGGCGATCGCCGACGATGTGGCCGTGCCGGTCGTTGATCGCCTTGAACTTGTTGAGATCGACGAAGAGCACCGCCATGTCGGCGCGGCCGCCGACGTTCGCCTGGCGCGCCGCCAGCGTGAGCCGCTCCATGAACGCCGCGTTGTTGAGCATGCTGGTCAGGCCGTCGTGGGTCGCGCGGAACGCGAGCTGCTTTACGAGCCGCCGCTGCTCGGTGATGTCGCGCACGAACGCCGTGAACACCGACGGGCCGATCGTGGGAACGCGGCTGACCGACAGCTCGACCGGAAACTCGGTGCCGTCGGCGCGCACCGACAGCGTCTCGAACCGCCGCCCCAGCATCGCCGGCCGCATCGTCCGGCGGAAGAACTCGCGCCGGCGCTCGGGCATCGTGAGATCCGCGAACTCGCGGCCCATGGCGTCGGCGCGCGTCAGGCCGAACATGCGTTCCGCGGCGGGATTGAATTCGACGATGTGGCCGGCCTCGTCGAGCGAGACGACGCCGTCGATGGCGGCTTCGAGCATTCCCGCTTTGCGCGCGCGCGAGGCGTCGCGGTCGGAGACGGTCGCGCCGAGCAGCAGCCCGGAGCTCGCGATGACGCCGAGGAAGATCTGGAACTGCAGCCCGGCGCCCGACGCGTAGGGGCCGAGCGCGTGGACGGTGCCGACAATTGCCACTGTCGCCGTCAGCAGATTCGCCATGGCGGCGCCGGCGACGCCAAACCGGATCGCCGTCCAGATCAGGAACGGGAACACGAGGTACTCGAGCGGGTTGTGCGCCGTGCTGCTGACGCGGCGCGCAAACACGGCGACGCTGGCGGCCGACAGGGTCGCCGCCACCGACGCGACCTCGATCCGCTGCGGCCATCCGCCGCCGCGCGGGCGTGCGCCGAAGGCGAGCACTGCCGGCGCGATGATCAGATCGCCTGTCGCTCCGGCCAGCCACCACGTCCGCCAGAGCGCGCCGAACGACGTCCACGGCCGGATGCCCGTGAGGCAGAGACTCGTCACGCCGATCGTCGCGCCGATGACCGTGCTCGCCACGGCGCCGAACGCCACGATCGCGATCATGCAGCGCAGCCAGCTTCGCGAGAGCGGCGTGCCGGCGAACCGGCGAATCAGCCAGGCCGCGACGACGGCTTCGAGCGTGTTGCCGATGGCGATCGGCAGCACGGTGAGGAGCGGTTCGCGCGCAATCAGGTTCGCGATGACGGCGCCGGCGAACAAGCCGACGACGCCGTCGCGCCTCTCCTCGTCGCCGAGGAGCAGCAGCGCCGCGAGCGCGATGCCTGCCGCCGGCGAGACGAGCCTGAGTTGGTCTGACGGAAGCGTGATCGTCGAGCCCAGCGTTGCCGCGGCGATGTAGACGAGCGCGAGCACGAGTGGCAGGCGGATGAGCTTCGCTCTCACGCCCGCTGCCACTTGTGGGAAGCGCATCGACTCAGCGGCCAAATGTGTAACCAACGCCGAATTTGAAATTTGGGCTGTCGGCGAAACCGACCTTCAATTCCGTGAAGAGGCCGTGGCGTTGCTGAGCGCCGACGACGATGTTGAAGCCGCCGCCAGCGTTGGTGTCGTTGGTGACGTGATCGATCACCAGCGCGGGGCCCGCGCCGATGTAGAGATCCCACGGGCTGCTGCGGCGTCCTTGCCCCATCGGCACGTAGTACGCGAACTCGAAGTTGAACGCGACGAGCGTTTGATCGTCGCCGACGCCGACTTCCAGATTCGGTCGAAAGTGTAATTGGTCAACAAGCGGTGCACTCTCGTAGTGCACACCTGTGTAGAACTGGCTCGGGCTTCCACTGATGCCGACGCGGACTCCCGCCGTCTGTGCGCCGGCGGTTGCGGCCGCGGCGCACACGAGCGCCGTCAACGTGGCCGTACGAATCGATTTCACGAGTGTCCTCCTCGGCTCGCGTCGAGCAAGATTTGCGCCACGAAGCCGTTGCAACGCCGCCGCCGCGGATCTAGAGTTCGTGAGAGACCTTATCCGTGCGGCGTTTCCGACGTCTGCCCGCCCTTGGGCTGGTCCTTCTCATCGTGACGGCGGCGGGTCCGCGCGATCGGCTCTCGCGGGCACGCCAGCTGTACAACCAGGCGAAGTACGACGCCGCCATCGACGAAGCGGCGGCGGTCGTGAAGACGCCCGATCTCTGCGACGCCGCCGAGCTCGTGGTCGCGCGCGCGTACCTCGAACGCTTCAGGACGACGCGCGACGCCGGCGATCGGCAGGCGGCTGGAGACGCGCTGAAAGAGGTACGCGCGACAGCGCTGTCAGACGACGATCGCGTAGAGTTGTTGATCGCGATGGGCGAGTGGCTGTACTTCGACGGTCAGCCCGGCGCGGCCGCCGAGCAGTTCGAGCTCGCGCTCGCGCGCGGCGATCGCAAACGGCCCGAGCGCCACGAGCGGCTGCTGGACTGGTGGGCGACGGCGCTCGATCGCGAGTCGCAGTCGGCGGCCGAACCGGTCGCGCGCGCGCTGCAGGAGCGGATCGTCCGGCGCATGGAAGAAGAGCTGCGCGAAGACAGCGGCGCGACGGTCGCGTCCTACTGGCTGGCCGCCGCGGCGCGCGGCTCGGGCGACGTCCAGCGCGCGTGGGACGCCGCGATTGCGGGGTGGGTGCGGCTGTCGGCGCTGGGCGCGAGAGCCGCGGGCGCGCGCGCCGATCTCGACGAGCTCGTCGCGAAAGCGATCATTCCCGACCGCGCACGTATCGTCTCGCCGTCCTCACCCGACACGGCTGCCGCGGCGATGCGCACGCAGTGGAGCGCGCTCAAGCGCGCGTGGAGCTGACGGCAGGCCTGAAGGCCTGCACTACCTTTTCTGCAGCAGCGCCGCGAGCGTCGCGGCTTTGTCGGCGAGCTGCTGCGCGAACTCGAAGTTGCCGGCGCTCAACGCGCTGTTGGCTTGCGCGACGAACCGGCGCGCGATGTCGTACTGCGCCTTGCCGTCGGCGCTCAGCCGCCGGACGTCGATCCGCCCGAGATCCCGCGTCGCGTTCGCGAGCGCCGCGCGTGTGCGCTGTTCCGCGACCGCCGTGTCGGTGGTCGTTTGCAGCGTCGGCGGCCGTTCGGGCGTCGGTGCGGGACGCTCCGTGCCGGCAGTCGGAGCCGCCGCCGCGGGAGTGGACGGTGCCGCGGGCGCCGGCGTCTCTGACGGTTTGATCGACGGCGGCGTGGTTGCCGGCACCTCGCCGACCGGCGGCGACGCCACGATCGGCTGGCTCTCGATCGGCGCCTTCGCCGCCGGCACGACGCGCGGCGGCGGCGGAGGCGTGGTGAGCGCCGGGCCGATCGTGCGCGCGTGGAGCTTCGCGCACGCGCCGGTTGACATGGTCGTCAAGAGCAGCGTCCCGACGGTGGCGAACGCCGCGAAAGGCGAGAGAGCGCGCACTCTCGCCATTATCACCCCGCGCGTCACGCTTGAGGCAAGAAGACGCGGAACGTCGTCCCGCGGCCGGGCGTCGACTGGACCTCGAGCTCGCCGTCGTGAAGCTGAATGGTCCGGTAGACCATCGACAGGCCGATGCCGCTGCCGCCGTCCTTCGTCGTGAAGTACAGGTTGAAGATCTTGTCGAGGTGTTCGGGCGGAATGCCGACGCCCGTGTCCTCGCAGACGATCTCGACGCGGCGTCCGCTCGAGGCGGCGCCGGCCAGACGCAGGCGTCCGCCGTGCGGCATCGCCTGGCAGGCGTTGATCGCGAGGTTGAGGAGCGCCTGCTGCATCATGCCCGGATCGACGCGGACGTCCGGCAGGCCGACCGGGATGTCGATCGCCAGCTGCACGTTGTGCTGCTCGGCCTCGGCGCCGACGATCGGCTGAATCGCGTCAACGAGCGCGGCGACCGACGTCACTTCGAGCCGCAGATCCTCGGGACGGATGAAGCGCAGGAAGCCCTGTACGACCTCGTCGAGCCGCCGCATCTGCGCGGCGATGATCGACACGTGGTCGTTGACGGCCGACGGCTCGCTCGAGGGCGACGCGAGCTGCTGCTTGAGCAGCTCCAGGTGGATCACCGTCGCGTTGAGCGGGTTCTTGACTTCGTGCGCGATGCCGGCCGACAGCCGGCTCAGCGCCGCGAGCTTGCGCGAGTAGCTGAGCGTCGTGCGAACCTGCGCGAGGTAATCGAGATTGCGGGCGATCAAGACCACGCCGAACGCGCGGCCGCCGGGGCCTTCGAGCGGCCGGGCCAGCACGAGGCGCTCGCCCGAATCCGGCGCGGGCATGGCGACCGCCGTCGCGGCGCGCGGCTCCCGCGACGTGCGCGCGTCGTCGATGGCGACGCGAAACGGATGCGAGGGCGGCCACAGATCGTCCACGCGCGGCCGCACCGCGGGATCCGCCGGCAGCGACTCGCGCATCGCGTCGTTGGCGAACACGAGGACGCCCTGCGCGTCGAAGACGGCGACCGCATCCTCGGTGTGCTGGCCGTCGCCGCCGCCCACGCCCGCCTGCGTGGTCTGCGCGCGGTCGGCCGAGAGGCGCGCGCTCACGGCGTTGAAGAACTGACCGAGCTCGGCGAACTCATCGTCTCGCGGCAGATCCACCATGACGCCAAATTCTCCGCGGCCGAGGCGTGTGATCCCGCTGCGGATCACATGAATCGGACGGAGCAAGACCTGCGCCAGCAGAAGGGCAATCAGGCTCGCGACGGCAACTGCTGCAATCACGGCGATCACCGCGGGCCGGAGCGCATGGTCGAGGTCGTCGCGGATGAGTAAAGTAGACACGCCGACGCGGATCGACCCGAATTCTTTTCCGTTCAGCAGCAGGGGCTTGCGGATCTCGAAGATCTTTCCGCCCGGCGCGTAGATCGCGCGGATGAGCGCGACGGCGCCGGCGCCGAGCAGCTGGTTGATGTCGTCGTAGGCCGGCATCGGCTGGCCGACCAGGCTGCTGTCGCTGTGCGCGATGGCCCGGCCTTCGGTGTCCACGATCGCGGCGTACGTGAGCTGCTTCGAGTACGCGCTCGACTCGAGGATCGACTGGAGGCCGTCGTCGGCGCGCAGCGCCGTCTCAGGATCGTCGCCGCTGCGGACCACGGCGCTCGCGCGGTGAAACACGGCGTCGGCGAGCAGCATGCCGTGCGCCTGGCTCTGTTCGAGACGCACGCGCGCGAGCGACGACAGGTAGTACGCGCTCAAGACGATGACCGCGAGGCCGACGATGGAGGTCACCCCCGCGACCTGCTTGGCCTTGATGCTCAGGCGCATGCACGCAACATCATCTATGGGACTTCGGCGGCGGTCTTTTCCTCGTCGGCCTGGCGGTGCAGCTTGTTGTGCAGTGTCTTGAGGCTGATGCCGAGCAGCTCGGCGGCGCGCGTCTTGTTGCCGCCGGTGTGCTGCAGCGTGATCTGAATGAGCTGCTGCTCGGCCTGGCCGACGGTCATGCCGGGCACGAGGCCGGTGGCGGACGGCGCGGCGCCGGCGGCGCTCCGGCTCGCGCCGGCGAGCACGGGCAGGTCCTTCTCGCGAATGAGGGGACCGTCGGCGACGATCGTCGCGCGCTCGACGACGTTGCGAAGCTCGCGGACGTTGCCCGGCCACGAGTAGGCCTCGAGCACTCCCATCGCGCCGGCGTCCACCGAGGCGACCGCGCGCCCGTTGCGCGCGTTGAACTCCTTGATGAAGCCCTGGATGAGGAGCGGCAGATCTTCCTTGCGCTCGCGCAGCGGCGGCAGGGTGATCTCGAACACGTTGAGCCGGTAGTAGAGATCTTCGCGCAGCTTGCCTTCTTTGACCGCCGTCGGCGGATCCTGGTTCGTCGCGGCGATGACCCGGATGTCCACGGCCTGCTCGCTTTTGCCGCCGACGCGCCGGAACGACCGCTCCTGCAGCACGCGCAGCAGCTTCACCTGGGTCGCCGGCGTCATCTCGGCGATCTCGTCGAGGAACAGCGTGCCGTGGTCGGCCAGCTCGAAGCAGCCCTGGCGCCGCTCGATGGCGCCCGTGAACGCGCCCTTCTCGTGGCCGAACAGCTCGCTCTCGAGCAGCGTGTCCGGGATCGCGGCGCAGTTGATCGGCACGTACGGCATGTTGGCGCGCGGGCTCAGC
>CAZOIK010000036.1:0-7267 GCA_964579765.1 uncultured Bifidobacteriaceae bacterium
CCAGATTCCCGGCGTCAACCAGACGCAGATCAACGAGAAAATCAAGCTCACGTTCGCGAGCGCGCTCCGTTCGATCCTGCGTCAGGATCCGGACGTCATTCTCGTCGGCGAAATCCGCGACCAGGAGACGGCGAAGATCGCGATGCAGGCCGCGCAGACGGGGCACCTCGTCCTCTCGACGCTGCACACCGACGATGCGCCGTCGGTCGTGACGCGGTTGATGGACATCGGCACCGAGCCGTACGTCATCGCGGGTGCGATGATCGGCGTCGTCGCGCAGCGGCTGGTGAGGCGGCTGTGCGTCAACTGCCGCCGGCAGTACACGCCGCCGGCCGAGACGCTGCGCGCGCTGAACATCCCGGATGCCGAGGCCGCGACCATTCCGTTCTACAAGTCGGTCGGCTGCGATCAGTGCAACCACACGGGGTTCCGCGGTCGAATCGGCATCTACGAAGTGATGCGCGTGACCGACAAGCTCCGCCGCGCGATTGCGGCGCGCGCCTCGGAGGCGCAGATCCGCGACATCGCCGTCGCGTCGGGCATGATCACGCTCGGCGAGGACGGGCTGGCCAAGGTGAAGAGCGGCGTGACGACACCGGAAGAGCTGCTGCGCGTGGTGACCGAGGTGCGCGAAGTGCGGACGCTGTGCACCGCGTGCGGCGCGGCGGTTGGCGTCGATTTCGTCGCCTGCCCGCAGTGCGGCAAGCGTCAGGGCGGCGGCTGCCCGCACTGCGGCCGCGCGCTGCAGCCGGGCTGGAACTACTGTCCGTACTGCGCGCGAAGCACCGAATCCAAACGCGTCGGCAAGCGTCTGCGTCAGCGAGAGCTGCAGACGGAAACGCGGCGTGAGCTGCCGGCCGCGAACGTCGCCGAGTTCAAGAAGTAGCCGCAGGGGCGGCCGTCCAGCGTGGCGTCAAAAACCCACTACGAACAGCTCGAACTGGCGCCGGCGGCGACCGCCGACGAGATCAAGCGATCGTTCCGCGCGCTGATCGCCCGATACCATCCCGACAAAGTCCAGCACCTCGGCAAGGAATTCCAGGACATGGCGGCCGCTCGCGCCGCCGAGCTGACCGAAGCGTACCGCGTGCTCTCCGATCCCGGCCGTCGTGCGGAGTACGATCGCACGCTCGCCGCCGGGCCCGCGACGGCTGCGCCGCCGCCCGCGCCGCCGCCCGCCGCGGCGTCTCCCTCGCCTGCACCGGCGCCCGACGCGCCCAAGGCGCAACCGCGGCCGCCCGAGCCCGAGCCGGAGGCGGCGCGCGGTCCCGATACGACGACGTTCAGAGAGGAGCGCGCGACCCGGGACGAATATATGCGGAAGGCGACGCTCAGCCGCTTCCGCACCGCGGTGGAGGCGGTCGGCGGCGGCTATGACGAGACCGAGCTGCGTGGCTTCGAGCTGGCATTCGTCCCGCGATCGAAGTTTCTGAGCAAGAACAAGAATCCGCGGCTGCTCGGGCGGTTTGTCTCGCGCGTGGACGGCCCGGCCGTCGTAGACACGTGGGCGCAGGCCGGCAAGTGGACGAGCGAGGACGTCTGCGTGTTCGTGCTCGGATCCTCGCTCGCGCCGGCCCGCGAGCTGGCCGCGGCCATTGCGGACCAGCGCAAGCGCAGCCGGAGCAAGGTGACGCTGATTCCCGTGGACGCGCGCGACTGGACGGCGCACGTGCCGACCGACGCGCCGGATGTGGCCAAGCGCCTGCTGGCGCGGCTCAGAGCCGGAACTTAACCGCGCGGCTGGACGTCTGACACAACCATGGCGCTGATTGAAACCGTCGATCTCTGGAAGACCTACGTGATGGGCTCCGAGGAGATTCACGCCCTGCGTGGCGTCTCCATCGCGATCGAGCGCGGCGAATACGTCGCGATCATGGGGCCGTCAGGCTCGGGCAAGTCCACCCTGATGAACCTCATCGGCTGCCTCGACACGCCCTCGAAGGGCTCGTACCTGCTCAACAACAAGCAGGTCAGCCAGATGAACGACAACGAGCTGGCCCGCATCCGCAACGAGGAGATCGGCTTCGTCTTTCAGACCTTCAACCTGCTGCCGCGCGCCACGGCGCTCCACAACGTCGAGCTGCCGCTGGTTTACGCGGGCGTGCCGGCCAAGGATCGTCAGGAGCGCGCGAAGCTCGCGCTGGCCAAGGTGGAGCTGACTGAACGCATGACGCACCGGCCGAACGAGCTGTCCGGCGGTCAGCGCCAGCGCGTCGCCATCGCGCGCGCGCTCGTGAACAACCCGTCGATTCTGCTGGCCGACGAGCCGACGGGCAACCTCGACTCGAAAACCGGCCTCGAGATCATGGGGCTGTTCGAGCGTCTTCACAAGGCGGGGAACACGATCGTGCTCGTCACGCACGAGCCCGACGTCGCGGCGTTCGCCTACCGGACGATTCACATCCGAGACGGCCAGGTCGAGAACGACGTCCGCCGCGCGGCCTAGCGCGGTTTTCATCCCGATGTAGTGCGGACCTTCAGGTCCGCTGTCGGGCAGGGCTACACGGCTGCGAGGTGACCGGCGGCCACGTCCTTCAACCCGGCGTCGCGATCGAACGCCGCCGGATCGAGCGCGATCCGGTGACGCGGCGCGTCCGGATCGGACACCGGAATCGCCGACAGCAGCGCGCGCGTGTACGGATGTTGCGGCGACGCGAAGAGCGACGCCGCCGGGCCGATCTCCACGATTTTCCCGAGATACATCACGGCGACGCGCGCGCAGATGTGTTCGACCAGGCGCAGGTCGTGCGCGATGAACAGATAGGTCAGCGAGAGGCGCTGCTGCAGATCCGTCAGCAGGTTCACCACCTGCGCCTGCACCGACACGTCGAGCGCGGAGACGGGCTCGTCGAGGACGAGGAACGACGGATTGAGCGCCAGGGCCCTCGCCAGGCCGATGCGCTGGCGCTGGCCGCCGCTGAACTGGTGCGGGAAGCGCTCCAGGTGCGCGGGATCGAGGCCGACCAGCGCGAACAGCTCGCGCACTCGTGCCTCCCTCGACGCGCGAGTGCCGATGCCGTGGATGACGAGCGGCTCTTCGACAATCTGACGCGCCCGCATACGCGGGTTGAGCGACGAGTACGGATCCTGAAACACGATCTGCAGGTCGCGGCGGGCGTCGCGCAGGCGGGCGCGCGAGAAGCCGAGGACGTCTTCGCCGCGAAAGCGGACGGCGCCCGACGTCGGTTCGACGAGGCGCAGCAGGCACCGTCCCGCCGTCGTTTTGCCGCTGCCCGACTCGCCGACGAGGCCGAACGTCTCGCCCGCCTCGATCGAGAAGCTGATGTCGTCCACGGCCTTGACGACCGTGCCCGTGCGCAGGAGGCCGGCGTGTCGGACGAAATGCTTGACGAGCCGCGAGACCTCAACGAGGGGCATGGAGATAACACTTCGCCGTGTGATCCGCGCCGGTCGCGTAGTCGTCGGGCGGCGCGCCGGTGCACGGCTCGAAGCGGTCGGGGCAGCGGGGGTTGAACGCGCAGCCCGGCGGCAGCGCTCCGAGCGCCGGCACGGTGCCCTCGATGGCCCGCAGCCGGGTACCGGGCGCGCCGCCCGGCATCGACGCGAGCAGCCCGCGCGTGTACGGATGCTGCGGATGCCGCAGCACGTCGCGCACCGATCCTTCTTCGACGATCCGGCCGGCGTACATGACTGCGACACGATCGGCCGTTTCGGCAATCACACCCAGATCGTGCGTGATGAGCAGCAGCGACAGGTGGAACGCCGATTTCATCTCGCGCAGCAGGTCGAGGATCTGCGCCTGAATCGTGACGTCGAGCGCGGTGGTCGGCTCGTCCGCGATGACGAGCGCGGGCCGGCAGCAGAGCGCCATGGCGATCAGCACGCGCTGGCGCATGCCGCCTGACAACTGATGCGGGTAGTCGTTCGCGCGCGTCGCCGCGTCGGGGATGCGCGCGGCCTCGAGCCACTCGACGGCGCGGGCGCGCGCCTCCTGCCGCGACGCTTTGCCGTGGACGACCAGCGTCTCGCGCAGCTGATCGCCGATCGTGAAGACCGGGTTGAGCGCCGTCATCGGCTCCTGGAAGATCAGCGAGATCCCGGCGCCGCGCACCTCGCGCATCTCGCGCTCGGACAGATCGAGGAGGTTGCGTCCCTGGAACCAGATCGAGCCGCCCGCAATCCGTCCTGGCGACTGCACGAGCCGCATGATCGAATACGCCGTCACCGACTTTCCGCTGCCCGACTCGCCCACCACGCCGAGCGTCTCGCCCTGGCGGACCTCGAAACTGACGTCGTCCACGGCCGGCACCGCGCCCTGCGGCAGGTCGAACACGGTCGTCAGGTGCTCGACGCGGAGGAGCGCGTCCATCAGATGGCGGTCGTTTCCTGGTACACGCCGAACACGTGGCGCATCGCGTCCGAGATCTCGCCGACGGTCGCGTGTGCGTCCACGGCGGCGACGATCGGCGGCACCAGGTTGACGCCGTTGCGGGCGGCGTCTTCGACGGCGACGAGCGCGGCCGCGCAGGCCGACGCGCTCCGGCGCGCGCGCGTCGCGCGGACACGCTCGATCTGGCGGCGCTCGACGTCGGCATCGACGTGGAAGGTGGGCACCGCCTTGGAGGTCGCGTCGGCAAACCGGTTGACGCCCACGACCGTCGTCTCGCCCGCGTCGATCGCCCGCTGCGCGCGATACGCCGACTCCTGAATCTCGCGCTGAACGAACCCGCTCTCGATGGCGGCGAGCGTGCCGCCGAGCGCGTCGATCCGCTCGATCAGCGCCGCGGCGCCCCGCTCGACGTCGTTCGTCAGCGACTCGACCGCGTACGACCCGGCGACCGGATCGACCGCGTGGACGACGCCGGTCTCGGCCGCGATGATCTGCTGCGTGCGCAGCGCGATGCGCGCCGATTCCTCCGTCGGCAGCGCGAGCGCCTCGTCGCGGCCGTTGCAGTGCAGCGACTGCGTGCCGCCGAGCACGGCCGAGAGCGCCTGCAACGCGACGCGGACGATGTTGTTGTCGGGCTGCTGTGCCGTCAGCGTGCTGCCGGCGGTCTGCGTCTGAAAGCGCAGCTGTTGCGCAAGCGGGTGTGTCGCGTGAAACCGGTCGCGCATGATGCGCGCCCAGAGCAGGCGCGCCGCGCGGAACTTCGCGATCTCCTCCAGAAAACGATTGTGCGCGTTGAAGAAGAACGAGATGCGCTGGCCGAAGTCGTTGACGTCGAGCCCCCGGTCGAGCGCCGCCTGCACGTACGCGATGCCGTGCGCGAACGTGAACGCCACCTCCTGAACGGCCGTCGATCCCGCTTCGCGGATGTGGTAGCCGCTGATGGAAATGGTGTTCCACTTCGGCAGCTCGCGCTCGCAGAACTCGAAGACGTCGGTGACGATGCGCAGTGACGGCCGCGGCGGGTAGATGTAGGTGCCGCGCGCCACGTACTCCTTGAGGATGTCGTTCTGCACCGTCCCCGACACGGCCGACGGCGCCACGCCCTGGCGGCGCGCCGCCGCGACGTACAGCGAGAGCAGGACGATCGCGGTCGCGTTGATCGTCATCGACGTCGAGACGCGATCGAGCGGGATGCCCTCGAAGAGCGCGGTCATGTCGTCGATGGAGTCGATGGCGACGCCGACGCGCCCGACTTCGCCCGCCGCGAGCGGATGATCGGAGTCGTAGCCCATCTGCGTCGGCAGATCGAACGCGACGCTCAGGCCGCTGACGCCGTTCGCCAGGAGGTACCGGTAGCGCGCGTTCGACTCTTCGGCGGTGCCAAAGCCGGCGTACTGACGCATCGTCCACAACCGGCTGCGGTACATCGACGGATGAATGCCGCGCGTGAACGGAAACGCGCCAGGCTCGCCGAGCTCGACCGTGGGATCCCAGCCGGCAAGACTCTGCGGCGTGTATGTGCTCATCGACGTACCTGACAAATTGTATCTGAGCGTGACTGCAGGCGCCTTGACAGTTCGTGGTTGCGTGCTACACTCACTTCACCGCAGTAATTTTTTCCGACCAGCGATGAACCAGACGCACCCGATCTCCATCCGCTGCTGCAGTACAGCTTGTGCGGATGGCCGCGGACGCGTCACGTGCGGCCCGGCGGCCTGAGGAGGACAACGAGGATGGACGACGTCGTCAACCGGTTCGCACGAGAGCTGGCCGACGCGATTGCCGCCGCAGTCGCCGAGAATCCTCAAGTAGAGGCGTGCCGCGAGAAGGCGCGTGCCGCCGGCTTCGAAATGAAGCTGACGCTCGAGGCCGTCGTCGGATTCGTCAGCCGATCGCAGAACGGCGCGCTGGTCAAGGCCGCGACGCCGGCGCGCGCGATCGTGCAGCAGCCGCGAAAGAGCTTCGAGGTCACGGCCAACGATCGCCGCTTCCTGCGCTCGCTGCGCATCGCGGCGGACGAAACGGCCGAACCCGTCGAGTAGTTCCGACTCGAGTTTACGCGAACGTCACGAGCCCGGCCGCGACCTGCGGCCGGGCTTTTTCATTTCCGGGAAGTCTGCGCCGCGACGCGCGCCGCCGCGGCGGCCGCCGCGGCCGGGTCGCCGAGGTAGTAGTGGCGAATCGGCGTGAGGTCGTCGTTCAGCTCGTATACGAGCGGAATGCCGGTCGGAATGTTCAGCTCGACGATGTCGGCTTCGGACATGTTGTCGAGGTACTTGACGAGAGCGCGCAGGCTGTTGCCGTGCGCCGCGATGATGACGCGCTTGCCGGACCGAATCGCCGGCGCGATCGACTCGTGCCAGTACGGCAGAAACCGCGCGACGGTGTCCTTCAGTGATTCGGTGAGCGGCAGCGCTCGAGGGTCGAGGCCCGCGTAGCGCGGATCGCGCGACGGATGCCGCTCGTCGTCCGCCGTGAGCGCCGGCGGCGGGATGTCGTAGCTCCGCCGCCAGATCTTGATCTGGGCGTCACCGTGCGTCGCCGCCGTCTCGGCTTTGTTCAGGCCCTGCAGCGCGCCGTAGTGGCGCTCGTTGAGCCGCCAGTCCTTCGCGACCGGAATCCACATCAGATCCAGTTCGTCGAGGGCGATCCACAACGTGCGAATCGCGCGCTTCAGGACCGACGTGAACGCGACGTCGAACGTATAGCCGCCCTCGGTGAGCAGGCGCCCGGCCGCGCGCGCCTCTTCGCGGCCGCGCTCGGACAGATCGACGTCGGTCCAGCCGGTGAAGCGGTTCTCTTTGTTCCACGTGCTTTCGCCGTGGCGGAGCAGAACGAGTGTGATCATTTCGAGAGCGCCCTGATCGCCGAGCGTCCGGCGAATGTCGCGGCGCCGTCGAGTTCTTCTTCGATGCG
>CAZOIK010000037.1:0-3252 GCA_964579765.1 uncultured Bifidobacteriaceae bacterium
GATCGCGACGGGCGCGGCGACCGTCGCCGTCTGCCAGCCGGAGGCAGACTCGCTGCTGAACGTCACGGTCCCCAGGCGCGTGCCGGAGGCCGACCACAAGCTGCCGACGTGCGTCCCGGTGTTCTGCGCGTACTTGTAGAAACGCACGCCGGTGACGTAGCCGGCGACGTCGGACGTGAACTTCATCCCCAACTCGAGCGCCGCCGCTTCGGGCTCGAGCGGCCCGGGTGTCGTCGATGCCGTCCAGAGGCTGCACGGACAGCTCGGCGGTGGCGGCGTGCCGGTCGTGGTGGCAAAGCTCGCCGGTGTGCCGGACGGCGACGTCGCCGCGTTGCCCGACGCGTCTTTCGACGTGACGGTGAAGAAGTACGTCGTCGCCGGCGAGAGCCCGGTCAGCGTCAGGCTGTGTGCCGTCGTGAGCCCCGCGCTGCTCACGTTCGAGCCGAGCGACGCGGACGTCCCGTAGTCCACGCGCGAATCCGACGCTTCGTCCGTCGTCCACGCGAGCGTCGCCGACGTGCTGCCGACCGACGTGACGGAGACACTCGAGATGACGGGTGGCGTCGTGTCGCCCGACGGCGGGTTGATCGCGTAGCTGTAGGCCACCTGGCCGTTCGTGCCGGCGCCGCTCAGAAACGCGCGGACGTAGTCCACGGTCACGTGGGCCGGCGACACCGTCACGCGCAAGTGACCAGAATTCGGCAGCACGCGGATCGTGTAGGGATCCGTCTCGTGATAGTTCTGGAAGCCGTAGCCATACGTGGTGTCGGCGGCCATCGGCACCAGCTGATAGACGAGGCCGTCGCGCGACTCGTACGCGAATTCGTGATCGTGGCCGTGGAAGAACGCCGTGACGTGATTCGCGGTCAGCAGCTGGTGCACCGGCGCGGCCCAGCCCGCGCGGCGCGTGTCGAACGCCCAGGTCTTCCCGTCCGTGTTGTTGCCGCCCCACTCGACGAAGGGGACGGCGTTGGCGCCGCCGCGTCCGTAGTCGTCGGTGCCGCCGGCGACCTGGTGCGCGAAGATGAACTTGTACGTCGCGGTGCTCGTCTCGAGCGTCTGCTTGAGCCACTGGTACTGATCGACGCCGAGCGTCCAGTCCCACCGATCGCCCGACCCGGCGTCGCTCGCTTCTCCGCCGCCCGTGTTGCCGACAAACGGCTTCGTGGTGCTGTACCAGTACGGATCGATGACGACGAACAGCGCGTCGCCCCACGTCCACGCGTAGTAGTCGCCCGGCAGGCGATCGCCGTCGAGCGACGGCCACGCGTCGGCGTTGCCGCTGTAGAAGCCGTCGGGCGCGGGATTGAGGAAGTAGCGCTTGCGCGCGTTCGCGCCCAGCATCGGTTTGCTCGTCGCGATCGTGCCCGTGTCGTCGCGGTGCCAGCCCTCCTCCTCTTCGTGATTCCCGAGCACCAGGAACAGCGGCACCGACGCGCTCATCGCGCTCATGTACGGACGCTGCACCAGATACGCGCTCTGCGCCCCGGCCGTGGTCGTCACGTTGTCCATCGCGAACGTGTCGCCGAGGTCGAGATGGAAGTCGGGCTGATCGGCGGCGACGTTGCGCAGCGTCTGCTGCCACAGGTTCGCGTCGCCGAAGACGATGTTCACGTGCGAGTCGGAGGTGACGGTGAACGTGAACGTACTGCCCGGCGCACGCTGGGTCTCGAACGCGTGCTCGTCGCGCGTCGTCCACGTCGTGTCGCCGGTCTGGCGATAGACCATGCGGTAGTAATAGCGGGTGTTGCTCTGCAGGCCGTTCATCACCGCCACGAGCGGCTCGTTGGCGGCGGCCGACACGACGGCGGTCTGCTGCGGATAGACGCCCGGCTGCGCGCCGTACTCGAAGTACGCGTCGATTGCGGCGCTGGCGACGACGTTCACCGAGACCGAGTCGGCGGTCGGCCGGCCGAGGAGCTCCGGGGCGGTGAACGTCACGGCCGCGTGCAGGCGGGGCGCGGGCCATGACAGGAGCAGGACGATCGTCGCCAGGCCGGCGAGCGACAGCAGCGCGCGTGGTGATTTCATGGCAGGAGCGGTGCGTGGCAAACCGGCTGCCACTCCGCTCGCTGGGCACGCGATCGCCTCCGCACGGGCAAGGTGCGCTCCGGGCCGACTCTAGACGGCGCCAGCGATCCCTACGCAGCCTGTGGGGTCGGCCTTCAGGGTGGCCCTGTCGCTCGTGGGCCACCGCGCGTCTGGCATGTCATGATTCCCCGCCGAAATCGACGATCGACGTCGGCGCCGATGGTGAATCGTCGAGTCGGATGGCTGATCTCGAAGCGCATCCTCGCGTTTGCGACGCTCAGGTACGCCGCGGCCGCTTATCTCGTTTTTCGTGTTTGCCCTCGATCGGCCGTTCGTTCGTGCGCTGCTCGAACGCTCGCGGCACACCGTCAATCGGCTGTGTGGAGGCCTGCTGATTCTCCTCGGCGTACGGTTCGCGTTCGCGGAGCGGTAGGCCTACGGATCGGTGTAGTCCTTGCGGACCGTTCCCTTCCGCTTCGCCACCTCGAGCAGCGTGGGATAGAACTGCACGAACGTCCGCTCGACCGCGGTGTGTTTCGAGTGGCAGTCGATGCAGCGCGCGACGGTGTCGCCGGCGAGCGGCGCGGCACTCGTGTCGCCGTCGCCGAAGACGAAGTAGCCCCAGCCGTCAGGAAAGCGCGCGTCTTTGACGTTGGCTTCGAACCCTGTCAGCGACGTCTGAAAACGTCCGTCGCGGTTCGCCGTGGTCTCCCTGCCCACCCCGCGTGTCTCCAGAATGTAGACCGTCCTGTCGGGCCACGTCCCGGTCTGCATGAAGCTGCGGTACGACGACGGGTTGACGTAGACGTTGTGGAACGTCTGCTGCCCCTGCGGGGCGCCTGGCGGCGGGTAGTTCAAGCCGAGACTCGACCCGACGAAGACCCACTCGCGGTAGCTCACAGGCCGCAGCAGGTTGTTCGTGCCCTTCGCGTACTGCGGACCGTCGGCCGCAGGCGCCTGCGCTGACGGCACCACCCGCATCGACATCGCGAGAGCAAGGCCGATCACAGCAGGCCTGACGGCCTGCGCAACGTCAGTTCTTCGGCTCATGCGCGTAGTCCCAGTGCTCGGCGGCGCGCCTGGTCACGGCCGCGACATCGTCGGCCAGCAGATACCGAGCGGCGACGAGCGCCGCGGCCGCTTTGTCGATCTTTTCGATGTACGCGTCGCGCGACGGATAGCGCTCGGCCAGCGACGGACGCGCATCGTGCGCCGCAGTCC
>CAZOIK010000038.1:0-8858 GCA_964579765.1 uncultured Bifidobacteriaceae bacterium
CGCGTCCGAGCTGGGCCATTTTCCATACGACCCACCTCAGCAAGGCAGGTGCCATGCGACGGGCGCAACGCGCGCGAGTACGCAAGCTCGTCCGTGTCGTGGAACGGAAGCGAACTGCTCACGGTGCGAAAACGGCCGGCACGGAGCCACAGGCGGCGCGGTACATTGATCCTCCGCTCGACACGCCATATTCACTCGAGTACACGTTCGCGTTGCTCGGCGACGTTCGCGTACGGACCGCGCGCTGCTTCACGCGATGCCCTTTCTCACACACGCCGCACTGCGCGTCGCCTCCAGCTCCGGCCCGCGAGTTGCACACTGTAGCGGCGTGGATGAGCCGGCCGGAAAACGATTTCCGCAAACAGGAAAACTGCGCGTCGCGATCGTCGCGCCGTCGCTCGCGATCATCGGCGGGCACTCGGTGCAAGCTCGGCAACTGCTCGAGGGCTGGGCGGACGACGAACGCGTCGATGCCTGGCTGGTGCCAATCAATCCGACGCCGCCCGGCCCGCTGGCGTCTCTGCTGAAGACGAAGTACCTGCGCACCGTCCTGACGCAGCTGCTCTACTGGCCACTGCTCGTTCGTGAGCTTCGGCGGGCGGACGTCGTGCACGTCTTCTCGGCGTCGTACGCGTCGTTTTTGTTGTCGCCGCTCCCGGCGATCCTCGTCGCGAAAGCGCTCGGGCGGCCCCTCGTCCTCAACTATCACAGCGGCGAGGCCGAGGATCACCTCCGGCGTTCCGCCATCGCGCGCAGGGTCCTTGCGAGCGTCGATCGCATCGTCGTGCCGTCGCCATACCTGGTCGATGTCTTTGCGGCGTTCGGGCTGGCGGCGACGGCCGTCGCCAACGTCGTCGATCGCGGGCGCTTCGCGTTTCGGGCGCGCACGCCGCTTCGGCCGCGGATTCTCTCCACGCGCAACTTCGAGCCGCTCTACAACGTCGCGTGCACGCTGCGCGCGTTCACGCTGGTGCAGAAGCGCTGGCCCAACGCGTCGCTCACGCTGGTCGGCAGCGGATCGTGCGAGGCCGAGCTGCGCGCCCTGGCCGCGGAGCTGAAACTGGCGCACGTCGAGTTCGTGGGACGCGTGCCGCCGGAGCGCATCGCCGACTACTACGCGCAGCACGACATCTACGTCCAGAGCCCGAACATCGACAACATGCCGATCTCGGTCCTCGAGGCCTACGCCAGCGGCCTGCCGGTTGTGTCAACCGGCGCCGGCGGCGTGCCGGCCATCCTCACGCACGGCGAGCACGGGCTGCTGGCGCCGCTCGACGACCCGCTCGCGCTCGCCTCGCGCATCCTGCTGCTCCTCGAGCAGCCCGGCGTCGCGCTCGACCTTGCGCGCAACGCGCACGCGATGTGCGAGTCGTTCGCCTGGGAGCGCGTGCGCGATCAGTGGCTCGCCCACTATCAGGATGTCGCGCAGGCCTTCAGGCCTGCGGGAAGGGCGGACCTGAAGGTCCGCACGACGTCTGGATGACGACTCGCGTCGTCGCGCGCCTGGCGCGCATGGATCGGCGTGAGATCGTGTGGCGCGGACGCGCGGCGGCGCGGATTGCGTGGGACCGGCTTCGCATGTCGCGGACGCCGCCGTCGTGGCATCGCCGTTCGCTGGCAGAGGCGCTCGCGGGCGGACGCGCGCTCGAGCCCGCGCGAACGGCGCTCGCACGGGGACACTTCGACGACGCGCATCACGCCCTCGTCCGGCACCTTGTCGCCGCGCCACAGCACTTCGTGCTGGCGCCGTCCGACAGGACACCGCTGACGAACGCCATTCGCGAGCGCTTTCCCGGCGCGGCCGCCGACGCCGCGGCGCGCGCCAGCCAGATCGTGCGCGGACGCTACGACCTGCTCGGCTATCGCGCGCTGTCGTTCGAACGGGCCGGCGCGATCGACTGGCATCGCGATCCGGTGCACGGCGGTGAAGCGCCGCGCGGCTTCTGGGCCGACGTGCCCTATCTCGATCCGTCCTGCGGCGACCACAAGATCATCTGGGAGCTGAACAGGCACCAGCACTGGCTCGCGCTCGGCCGCGCCTGGTGGCTGACGGGCGACCTGCGGTACCGCCGCCGTTGTCTGACGGAGCTCTCAAGCTGGATGGCGGCCAACCCGCCGCTCGCCGGGATCAACTGGGCGAGCATGCTCGAGCTCGGCTTCCGATCGATTTCGTGGCTGTGGGCGCTCGCGTTCTTCGTCGATCCGGATGCGACGGGCGACGGGCCGTGGACGGTGGACCTGCTGCTCGCGCTCGACCTCCAGCTCGCGCAGATCGCGCGCAACCTCTCCTATTACTTCAGCCCGAACACGCACCTGCTCGGCGAGGCGCTGGCACTCTACGTCTGCAGCCGATCGCTGCCGGTGCTGCGGCGGGCGGCCGCGCGAGAGGCGCTCGGCCGGCGCGTCCTGCTCGACGAAGCGTGCCGGCAGATTGCCTCCGACGGCGGCCACTGCGAGCGCTCGACGCACTATCACCGCTACACGCTCGACTTCTATCTGCTCGCGCTCGCCGTCGCTCGCGTCACCGGCGACCCCGCCGCCGCCTCGTTCGAAGGCCACGTGCGGCGCCTGGCCGAGGCCGCGCGACTGCTCGCCGACGATCGTGGCGAGCTGCCGCAGTTGGGGGACGACGACGGCGGGATGCTCTTTCCGATGACGGGCCGCGCGCCGCTCGACGTCCGCGACAGCCTCGCGATCGCGTCGATCCTTCTAGATCGCCCCGATCTCCGCATCGGCGACGTCCCGGAGGAGGCGTACTGGTGGGCAGGCCTGAAGGCCTGCACTACGGCGGGTCTGGCGTGTAGTGCAGGCGTTCAGGCCTGCCCACCAGCGCTCCGGAGCGGCGCGCTGCCGGAAACGGGCTACTACATCTCGCGATCCGCGCGCGGCGATCACGCCGTCATCGACGGCGGCGTGCACGGATATCTCAACGGCGGCCACGCCCACGCCGACGCGCTGTCGCTGACGCTGACCGTCGCCGGCATTCCGCTGCTCGTCGATCCGGGCACGGGCGCCTACACGATCGACCGTGCGCTCCGCGATCGCCTGCGCTCGTCGCACCTGCACAACACGCTGGTGGTGGACGGCCGCTCGCAGTCGATCGTCAACGGCCCGTTCAGCTGGTTGACGATGTCGCGCGGCGTCGTGCGCCAGTGGACGACGCATGAGGCCGTGGACTACTTCGAAGGCGCCCACGACGGCTACGCGCCTGTCGAGCACTGCCGCCGCGTGCTCATACTGCCCGGAGATCTGATGGTCGTCGCCGATCTCGTCAGCGGCGGCGGGACGCACACCGCGTCCGTGCACTGGCACGTGGACCGGCGCTGGCGCGTGGCTGTGGACGAACAGGTGGCGACGTTCACGACGCACGACGGATGGTGTCAGCTCGCCGTGCCTCGAGGACGAATTGAACGCTTCGAGGCAGACGAGGACACGGGGCTGGGCTGGCGCGCACCGATCTACGGCCGTCTCGAGCCGTCCACGTCGCTGCGCGTCTCGCACGCCGGAGCGCCGCCGTTCTGGGTGGTCAGCGTCTTCGGCCTCGACCACGACAACCCGATCGTGGACGTCGAGTTCCTGCCGGTGCGCGACGAAGCGTCCGAGGCCGCGGCCGCCGTGCGCGTCGTCCGCACCTGCTCGATCGACCTCGTCGTGTTTGCGCCCGACGTGCCGCCCCGCACACGTAACTGCTGGCGGGCCGGCGACGTCGAGAGCGACGCACGCGTGTGCGTCTGCCGCGAGCACGATGGCCGCGCGATCGACGTCATCGCGCTCGACGCCTCGCGCGTCCGTGTGGCGACGCAGCCGCCGTTCGAGTTCGGCGCGCCGCATCGTGTTCCCCATGTAGTGCGGACCTTCAGGTCCGCCAGGTCCGCCTCGAGCGGCACGCCTGCAGACAGGCTTAGAGGCCTGCACTACATGGAGTCAGGGAGCTCTTCATGTGCGGGATAGCCGGGTTCGTCGAGACAGACAGCGTTCGATCGCCGATGCGCGAGGACGAGGCGCGCGCGCTCGTGGAGCGCATGTGCCACGTCATCCGCCATCGCGGGCCTGACGACGAGGGAGTGCTCGTGGAGCCTGGCGTCGCGCTCGGCATGCGGCGGCTCAGCATCATCGACGTCTCGACGGGCCATCAGCCGATTCACAGCGAAGACGGCAGCGTCTCGGTCGTCTTCAACGGCGAGATCTACAACTTCCGCGAGCTGCGCCGCGAGCTCGAATCGACGGGCCATCGCTTCCGCACGAACACCGACACGGAGGCCATCGTCCACGCCTGGGAACAGTGGGGCCACGACGCCTTCGCGAAGCTCCGCGGGATGTTCGGCCTGGCGATCTGGGATCGGCGCACGCGCACGCTCGTCGCCGCGCGCGATCGCGTCGGCATCAAGCCGCTGCACTACGCGACGATCGGCGAACGGCTCTACTTCGGATCCGAGATCAAGTCGCTGCTGTGCGCGCCCGATCTCCCGCGCGATCTGAACCCGGACGCGCTCGATCACTACCTCTCGTTCCTCTACTCGCCGCGCGACGCGTCGTTCTTCGCGCACATCCGGAAGCTGCCGCCGGGGCATACGCTGACCTGGCGCGACGGGCGGACGCGCGTCGAGGCGTACTGGCGGCCCGGGACCGAGGAGACGTTCCCGGGGACGGAAGCGGAGGCAGTCGAAGAGCTCACGCGCGTGCTCACGGACGCCGTGCGGGCGCACCTGGTGAGCGACGTGCCGCTCGGTGCGTTTCTCTCCGGCGGCATCGACTCGAGCGTCGTCGTGGCGCTGATGAGCCGCGTGTCCGGCGGACGCGTGAAGACGTTCTCGATCGGCTTCGACCAGCCCCAGTACGACGAGCTGCAATACGCACGGAAGGTCGCCATCCAGTACGGCACGGATCATCACGAGGACGTCGTCACGCCCGACGCGCTCGCGATTCTCGACACGCTGGTGTCGCACTTCGACGAGCCGTTCGGCGACCCGTCGTCCATTCCGACGTGGTATGTGTCGCAGCTCGCCGCGAAGCACGTCACGGTCACGCTTTCCGGCGACGGCGGCGACGAGCTGTTCGGCGGCTACGAGCGCTACCTGCAAGACCCGCGGGTCGCCGCGATCGATCGCTACGCGCCACCCGCCATCCGGCGCGTCGCCGGCCTCGTGTCGTCGCGGCTGCCGCAGGGCGCGACGGGCAAGCGCTTTCTCCGTCACATCGCGAGCAGCGCGCGCGGCCGCTACGTGGACGCCGTCGGCTTCTTCACCGCCGACGACAAGGCGAACCTCTACGGCGGCGATCTGCTCGCGCAGCTCTCGCCCGTCAATCCCGAGCGTCGGGCGACGGCGCGCTTCGACCGCTACGCGCACCTTCCGTGGGCGAGCCAGATGATGCGGTTCGACGTCGAGACGTATCTCCCGGACGACATCCTGACGAAGGTCGATCGCACCAGCATGGCGCACTCGATCGAGTCGCGCGTGCCGCTGCTCGACAACGCGGTCATCGACTTCGCGCTGACGCTGCCGGCCGCGATGAAGATCCGGAACGGGCGGAGCAAGCACGTCCTCAAGGAGGTCGCGGCCCGCCTGCTGCCGGCGAGCCTCATCGACCGCCGCAAGCAGGGATTCGGCGTGCCGCTCGACGTCTGGTTCCGCGGACGGCTGCGCGAGCTGTTCGCCGACGTCCTGCTGTCGCCGCGCGCTCGCCGGCGCGGCTACTTCCGGCCGAGCTTCGTCGAAGGTCTGGTGCGCGAGCACGTGAGCGGCAAGCGCGATCACGCATTTCGTCTGTGGCAACTCGTGGTCCTCGAACGCTGGCACGAGCAGTACGTCGATCCGCTTTCTGGAAGTTTTCTTCCGAGAGAGAGACACGCCGTGCCGCTCAGTGCCTGATCCGTGCTGGCACTTCGCTTGCTCGATCAGCGGCTGTAATGAAACTGACGGGCTCCACTCCGGTTCCTATTGCGTTCGTGATGTCCAGTGGGCACGCTGGCGGCACCGAGCGCCAGATGATCGAACTGCTCCGGCGGCTCAATCCGGCGCGCTGGCAGGTCCACGTCGCCTGCGTGCACGCCAGCGGTGAATGGCTTCCGCAGATCGCGGAAGCCGCGGTCTCGATTCGGGAATTTCCGTTCTCCACGTTCCACCACGCGGACACGATGCGGCAGGCGCGTGAGTTCGTGCGCTGGTGCCGCGGCCGCGACATCGCGGTCGTCCACACCACGGATCTCTGCACGAATATCTTCGCCCTGCCCGCGGCGGCGGCGGCCGGCGTGCCGGTCCGCGTCGCGAACCGCCGCGAGATCATCCCGGATCGCACGCGCGGCCAGATCGTCGCGCAACGCGCCGCGTATCAGCTGGCGCACAAGGTCGTCGCGAACTGCGACGCGGCGGCCGCGCGCCTGCGCTTCGAGCGCGTACCGGCCGGGCGCATCGTCGTGGTGCCGAACGGCGTGGACGCGTCCGCCTTCGCGGTCACCCGGTCGCGCCGCCCGCTCCGCCGGGTGACGATGGTCGCGCACCTGCAGCCGCAGAAGGGACACGACGTCCTCATCGACGCCGCGCCAGAAATCCTGCGCCACTTCCCGGACGCGCGCTTCGACATCGTCGGCACGGGACCGGAGCTCGAGCACCTGACGGCGCGCGCCAGGGCGCAGGGCATCGCACGCGCCGTGACGTTCGTCGGCTACGAACCCGACGTGCCTCGGCGGCTCACGCAGGCGGACATCTGCGTGCTGCCGTCGTACACCGAGGCGTGTCCGAACGCCGTCCTCGAAGCGATGGCGGCGAGCCTGCCGATCGTGGCCACCGCCGTCGGCGGCGTCGTCGAGCTCATCGAGGACGGTCGGAGCGGCCTGCTGATGTCGCCGGGCGATCCGCACGCGCTTGCGCACAGCGTCTGCCGGCTGATGGCGAGCCGCGCGATGGGCGCGCGGCTCGGCCGGGCGGCGTGCCTCGACGCGCAGCGCTACTCGTTCGATCGGATGACGGCCGCCTTCGAATCCATCTATCTCGGCGAGCTCGGCCGGCGCGGCGTCGCGCTGGGCCACGCGCCCGCGCTGGCGTCCTGACATGTGCGGCATCGCTGGGTTCGTGTCGTCGTTCGCGCTGGCCCCGGACGCGCGTGTCCGCGCGACGGCGATGCGCGACGTGCTGACGCACCGTGGGCCCGACGAAGCCGGTTTGCGCCTGGACGCGCACGCGGCCCTCGCCCACCGCCGTCTGAGCATCGTCGATCTGAAGACGGGCCAGCAGCCGCTCTCGAACGAAGACGAGACGGTGTGGGTCGTGTTCAACGGCGAGATCTACAACCACGCGTCCGTCCGGCGCGAGCTCGAGCGGTGCGGCCACCGCTATCGCACGAGGTCGGATACCGAGACCATCGTCCACGCCTACGAGGAGTGGGGCGACGAGTGCGTCCATCGCTTCCGCGGCATGTTCGCGTTCGCCATCTGGGACGCGCCGCGGCGCCGGCTGCTGCTCGTGCGCGATCGCCTCGGCGTCAAGCCGCTCTACTGGGCACAGCACCGCGACCTGCTGCTGTTCGGATCGGAGATCAAAGCCATCCTCGCGAGCGATTTCGTGCGGCCCGAAGCGCGTGCGTCCGTGCTGCCCGAGTATTTCGCGACGCGATCGACCGCGGGCGCCGACACGCTGTTCAAGGGCATTGCCCGCCTGCCGCCGGGCCACCGCCTCGTGTTCGAGCGCGGGCGCGTGCACGTCAGCCGGTACTGGGACATCCCGTCGGGCGCCGCGCCGAAGCTCGCCGACACGCGCGAGGCCGTCGATCGCTTCCGCGATCTGTTCACCGAGTCGGTGAAGCTCCGGTTGATGAGCGACGTGCCGCTCGGCGTGTTCCTGTCCGGCGGCCTCGACAGCAGCGCCATCGCGGCGACGACGGCGACGCTGGTCGGACGCCCGATCGAGACGTTCTCGGTCGCGTTCAAGGACCGGGCGTTCAGCGAGCTCAACTACGCACGCGAGGTGTCCACGGCCATCGGCGCAAATCCACACGACGTCGTGATCGACGGCGACGACTTCTTCGGCGCGCTGCCGCGGCTGGTGTGGCACGAAGACGAGCCGATTGCCCATCCGTCCAGCGTGCCGCTCTACTTCGTGTCGTCGCTCGCGAAGAAGCACGTCACGGTGGTGCTCACCGGCGAAGGGAGCGACGAGCTGCTCGCCGGCTACGGACGGTATCCACGCATCCTGTGGAACTGGCGCGCCGGGCGCTTGTACGACGCCGCCGTGCCGGGCCCGCTGCGTTCGGCGATTGCAGGACGGCTCGTGCCGACGCTGCCGCCGCGGCTGGCGCGCTTTGCGGGCCGATCCTTTCTCGGCCTCGATCGCAGTCCGGGATCGATGGTGTTCGACAGTTTCGCCAGCATGCGGCTCGCCGAACAGCGGTCGCTGCTCTCGCGTGGTTTCAAGTACGCCGCCACGCCGGAGCGCGCGTACGGACCGTCGCTCGAATACTTCCGCACGCCGCCCGCCGGATCGACGCTGCTGGATCGGCTCCTCTACGCGGACATGAAGACGTACCTGGTCGAGCTGCTGATGAAGCAGGACCAGATGAGCATGGCCGCGTCCATCGAGAGCCGCGTGCCCTTCCTCGATCACGTGCTCGTCGAGTTCGCGGCCGCGCTGCCCGACGTCTGCAAGCTCTCCGGCCTGACGACCAAGCGCATCCTGCGCGACGCGATGAAGACGATGCTGCCGGCCTCGATTCTGAACCGGCCGAAGATGGGATTTCCGGTGCCGCTCGGCCAGTGGCTGCGGGGTCCGTGGAAGAGCGTCGCGTCGGACGTCCTGCTCGATCGCCGATCGCGCGAACGCGGCGTCATCGATCCGCCGGCTGTCGAACGGCTGCTGCGCGATCAC
>CAZOIK010000039.1:0-3533 GCA_964579765.1 uncultured Bifidobacteriaceae bacterium
CGCGTTCGGCACGATCCCGCTCGAGATCGGCGCCGCGCACGTGGCGCTGCGCGCGAAGGACGCGGCCATTCAGCCCGGCTCCGATCGGGCGCTGACGTTCGGAGGCAACCGCTCGGCGATGATCGCGGCGGGCGCCGTCGCGCTCAGCGACCCGGTGAGCCTCCGCGTCCCGGCCGCGTCGGATCTCGCGGTTGACGTCTACCTGCCCGGCGACACGGCGGCGACGTCGTCGCCGCTGACGACGCATACGGGCGCGCTCCAGACGAACTACATCTCGCCCGAAGGCAACCACGCGGGCGAGGCCGACTTCGCCGGCGCGGCGACGACGCAGGCCTGGTGGTTCCTGGCGCGCGTGGAAGTCGAGGCGCCGGATAACGCGGGCGCCGTGGTCACGTTCGGCGATTCGATTACGGACGGCACGCGCTCGACGCCCAACACGAACAGCCGGTGGCCCGACGATTTGGCGCGGCGGCTCGAGGCCGCGAAGATGCCGATCGCCGTTCTGAACGAAGGCATCGCCGGCAACCGCGTCCTGTGCGACGGCGCCGGCGTCAGCGCGCTCGAGCGCTTCGATCGCGACGTGCTGGTGCAGCCGGGCGCGAAGTACGTGATCGTGCTCGAGAGCATCAACGACATCGGCATCGGCCGCACGAGCGCGGTGCCCAGCGCCAACGATCTGATCGCCGCGCACCGCCAGCTGATCGAGCGCGCCCACGAAAAGGGGCTGAAGATTTACGGCGCGACGCTCACGCCGTTCGAGGGCGCGGCGTACTTCACGCAGGAGGGTGAGGCGAAGCGTCAGGCCGTCAACGCGTTCATCCGGACGGGGAAGGCCTACGACGGCGTGATCGACTTCGACGCCGCCGTCCGCGATCCGATGGCGCCGTCGAAGATCCAGATGAAGTTCAACCCCGGCGACAACCTGCACATGACCGACGCCGGGTATCAGGCGATGGCTGCCGCGATCGATCTCGGCCTGTTCAAGAAGTGAGGACGGAGCCGGCGACTGACGCCGCGCGCGGGCTGCTCGACGTCGTCATGCTGGTCATGCGGACCGTGGCGGCCGACATGCGCAAGTCGCCGCGTCCGCTCGCGCCGGCGCAGATGGGGACGCTCATACGCATCGCCGCGGGGCCGTGCACCATGAGCGAGCTGGCCCGCTATCAGGCCGTGTCGCTGCCGACGATCTCGAAGTCGATTGACATGCTGGTTCGCCGCGGGTGGGTCGAACGCTGGGTGGACAAGCAGGATCGCCGTCAGACGATGGCGCGGCTGACGCCGAGCGGGAAGAAGATGCTCGCGCACATTCGCCGCCGGACCGAGCGCCAGGTGACGCGCACGCTGGCGCCGCTGACCGCGGCCGAGCGCGGGCAGCTGGTGTCCACGTTGAACGTGCTGCGGCGGGTGCTCGTCGAATCCGGCGGCGACGCCTGCGCCCCCGCGCCTGAGGGACACGCCATGAGGAGGATGTGATGACGCTCGCTCGACTCAAGACGCTGCTGCTGCCCGCCGTCGCCCTTGCGCTCGTGCTCGCCGCCTCACCCGCGCGTGCGGCCGACGTGGACGGCAAATGGACCGGCTCGATCGACACGCCGATGGGCGCGATTCCGATCAACTTCAGCTTCAAGGCCGACGGCCCGACGCTCACCGGCTCGATGGCCGGCATGGACGGGAGCGAGACGCCGATCAAGAACGGCAAGATCGACGGCGACCGCATCTCGTTCGTCGTGACGGTCGATTTCGGCGGGATGTCGCTCGACTTCAACTACACCGGGGTGATCAGCCCCGACGCGTTGAAGATGTCGTCGGACTTCATGGGCATGCCGTTCGAGTTCACGCTCATGAAGGCGAAGCAGTAGCCGCGCCGAACTCGCGCGCGGCGAACTGCTGATAGAAAGCGGGCGGGATGTTCCTCTCGGCGCAGAAGCGCGAGAGGAACGCCTGCACGTCGTCGCTCTCCCAGGCAATCCACGCGTCGAGCACGTCGAGGAACCGGACGCCGCGCTCGCGGCCGAGCAGCCGGATCGCCTTCGAGTCGCCGAACACCTTCAGCGCGTCCACCACGTCCCAGCCGTACGCGACGTCCTCGCGGCTCATCGTGTAGTGCGAGCGGACGTAGTACGGCGGCGTCGGCTCGAAGTCGAGGCCGATGGCGTCGGCCTTGCGCCACAGCTCGGTGCCCGGCAGCACCATCAGCGGAAAAACGGCGAGGTGCGGCGGGTCGAGCGCGACGGCGAACTCGAGCGACTGGCGGAACGACGCCGGCGTTTCGCCCGGCAGGCCGTAGATCAGCTGCAGCTCGAAGTCGATCCCGTACGTCTTCAGGTGATCGAGGCCGGCGAGGAACTTGTCCATCTTGAGCCGCCGCTCGACGGTCGCGAGCGCGGTGACGTCGGTTGTCTGCAGGCCGACCTCGACGAACGTGAAGTTGGCGTCGCGCATCAGCCGCGCGAGCTCCTCGTCGATGAATTCCGTCCAGACCTCGGTGTGGAACTTGACGCGCCGATGGTTGTGTTCGGCGACGAAGCGGCAGATCTCCTTCGAGCGCGCCGCGTTCAGGTTGAACACCGGGTCCATGAGGTAGATCTCGTACACGTCGCCGTCGAGCCAGTGCCGGATTTCGGCCTTGACGCGATCGAGATCGAACCGCCGGTTCCGGACGGAGAGATCCTTGTTGTAGAAGCAGAAGTTGCACTTGAAGACGCAGCCGCGCTGCGTCTCGATGCAGACGATACGCCCGGTGTAGTCGTCGTGCGGGAGCAGATGCGGGGACGGTAGCTCGTTGACGTCCTGCAGCAGCGGCGCGTCCACGTTTTCGACGAGTGCCGCCCCGTCGCGGAAGCAGATGCCTGGAACGGCATGCAGGCTCTCGCCGCGACGCAGTCGATCGACGATGTCGGCGAACGGAATCTCGCCCTCGCTCTTGACGATCGCGTCCACCTCGGGCCACGCCTCGAGCGTCGCCATGGCGACCGGGCCGACCTCCGGGCCGCCGAGCACGATTGTCGTCTGCGGGCGCCGGCGCTTGATCGTCTTCACGACCTCCATGAACGTCGTCACGTTCCAGACGTAGCACGACAGACCCACGAGATCGGGACTGGTGCGAAGAATGCGGTCGGCGATCTCGTCGGCCGGCGTGTCGAGCGTGAACTCGGCGATGTCGATGGCGTCGGCGGGGACACCGCGCCGCTCGACCGCGTACTGCTTCAGGTACAGCAGCGCGAGCGGGATGAACAGCGCGTTCTGATGGATCGTCGCCAGGCAGACGGAGAACCGCTCGCGCATCAGCGGGGCAGCGGATTCCGATCGGGGGCGGCGCCGCGCTGGTGCCAGTACGGATAGGCGAGCGGCACGGCGCTGGCCTCGTCGAGCGCGGCGATCTGCTCGGGCGTGAGCGACCAGCCGAACGCGCCGAGGTTCTGCCGCAGCTGCTCTTCGTTGCGCGCGCCCATGATGACCGAGGCGACGGTCGGGCGGCTCGTCAGCCAGTTGAGCGCGATCTGCGGCACCGTCTTGCCCGTGTCCTTGGCGAC
>CAZOIK010000040.1:0-10864 GCA_964579765.1 uncultured Bifidobacteriaceae bacterium
TCGAACCCGACGTGTTCGGCGTGCCATTCGGTGATGGATCCGCTCGGCCTCGCGCTCGAGAACTTCGACGCGACCGGCCGCTGGCGCGATCGCGATCGGTATGCGGGCGTCGCGATCGACGCGTCGGGCAAGCTGCCCGACGGCACGCCGGTCAACGGGCCCGACGATCTGCGCAACGCACTGCTGCGGCGTCCCGACCAGTTCGTGCAGACGTTCACCGAAGGCCTGCTCGAGTACGCCATCGGCCGGACGCTCGAGCCCTGGGACATGCCGACCGTGCGCCACATCGTCCGCGGCGCGGCGGCGCACGACTACAGGTTCTCGGACATCGTGCAGGCGGTGGTGAAGACGGATCAGTTCAGAAAGCGGCGCGCGCCGCAGGTGACGCAGGTCGCGCAGAAGTAGGGGAGACGAAGATGTATCTCACCGGGAAGCACATCTCACGACGCACGGTGTTGAAGGGAGTCGGCGCGACGATTGCGCTGCCGCTGCTCGACGCGATGAGCCCGGCCGCCAGGGCCTGGGGCGCGACCGCGGGCGGCGCGGCGCCGCAGCGGTTCGCGGTCGTCGGCTTCCCGCACGGCGCGATCATGGACCGCTGGTCGCCGAAGCAGACCGGCACGGCCTACGAGATCTCAGACATCCTCAAGCCGCTCGAGGCGTATCGCCAGCACATGACGATCGTCTCCGGCCTGCGCAACAAGCCGGCCGAGACGCCCGAGCCGCACGCGTACATCGAGTCCACGTGGCTCAACTGCGTCAAGCCGTGGGAGCACGGCGTCGCGAGTCCGGACGCGGGCGTCACCGCGGACCAGCTCATCGCGCGGCGGGTCGGGCAGGACACGCGTCTGCCGTCGCTCGAGCTGACGACGTCGCCGGTGGGCGCGCGGATCGCGTGGCGGACGCCGACGCAGCCGCTGCCGCAGGAGGGCAACCCGCGCGCGGTCTTCCAGAAGCTGTTCGGCCAGGGCGACACCGACCAGGAGCGGGCCGAGATTCTCCGCGAGACGGGCAGCATCCTCGATCGCGTCCAGGGCCAGGCCGCGCGGCTGCAGGCCAGCCTCGGCGTCCACGACCGCGTCGTCGTCAGCGACTATCTCGACTCGGTGCGCGAGATCGAGCGGCGCGTGCAGATGGCCGAGAAGCAGAACGTCTCGGAGCTGAACATCGGCGACGCGCCCGTGGGGACGCCGACCGACATCACCGAGCACTTCAAACTGATGTTCGACCTGATGGCGCTCGCGTTCCAGGCCGACATCACGCGCGTGATCACCATCTCGATGGATCACGAGGCCAGCATGCGGACGTACACGAACCTCGGCATCGCCGAGGCGTTCCATCCGCTGTCGCATCACGGCAACAACGCCGGCAAGATGGACAAGCTCGTGGAGATCCAGACGTATCACACGCTCGTGTTCTCGAAGTTCGTGGACCGGCTGCTGAAGGCGAAAGAGGGCGACGGCACGGTGCTCGACCACGCGACGGTGCTCTTCGGCAGCAACATGCGCAACAGCGACAAGCACAACAACGACCCGCTGCCGGTCGCCATCCTCGGCCACGCGCACGGCCGCATCAAAGGCGGGCAGCACCTGAAGTATCCGCAGGACTCGCGCTTCGCCGACCTGCTCGTCACGATCTTCGACCGCAACAACATCCCGGTCGAGAAGCTCGGCGACAGCGGCGGCATGCTGTCGGAGGTCTAGATGCCTCTCGCGATGTGTAGTGCAGGCCTTCAGGCCTGCAGCGGCCGCAGACCTAAAGGTCTGCACTACATGGTCGTCGTCGCGGTGCTGCTGCTCGCGGCCGCGACCGCCGCCCGCGCCGCGGAGCCGACGCTGCTCGAGGCGGCGGAGCAGGACAACCGCGCGGCGGCGATGCGGCTGCTCGCGAAGGGCGCGAACGCGAACGTCGCCGGCCCCGACGGGACGACGCCGATCATGTGGGCCGCGTCGAACGACGACGTGGAGCTGGTGCATGCGCTCGTCAAGGCGGGCGCGAAGGTCGGCGCGACGAATCAGCTCGGCACCTCCGCGCTGACCGAAGCGGCGATCATCGGCTCGGCGCCGGTCATCGACGCGCTGCTGAAGGCGGGCGCCGATCCCAACACGCGCAATCCCGAAGGCGAGACGCCGCTGATGGCTGTCGCGCGCAGCGGCCACGTCGAGGCGGCGAAGCGGCTGCTCGCGGCGGGCGCCGACGTCAACGCGACCGAGCGGTTCGGCGGACAGTCGGCGATCATGTGGGCCGCCGCGGAGCGGCAGGCCGAGATGGTGAAGCTGCTCGCGGACCACGGCGCCGACGTCAACGCGCGCGGCATCGTCCGCCAGTGGGCGCGGAAGGTGATCACCGAGCCGCGGCCGAAAGACCTGAACAAGGGCGGCTTCACGCCGCTGCTGTACGCGGCGCGTGAAGGCTGCGTCGAGTGCGTGAAAGGCCTCGTCGCCGCCGGCGCGGATCTGAACCTCGAGGATCCCGATCGCGTCACGCCGCTCAACATGGCGCTGCTGAACCTGCACTTCGAGTTCGCCGCGTTCATGATCACAGCCGGCGCCGACGTCGACAAGTGGGACTTCTACGGCCGCTCGCCCGTCTACATGGCCGCCGACGTCAGCACGCTGCCGACGAAGGGCAACGGCGCGATGGCCGTGCTGCCGAGCGAAGACAGGCTCACCGCGCTCGACGTCGGGAAGCTGCTGCTCGAGAAGGGGGCCAACCCGAACCTGCGGCTGAAGCGCCGCCCGCCGTACCGCGACGTACCGCAGGATCGCGGCGGCGACACGATTCTCGCGCAGGGCGCGACGCCGCTCTTGCGTGCGGCGCGCGCGGGCGACGCGCCGTTCGTCGATCTGCTGCTGAAGCACGGCGCGCTCGTCGATCTGCCGAGCAAGGAAGGCGTGACGCCGCTGATGGCCGCCGCCGGCGTCGAGTTCGGCACGCGCGTCACGCGCGGCCGCAACCGGACGACGGAGGGCGTGCTGGCGACGATGAAGCTGCTCGTCGATGCCGGCGCGAACGTCAACGCGCGCATGGTGACCGAGCCGACGGCCGTCGTGCCGGCGGGCACGTCGCAGGCCGCGTCGTACGCCATCGCCCAGCGCGCGCGTCCGGGCCAGGTGCCGAGCCCGAACGCCGTTCCCGATCAGACGGCGCTCATGGGCGCGGCCCAGCGCGGCCTCACGCCGATCGTCAAGTTCCTCGCCGAGAACGGCGCCGACCTGCAGATCAAGGACGCCCGCGGCCGCACCGCGCTCGATCTCGCGAAGGGCGTCGGCGTCGCCGGCGTGAAGTCGGCCAAGGCCGATCCGCATCCCGACACCGTCGCGCTGCTCGAGTCGTTGATGTCGGCGAAGGGCATCGCGATCGCGTCGGCGCAGTAGAGCGGAAGAGGACGCGGAGGGACTCTTCACCGCGTCGGATTTCGTCGTTCGGACGCTGGCGCGCAAATGGGCCAGCTCGATGAATGGCGGGAACTGGCTGCGGATGCACCGGCGTTTCGCGCGTTCGTGCTGCGACACATCGACGCCACTTCTGCGATAGACGATCTCCGCCGGCAAGGCAACACGACGCGTGCGGTCGCGCGATTCAGCCGGAAGACCCGCTGGATGCTCGCCGGCATCTCCGTGCCTCGATGAGTTTCGACGCGTGGCCACGGAACGGGTCACGGGACCGCTTCGCGCTACGTGCCGATCGCGACGCAGCCTCCCTCGTGAATCATCGTTCATCGCGTGTTGCGATCCTGTGGCTGTGCGCGTGCGTCTGCGGCGGCGGCCACGTCACCTCAGTCCAGCACGGCGGCCGCTGACTGGCACATCCCGCCGGCGACATCGATCGCGACGCACTCCCGTGTGAATGCGTCGATGCGCGTCAGGCGCTTCAACGTCTAACCGTTTGCGCATGTATCGAACACGAATGCCCGATGCTCGTACTCGGCATCGTCGGCAGTGTCCGCACACGTGTGCGGACGTACGTGCGTCTGCGCGCACACCATCTGACCGAGAGATTCCCCGCAAGGTGTGCGCCTGATCGACGTTCGAAATCGTACGCAGACGAAGAAGGCGCCGTGCCGAATCGCCCAAAGAGTCCGTGGTAGACGTCGCGCGAGAAAAAACTGTTCGTGAGCTCCACTTCGCCGTTGACACGCGTATAGATGAGCGGCTACAAGAGCGCTCTGCAAAACGACACGTCGGGCAACCTCGGTTTGGGAAGGTGAGTACCGTGCGACGTCGCAACTTCTCGATTTGTAGTCTCCTCTTGATCTTCTTTTTCACCTGGGTTCCCCGATCCGAAGCTCAGACGAATTTGGGAACGTGGAGCATCGGTGAGTTTGAGGACTGGCTGAGCATCGCTCCTGGTCCGCTGACGTTCAATCCAGGCGACCCAGGCGCTCTGCCGCCCGGGATGTCGTTCCGCGCGGATCCTCCGCCGTGGGCTGGAATCGGCGCCAATGGCGCGATCAGCGGCGTGGCGACGACTCCTGGAACGTACACCTTCACGTTGCGCAACAACGGTGCGCCGCAGACGTTCACGATGCGCATCACGGCTCTGGCGCAGAAGGAATGGAACGTGCCGGATGCGTCGGTGGGAGTGTCCTATAGCTATCAGCTGGGCGCACTGAACGCATCGGGCCCTGCGACATTCGCGGTGACTGGGACAGACGCCGTCAACATGCCGCCACCGGGCATGACGCTCAGCGCGTCCGGGCTCCTGTCGGGCACGCCGACGGCTTCGGGCTTCTACAACATCTGGTACTCCATCAGCGACGGCGTGGACACGATCTACAAGGGCGTCTCGATCAGTGTCTACGATGTTCACTTCGTCACTGACCTCTTGCTCCCGACGGCGACGATCAATGTTCCGTACACAGCGACGTTGTCTGCCGCGGGCGGAACGGCGCCGTACTCGTACTCGTGGAATGTCAACTGTTGCGGTCTGACGCTCAGCCCGGACGGTGTGATCTCCGGAACGCCGACGTTCGGGAGCAGCCGGCTGTCCGTCGACATCACCGTCTCCGACGCGCACGGCATCTCGCGCGTGCAGCGATTTGATCTGGCCTCGCGCGGGCTGCCGCAGGGTCTTCCGAACGTCGGAACCTATGGGACGTTCCTCGAGGGCTGCTCGTACGGCACCCCTTGCAATAGAGGCATCTATGTCGGATCGGGCGTTCCGCCGTACAGCTGGAACGTCACCGGGTTGCCGACCGGCATGTCGTTCCGGACGTCGAGCACTGAGCCGACGATGTCGTGGATTACTCCGGGCGATCTGGAATTGTGGGGTGCGCCAACCCAGGTAGGCACGTTCACGATCACCGCGACCGTGACCGACGGCGACGGTCAGGTGGCGAGCAACACCTTCGACTTCACGGTGTCACCGCTCTGGCTCTGGAACTATGTGAACAGCGGGACCATCGGCCTGCCGTTCTCGCAGACGCTTCGAGAGCTTGGCGGCCGTCCCCCGTATACGGCCACGATCGTCGACGGACGACTGCCGAACGGGCTGACCCTCGATTCCAACGCGCTCACGATCTCCGGCACGCCGCAGGAGAACGGCTCGTTTTTCGTCGCCATAGACTTCACAGATCAGGACGGCGCGACCGAACGCACAGAGCACTTTCCGTATTTCGGCAGCGCCACATCGACGATCACTCTGAATACAGGCGACGACCTCGGCTCGGTCCAGGAGGGGTTCTTCTACTCGAATCCGCTGCAAGCGTGCTGCGTGCCCTCATATCACTGGGTTCTGGCGGGCGGCACTCTTCCTGCGGGTATGACGTTGTCGTCGACCGGGTTGTTGAGCGGCACTCCTGCCGCGGGCACGAGCGGCGAGTATCACCCGGTGATCCGCGTCGAGGACGCGGCGAACAGCGCCAACTTCGCCGTCCACCAATTCACCCTCGTTGTGACGACTCTCGGCGTGACGAGCAACCTGCCCAACGGCAACGTCGGTACGCCGTACAGCGGATCGCTGACGGCCACAGGCGGGAGCGGCACCGTCACCTGGAGTCTCGGGCAGTTCCAGCACCTGCCGCCAGGCTTGACACTGCACACCAACGGCACGATCGACGGGACGCCAACAGCGCGAGGGTTCTTCGGTTTCCAGGTGATTGCCACCGATACAGGCGGTCACGTGCGAACGATCTTCTTCGGCATCAACATCTACGGCCCCGGTGAACTGCCGCCGCTCAATCTGCCGTTTCCGTCCACGTTTGGTTCGCTGACCATTGGTCAGCAGACGCTCCAGTTCAACGCCACCGGCGGGAGTGCGCCCTATCACTACTCGTTGAGCCCTGGAGGGGCCGAGGTCCCCGGTGTGCGCGTGCAGGACGGGCAACCGCTGCCGACATTCTTCCAGACAACTGCTACTGGCGGTCTCCTTGGAGTCGTCACGACACCGGGTTCCTATCCGACGTCAATACGCGTCACCGACGGGGCAGCGCAAGTCTTCGACCGGCCTACAGCGCTGATCGTGTCTCCGCTCCAGATCCTTTGGCCCACACCCACAAACGCAACGCTCGGTGTTCCGTATTCGTTCACGCTCACGCCGTACGGAGGAACGAGCTACACGTGGTCAGCAGTCAATCTGCCGGCGGGGCTGTCGATCGACGCCACGGGCCAGATTTCAGGCACGCCGATGGCGACAGGGAGCTTTTATTCAACGGTCACACTCACAGACTTGCCGACCGGCAACACGATCAATCTCGGCGTGTCTGTTACCGTCGATCCGTTTGCGATCGTGACGGGCGGGAGCCTGCCACCGGCCACCGTTGGCACTCTGTATTCCCAGACGCTGGCCGCGCCAGGCTGCACAGGGACGTGTACCTGGAACTCATTTGGAACGATTTCCGGCGGCCTCACGCTCAGTTCCGACGGTGTGCTCTCTGGCACTCCGACATCTTCTGGGGTACGCACCTTGTACCTGCAGGTGACCGGCAGTAATGGCACTGTGTTGAAGGCGTTCACTCTTGCGGTCGCTCCGACAACAGCGCAACCTCTTACGCCCAACACGATCACGTTCAGCGACTTCACTGTCGGCGGGCAGTCTGCCACGCCGCTGTTCGCTCAAGGCGGTACCCCCCCGTATACCTGGTCGGTCGTTGACGGTTCGCTGCCGCCCGGAATGAGCTTGCAGGGACCAGGAGACATTCTGGGAAGTTTCCTGGCGCCCGGCGTGCCGTACATCATTGGCCGTCCGATGCAGGTCGGCACGTACAACTTCACGCTCCAGGTCCGCGATGCGATTGGCACGACCGTGACGCTGCCGCCAACGAGCTGGTACATCAGCCCGATCGCGAACTCCTACTTCACGCTGCCGGGTGTGAATCAGCAACCGCTGATGCTCAACACGCCGTACACGCAGCCGCTCCTGTTCATGGGCGGCACGAACAGCTATACGTTCGCCAACCTCGACCCGATGCCGCCCGGGCTCGCGTTGAACGCGACGACCGGAGTCGTGAGTGGCACACCGTCCAACACAGGCACGTTCACTGTTCGGATCAAGGCGACCGACACGGCGTCGAACTCATTCACCGCGTTCATCACGTTCAACGTCGCCGGCCCGACGTCAACGGTGTTGAATTTCCCTTCGGGTTCAAATCTTGGTTCGTTCCCGCTGGGCAGCTCGCCGAGCTTCAGCATGACGCCGACCAATGGCACGGCACCGTATACGATCACGGCCGTCGGGCCCCTGCCCGCGGGATTCGTCCTGCTTCCGACGACCGGGCCGGCGGGCGCGATGCAGGTCGCGGGAATCGCAGCGACCCCGGGCACGTATTCGTTCACGATCCAGGCGGTCGATGCGGTCGGGAACGAGGGCGTTCGTACGTTTTCGTTTGTGGTTGCGCCGTTTGCGCTTCTTGGATCGACCACGCTTGGAGACGGCTCCGTCGGAACGCCGTACTCTTACACGTTCACGTTGTCCAACGGTGCCGGTGTCACGTGGAGCGCGGTGCCGGGCTTCCCATTGCCGCCCGGCCTGAATATCTCGAGCGGCGGAGTGTTGAGCGGAACGCCAACGACCGCGGGCGTGTTCACGATCCGTCTGAATGCCACAGATGCCGGCTCCGGCGCTGTGATCACCTTCTTCTTGTCTCTGAAAGTCTCGAACATCTCGGTGACCGGTCCGTCGATTCTTCCCGGTGCCGTCGTCGGTCAGCCTTACTCGTACACGTTCCCCTCGAGCGGAGGCGGCACGAAGTCGTGGTCCGTCAGCGGGCTGCCTTCAAATCTGACGTTCGACCAGTCAACGGGTGAGATCAGCGGGACGCCGCAATCCGCCGGTGCGTTCTCGCTGTTCGTTTCCGTGACTGACGGCTCGGTGCCAAACATCACGCGCCGGTTCCTGTTGCCGGTCGTCACCGCCATTCCGGGCGTGCTGGACATCGCGTTGACGAACACGCTCTTGACCGACATGACGCTCGGCCAGGCGACGATTGTCACGCTGGCCGCGAGCGGGGGGACACCGCCGTACACCTTCAGCGCGCCGACCGGATTGCCGCCGGGGCTGTCGCTCGTCGCCGGCGCAGCGCTGTCCCCGGGATCGTTCTTCCCCGGAACGACGCTGCTGACTGGCGTGCCCACGGTCGCCGGCCCGATCAGCTTCGACCTTGTCGTCACGGATTCCGCGGGCGCTTCGACTCGCCGGACGTTCACCGGCAACGTCAGGACGATCGGGATCCTCGGGACGCTGCCGCTCGGCACAGTCGGCACCGCGCTGTCCGTGCAGCTCACCGCAGTCGGTGGGACGGCGCCGTATACGTTCACTGCGGCGCCGACCGCGCAGTTCCTGGACATGTTCCCGGCTGGCGTGTCGTTGACGCCTGAAGGTCTTCTGTCGGGCACGCCGACGTCCACCGGAAACTTCCGCGCACTCGTCACGGCGACAGATCACACCGGACTGACCATGACGCGCTTGATCGCCTTCTCGGTGTTCAACAGCACGTCGCAGTCATGGGTGACCACCACGAACCCGGTGGATACGCCGCTCGGGCGCCGCGTCGCGTTGACGCTGGCCGTGTCGTCGCTGTCCCCCCCGCCGGGGCCGCCCCCGACGTACACCTGGTCGGTCGTCAGCGGGAGCCTGCCGCCTGGCGAGAAGTTGGAAACCGATCCGGACATTGTCGATGTTGGCTCGACGATGCTGGCGGGCCAGCCGACCGCCGCGGGCACGTACACATTCACGTTGCGGGCCACAAACGCCGCGAACGCCGCGGACGTCGCTGACCGTGTGTTCACGCAGACGGTGACGCCGACGCAGATTGTGTTTCCGCCGTCGAATGCGTTCTTCACCGGCCCCTTGGGCGGGGCGAGCTACATCTCGCTGCCGACGGGGCACGTCGGTCAGCCGTACTCTGGAACACTCAAGGTCGCCGGCGGAACGCCTCCGTACACATTCGCGGTGAATAACGTCTGGCCGTTCGGCGCAATGCCGACCGGACTCGTGTTGAACTCCACCGGCGAGATCGTCGGCACACCGCAGGCGATAGGCAATTACCTGATTCCGCTCGTCGTCTCCGACAGCGGCGGTCACTCCATGTTTCAGGCCGCGCGCGTCACGGTGACGCTGCCTGGCGCTCCCGCGCCGCTCATTGCCTCCTCGTCGAGTGGCGCCTTTCCCGGCACTGTGGGATCGCCGTATGTGTTCCCGCTCGATCTGTTCCTGGCCGGAGGCGATGCGCCCTACACGTGGAGCCTGCATGGCGGCTCGACGCTGCCGCCCGGCCTCGCGCTTCTCGGCGGTGGGAACGGCGTGCCGATGGCTCTCGCTGGCATTCCGGCGATGGCTGGAGACTTCGGGTTCTCACTCGACGTCGTGGATGCGCACGGTCAGATGCTGACCGTGTCAACAGACGTGTTCATTACGACAATCGGCGTCAGCGTCAACACGCTGCCGCCTGGATTCGCCGGAACTCCGTATCCGCCCGTCGCCCTCGGTCCCATTGGCGGAGTGCCACCGTATACCGTCGATGCGTTGTCGGATTTCGACATGCCGGCTGGCCTCACGCTGTCGAGTGCTGGTCTGCTGTCGGGGACGCCGCTGACGGGCGGGACCTTCACCACCGTCGTGCGAGTGAAGGACGCGATTGGAAATGAGTTCTTCAAGGCGTACCTGATCACCGTGGACGACGCGGCCGGCGAAGTACCGACGGTCAGGATCGGGCCGAACCCGATTCAGATTCATTACGACCTCGGCGATCCGGCACCTCCGCCGGTTCCGCTGGGAATCACGACGACCAGCGGTGTGCAGTCGTACGCGCTGAGTCTGAGCGGGGCTGTTTCGGCGACTCTCTCGGCGAATTCGGGAGCAACACCAGGCACGCCGAACCTGCTGCTCGACGTCAGCGGGCTCGGCGCCGGCACCTATGTCGGATTGCTCGGCCTGATATCGCCCGATTCGATCAACAAGACCGACGCGGCGCCTGTCATCTTCACGGTGACACCACCGCCACCGTGCACGTTCGGGATCGATCCGGTCTCGGGTACGGTCGCGGCCACGGGCGGCGCCGGCTCGTTTGCCCTGTCCACTGGTTCGCAATGCTCGTGGACAGCAACGGCTTCCGATTCATGGATCACGGTCACGAGCGGGGTAAGCGGGACCGGAAGCCACACCGTGAGCTTCACGGCCGGCTCGAACGGCGGCGTCTCGCCGCGCACTGGCACGATCACCGTCAACGGCGCGACGTACACGCTCACGCAATTCGGCAGCGCGTGCTCGTTTGCCATCACGCCGACGGGCATCTTCCCGACGGCTGCTGGAGGAACGGCGTCAATCGCCGTGACGGCCTCCGGGTCGTCCTGCGTGTGGCCGACCACAACGGGCCTCGGAGCGACGCCGACGACGGGAACCGGCAACGGGACGGTTTCCGTCACGA
>CAZOIK010000041.1:0-1535 GCA_964579765.1 uncultured Bifidobacteriaceae bacterium
GGTTGAGCGCGCCTTGGGGGGCGCCTTAGTTGTTTTGGCGCGGGCGGCCGCGCTCGCCGGCGACGGACGTGATGACACCCAGCGTGCCGTGACGCGCTGTCTCCATGTGATTCGCGAGCGGTACCAGCAGCGCGACGGCGCTGGTGAAGTTCGCCACGATCGTCGCCTCGGCCGCGTCGAACGAGCGCTCGCTCTCGAGCTGGTCGCCGAGATCGCCGTGCGCGATCAGCGCGACGTCGACGCCGCCGCCCAGCGCCGCGATCGAGGCGCGCACGATGTCCTCGGCCAGAGAGAGGTTGCCGAAATCGGCGAGCGCCGTCGTGACCTGGTCGGGCGGCAGCTCGAGGGCCAGACGCGCCAGCTTCTCGGCGTTTCGCCCCACGAGGCAGAGCTGGGCGCCGCGCGCGGCGTAGAGGCGCGCGACCTCGCCGGCGATCGCGGAGGTGGCGCCGAGGATCAGCACGCGTTGAGGCATGGCGCCCGAGTCCTACCGCGGCTGCGTCAGAAGCGCGAGTCAGGTCAGTCAGCGCGAGCGTCGGAGACGGCGCCGCCATCGGGACATGCCCAACCATTCGCGGTGCAGACGGTGCAACCTGGTGGATGGAATTCGAAGCAAGTGCACTGACTGGCGTCGTCGGTACCAATTGGACACTTCCATTGCCCCGCGACGCAGTCCGCAACGCCGACGCTATCGCCGCAGATCGAGAGGCCCCCCTGGACTCCCACGATCGACGAACAGTATTTCTGGGGCTTTCCCGCGCACGAGGGGTGCTCCCCGGGCACGTCTTCGCCTCCGTCCGTCCCCGCGTCTGGGCAGACCCAGCCCACGCCTTTGCGGCACGTGTAGCACCCGAGCGGCGCGGGGCTAAGGCAGTCGCACCCACGGGGATCAATCGTTCCGTCGGGACACTTCCAATCGCCGCTCGCACTGCAGATGGGTAGGTCCAACTGGTCCGAGCAAACGGTTGGGTCTCCGCCTCCGAGCGAGACCGCGCAAGCGAACCCGGCCTTGACGGGGAACTGGCCGGCGCATCCGCCATCGCGCGCGTCGGGACCGGCGTCTCCGCCCGCATCACCGCCGTCGGTGCCCGCGTCGGTCTCCGAAAGCGAACCCGAATCGTTTGGGTGAGGCACTGCGCCGTCGCTGGTGAGTCCGCTCCGGGATCCGCAACCGAACGGCAATGCGGCGACGACGGCGACGGCGACGGCGAGAGCGAAGGCGCGCGAGCTCATGCGGTCCCTTGCAGCAAAGCCGATGCCGGTCCCGAACGCGGCGTCGTGGGCCTTGGCGCGCGACGCGATCGCGGCGCGGGCGTCATACCTGGCGCTTGCCCGCGTCCAGCCACGCGATCAGGCGCTCGGGCGCGCCCGCGTTCACGACGCGCGCCGGGTCCACGCCGGCGCGCTCGGCGTTGAGCTTCGCGTAGTCCGAGCGGTTCAGCTCGTCGGTGACGTGGGCGTCGCTGTCGAGCAGGAGGTCTATCTTGCGGCCCGCGGCGCGGCGCAGCCATTCGCACGGCAGGTCCAGCCGCGGC
>CAZOIK010000042.1:0-35031 GCA_964579765.1 uncultured Bifidobacteriaceae bacterium
CTCGACGCGGGCGCGACGCGGGTGGGCGTCCACGCGGCCGGCGGCGCGCCGCCCGACCTCGCCGCGATGATCGACCACACGCTGCTCAGGCCCGACGCGACGCGCCAGCAGATCGAGACGCTCTGCCGCGAGGCCGCCCAGTTCAGGTTCGCCACCGTGTGCGTCAACCCGACCTGGGTGGCGACGTGCGCGCGGCTGCTGCAGGGGAGCGGGGTGCTCGTGTGCTCGGTGGTCGGCTTTCCGCTCGGCGCGACGACGCCCGACGTCAAGGGCTATGAGACGCAGCGCGCGATCTTCGACGGCGCCCGCGAAATCGACATGGTGATCAACGTCGGCGCGCTGAAGTCGGGCGATCTGCGCGCCGTCGAGCTCGACATCGCGGCCGTCGTGTCGCCGTGCCGCGCGTGCGGCGCGCTGAGCAAGGTGATCATCGAAGCGGCGCTGCTGACCGACGACGAGAAGATCACGGCGTGCACGCTCGCGAAGGCGGCCGGCGCCGACTACGTCAAGACCTCCACGGGCTTCGGGCCCGGCGGCGCGACGGTGGCGGACGTCGCGCTCATGCGGCGCGTCGTCGGCGCGGCGATGGGCGTGAAGGCGGCCGGCGGCGTGCGCGATCTCGAGAGCGCGCGGGCGATGATCGCGGCCGGCGCGACGCGCGTGGGCGCGAGCGCGGGCGTGAAGATCGTACAGCAGGCCGCGTCGCTGTCATAAATGGAAGCTTATGGAGTAAATGCGGGAGAATAGCGGTCGTAGGTACAAGAGTTGATGCGGACGAAGCTTGGAGCGGTCTGGCGCTACGTGCTGGCGCTGAGCTCCGTGGCCCTCGCCGTGGCGGTGCTCGAGCTGCTTGGCGTCGTGGTCAACGGTCCGATGGCCGCGCAGGTGCTGCTGCTCGTGCTCATCATCGACGGCACGCTCTTCGGCGGCGGTCCCGCGATTGTCGCGTCGATTGCCGCGGTCGCCGGGTTCTCGCGCTACTTCGTCACGCCGACGGGCTTCTCGTTCGGCGATCGCGGCGACTGGGCGCAGCTGCTCTCCTTCATCATCCTCGCGGTCGTCGTCGGCGAACTGGCGTCGCGATCCGAGCGGCGCGCGCGCGAGGCGCAGCAGGGCCGGCAGGAGATCGCCCGGCTGTATCAGGAGCTCGAGGGCGCGTTCGATCGCGCGAGCGAAGCCGAGGCGCTGCAGCGCAACGAGCAGCTGAAGGCCGCGCTGCTCGACGCCCTGACGCACAACCTGCGGACGCCGCTCACCTCGATCAAGGCCTCGGTCACGGCGCTGCTCGCCGGCATCCCGGACGGCCTGTCGCCCGAAGGACGGTTCGAGCTGCTGCAGGTGATCGACGAAGAGACGGACCGCCTGAATCGCTTCATCGAAGGGCTGTCGGCGACCGGCAGCGGCGCGCAGGCGCAGGCGCCTCGCCTGGTGCGCGCCGACGAGCTCGTTCGCCGCGGGCTCGCGCGCACCGAAATCCTGACGCGCGACTACGTCGTGCAGCCGGCGGTGCCGGCGTCGCTGCCGACGCTGTCTGCCGACGCCGCGTCCATCACCGAAGTGCTCTACATCCTGCTCGACAACGCGAGCAAGTATGCGCCGCCGCACACGACGATTCGCGTGGCGGCAGCGCTCGGCGCCGACGGCCAGGTGGAGTTCTCGGTGGCCGATCAGGGGCCGGGCATCCCGGCCGCGGCGCGCGGGCAGGTGTTCGATCGATTTTTCCGCGTGCCGGGCACGCAGTCGCACGATCCGCGGCGGAAGGGCATCGGGCTCGGCCTGTCGATCGCGCGGCGTCTGGTTGAAGCGCAGGGCGGCCGCATCTGGATCGACCCGGCGTCCGCCTCCGGCACCGTCATCCGGTTTACCGTTCCCACGGCAGAGTCTGGTTCACTGCAGATTGGAGTTGCCTCATGACATCCGCGCCCGCCACCTCCGAGAAATCCCGCGTCCTGGTCGTGGACGACGAGCCGCAAATCACGCGCGTGCTGAGAACCGTCCTCAGCAGCCAGGGGTATCAGGTGCGGACCGCGGCGGAAGGCGAGTCGGCGCTCGCGAACTTCACGGAATGGCGGCCCGAGCTGGTCATCACCGATCTCTACATGCCGCACATGGACGGCATCGAGCTCACGCGGCGCATCCGCGCGCAGTCCAACGTGCCGATCATCGTGCTGTCGGTGAAGGGCGAGGAGCAGACGAAGGTCGAGGCGCTCGACTCGGGCGCCGACGACTACGTCACCAAGCCGTTCGGCACGGACGAGCTGCTCGCGCGCGTGCGCGCGACGCTGCGCCGGTCGGGCGCGGACGGCGATCTCGCCTCGTTCGACGTCGGCGACTTCCGCGTGGACATCGAGGCGCGCCGCGTGCACGTCCGCGGCAACGAAGTGCGGTTGACGCCCAAGGAATTCGAGCTGTTCGTCTACATGGCGCGGCATCCGAACCGCGTGCTCGGCCATCGCACGCTGCTCGAGGCGGTGTGGGGCGAGGCGTCGCAGGAACAGCCCGAGTACCTGCGCGTGTTCATGGGCCAGCTGCGCAAGAAGCTCGAGCCCGATCCCTCCAATCCGCGGTACCTCGTGACCGAACCGTGGGTCGGGTATAAGTTCAGCCCGCAGGGCTGAGCGGCCGCGGTCGTCGCGCGCGGTATTCAGGTTGCTTCGGACACCTCCGGAGGTGTCTTGTGCGTGACGACGACCTCGACGGCATCGACGCGACGATCGTCCCGCTGCCGGGTGACGAGCCCGACGAAGAGCGCGAGCGCATTCGTGCATCCAACGACCACGATCAGGAACTCGAGCGCGAAGGCAAGGTCGCGCCACACAACGCCGGCTACGACCGGGCGGCCGACGGCCGCCCGCGGCGTGTCCGGCCTCCGCACGTCTCCGAAGAACGGTAGCCCGTCTCCCGCCTGCCAGTGAAATGCGGACTGCGCCGTAGGCGCAGCCCGCACACGGCATCCTCATTCAGCGCAGTCAAGCTCTTGTATCAACTAGGACACTATGGGACTGTGTGTTCGCAGTAGAGCTATTTACTTGTGCAGTTAAGTACCCTAGAATGCATTAGCGGCTCGTTATGATCCTTCGTCGGCGGTCCCATCGCAGCGCTTCAAAATATCAGACGGATTCCTACAGCACCGCGGCATCATCGTCTTTACTAAGCACCATTCGCCGCGTCGTCGTGCTTACGGTTCTGTTCGTCGCGGCCGCGGCACACGGCGCGTTCAGCCAGACGACGAATCTCGGCCTCTTCCCGCTCCACGTCTTCGATCCTGCAACCGAAAGCGGCTGGCCGGTCGCCGGCCTCGTGCAGGGCAGCGACGGGTACTTCTACGGCACCACGTCCGGAGAAGCGGGCGATCAGAACGGCTCCGTGTTCAGAATCAACGCGACCGGCACGGAGTTCACCGTGCTGCACGTCTTCAACGGGACGACCGACGGCGGCCTGCCGACATCCGGGCTCGTCGAAGACCGCAACAACCCGGGCCTCTTCTTCGGCACCACGACGTGCGGCGGCGGCTCCACTGATTGCTGGGGCGACAGCGTCGGCACCGGCACGATCTACAGCGTTGACACGCGCGGCGGGCTGAACGCATTCGCGACGGAGCATGTGTTTGCGGGCGGAGCCGAAGGGACGAGCCCGTACGCGGGGCTCGTGCAAGCCAGCGACGGCAACTTCTATGGCACGACCTGGTGCGACGGGAGCGCCACCACACAGTGCCTGGCCTGGGTCCTCGGCGACGACGCGCTGGATCCCGGCGCGGGCACGATCTTCCGGTGGAGCCGTGCGGGTGGACTCGTGCCGCTGCACGCGTTCAACGGCGCCGGGAACGGCGGCCAGCCGCTGACCAATCTGATCCAGGGCCGCGACGGCAACCTCTACGGGGTGACACCGTCCGCCGGCGCCAATGGCGTGGGCACGCTGTTCAGAATCCAGACGACCGGCGCCGGTTTCACCGTCCTCCACTCCTTCACCGGCGCCGACGGTGCAGAAGCATCGGGCGCGTTGGTCGAAGACGCGAACACGCAGGGGCTCTTCTACGGCACGACGGAGTTCGGCGGCGCGCACGGCTTCGGCACCGTGTTCGAATTCAACGCGTCGTCCCGCGTGTTGACGAAGCTCCACGACTTCACCGGCCTCGATGACGGCGGCAATCCGTACGCGGGGCTCGCGATCGGGCGCGGCGGCCTGATCTATGGCACCTCGTTCTATCCGTCCACGTACTTCACGCGCACGACCGGCACCGTCTTTCGGCTGGATCCCAAATCGCTCGCGTTCTCGACCGTGTACACGTTCGTCGGCGACATCGACGGGCAGAACCCGGCCGGCCAGCTCGTACAGGTGAACGACTCGCTTGCGCCCGGGTTCACGGGCAGTCTGTTCGGCACCACGATGCTCGGTCCGGTGACGCTCGCCGCCGACAACTCCATCGCCGACTACGGGTCCGGCGCGGTCTTCCGGTTCACGCCGCCGCCGGCGCTCGCATGTCCCGCCTCGGTCGTGACGACCGCGACGAGCCTGGCTGGCGCGCCGGTGACGCTCGACAGCACGCTGTTCGATCCGGCGAACACGGCGACGACGGTGACGTGGAAGGTCGATGGGAGTCCGGTCCAGACCGACCCGGTTCCCCCCGCGGCCAGTTCGTCCTCCTCGACCGCGACGCCACTGCAGTTCGTGCACACGTACGCGGCTGACCCGGTCGGCGTGCACACCGTCCTCATCTCGTCGATCGACAGCTTGAACCTGACCGCGTCGTGCACGCTCACGGTCGAGATCGACAAGCGATCGCAGACGATCTCGTTCCCGCCGATCGCGGATCCCACCTTCGGCGCTGCGCCGATCGCGCTGTCGGGAACCGCCACGTCCGGCGATCCGGTGAGCTTCCAGGTCGTGTCCGGGCCGGGCATGCTCTCGGGCAACATGCTGACGCTGACGGGCGCCGGCACGATCGTGGTGAGCGCAACGCAGGCTGGCGACGCGGAGTATCTGGCGGCGCCGCCCGTCCAGCAGACGGTGACGGTGCAGAAAGCGGCCTCAACGGTCACGATCACGGGAGCCGGCACGTTCACCTACAGCGGACAGCCGCACGCCGTCGTCGCCACGGCGACAGGTGTGGCGGGAGCGCCGTTGACGCCGGTGTCCGTCACCTACAACGGATCGACGCAGACGCCGGTCGCTGCGGGTACGTACGCGGTGGTCGCCACGTTCGCCGGCGATGCGAACTACCTTTCGTCGAGCGCCAAGGCGACGGTCACGATCAACCGGGCGCCGCTGACGATCGCGGCGCTTCCCGCGCTGCGCACCTACGGCCAGCCCAACCCGCCGTTTGCGGCCTCATACAGCGGCTTCGTCAACGGCGAGGGGGCCTCCGTGCTGAGCGGCGCGCTGTCGTTCACGACGTCGGCCACGATCTCGAGCCCGCCAGGGGCATATCCAGTGACGCCGGGCGGCGTGAGCTCGCCGAACTACACGATCACGTTCGTCCCCGGCATCCTGACGGTCCTCGACGTCCCGCCGGTCGCGGTCAACGACACGGCGACGACGTACGTCGCGACGCCGGTCGCGATTCCGGTGCTGGCCAACGACACGGGCATCGGCACGTTGACGATTGGCGCGGTCTCGACGCCCGGCCGCGGGACCGCGGTGATTTCGGGCCAGTCGATCGTCTACACGGCCTCGGGCAGCACACCGGGGACGGACTCGTTCACCTACACGGTGACCGACGGGTTCGGCGGAGCCGCCACGGCCACCGTGACCGTCACGATCAACAACGGCAATCCGCTCGGACACTTCGTCGTCTTCAGCAACGACTTCACCTGGCTGCGCGCGCGGACGGTCGTGACCGCGGGCGACGTCGGCGCCAACGCGCGTCGCAGTCACGACCGTCGCCGCCACGAGGACGAGGACGACGGCGACGCCGACGACATCACCGTCCGGCTGGACGAGGGCGTCGTCATGCAGCAGGCGTCGTCGCGCGTGGTCGGCGATACGGTCGCGCTCGGCCCGCATTCCTCGGTCTACGGGCTGATCGACAACTTCCTGATCAACTACCGTGGGACCGTGCTCGGATCGACCGTCAGCCCGATGGCGGTGCCGTTCATGAGCCTGCCGGTGCCGCTGGCGGTGGCGCCGGGCCGGCAGGACGTCAACGTCACCCGCAACCGGAGCCTCACGCTCGCCGCCGGCAATTACGGCCGGGTGCACGTGACGAACGGCGCGACGCTGACCTTGACCGGCGGGCTCTATCAGATCGCGTCGCTCGACGTCGATCAGATGGCGACGGTGATTTTCCACGGCGCCGTTGACCTGCGCATCGACGGCACGCTCGACGCCGACGCGGCCGCCCGGCTCATCGTGGATCCGTCCGTGGCGGGGCTGCGCGCGTCGCAGGTGCTCATCTCCGTGCTGAACGGTGACGACGACCGGTGCCACAACCGGCAGACCGACGCCTTCGACAACGATTTCGGGGGACCGGCGGCGGTCAACATCGGCGAACGCGCGGTCGTGCAGGCGAATATCTACGCGCCGAACGGCACGTTGTGGCTCAAGTCGCGCGTGCAGGCGACGGGCGCCTTCGTCGCCGGGCGCGTTCGCGTGGGCTCAGGGGTGACCCTGACGCTCGACAGCGCGTTCAACTAGAACGTTGTGGCGGCGCCCGCTGACGTCAGCGGGTGTCGGCGACGTGCTCTGCCCGCCACTGGGCGCTCACCGATCCCAGGTCAACCACGCGGCGTCTCCGGACCATCCCAGCCAGCGCCGCCACAGCTGCGAGCGCGAGGAATCCGACCTGGAGCCATGTCATGACAGCACTCCGCCTTGCGAATGAACTCTGCAGGTGAACAGGCCTGCCGCATCAAGCAACGGCGATGCCGTGGATTTCTCAGCGAATTCAGAGGCGTTGTGGCCACGTGGACTCACAACATGTGGTGATCGATGCTCATCAGGCGTCGTCGATTGCCTGTCGGTCGATTGACCACGTCCGCCCGATCCCGTACGGAAATCCGGATCGCGACCGGTCGCATAGCAAAACAGCATGCAGCGCGCGCTGACGTTGTGTTGACGCGTACGGAGGCGCCTACTAGCGTGATCGGCTGACCAAAGGAGGTCAGCGTGCGCTCACTACGAATCGTGGTTCTACTCGCTCTCGGGGCGTTGGTCCCGAGTGCGGTTTTCGCGCAGGCGTCAATCGCCGGCGTCGTGAAAGACACGTCGGGGGCCGTCCTGCCCGGCGTCACCGTCGAAGCGGCCAGTCCGGCGTTGATCGAGAAAACGCGATCGGCCGTGACCGACGGATCGGGTCAATACCGCATCGAGAACCTGCGGCCCGGCACCTACTCGGTCACGTTCACGCTCGCCGGCTTCACGACCGTGAAGCGCGAGGGCCTGGAACTCACCGGATCGTTCACGGCCACCGTCAACGCGGACCTTCGCGTCGGCGCGGTCGCCGAAACCATCACCGTCACCGGCGAGACGCCGATCGTGGACGTCCAGAACGCCTCGCGCGAGACGGTGCTCTCGAAGGACGTCCTCAACGCGATTCCGACCGCCGGCTCCTACAACTCGATCGTCGTGCTCGTGCCGGGGCTGTTCGGCGGCCAGCAGGACGTGAGCACCGGCCCGTGCAACTCGTGCACGTTCAGCGCGCACGGCGCGATTCTGTCGGGCGGCCGCGCGAACTCCGAAGCGCGCCTGCTGCTCGACGGGCTCAGCATCGCGGTGCCGCAGGCCGGAGGCACGAACTACCTGACGGATACGCGAGACGCCCAGGAAGTGAACTTCACGACGCAGGGCAGCACGGCCGAAGTGGAGTCGGGCGGCCCGGTGATGAACATCGTCCCGCGCACCGGCGGCAACAACTTCTCCGGCAACGGCTTCGGCAGCTGGGCGAACGACAAGCTGCAGGGCTCGAACTACACGCCGGCGCTCCAGGCGCAGGGCCTGGCCGCGCCCAACCCGCTCGTCAAGATGTACGACTTCAGCGGCGCGGTCGGCGGGCCGATCCGGAAGGACCAGATCTGGTTCTTCACGACGGCGCGGTCGCAGGGCAGTTCGTCGAAGATTCCGATCTTCTACAACAAGAACCAGGGCGATCCGAACGCCTGGCTGTACGTGCCCGACCTCTCGCATCAGGCGGTCAACGACAAGACCTGGGTGAACGGCAGCATGCGGTTGACGACGCAGCTGACCCCGCGCAACAAGCTGAACCTGTTCTGGGACGAGCAGAACGTCTGCAGCATCTCGTGGGCGAAGTGCGAGAACGGCGGCAACTACGCGAACGCGCTGACGTCGCCCGAAGCCAACGGCTACGGCGATCTGTTCCCGATGCGGGCGCAGCAGGCGACCTATGCCTCGCCGGTCAGCAACAAGCTGCTGATCGAGGGCGGCTTCAGCTACTTCTTCTCGCGCTGGGGCGGACGCGCGAAGGACGACCCGAACACGGAGTCGCTCGTGAAAGTCGTCGAACAGTGCGCCGGAGGCTGCCCGAACAACGGCAACATTCCCGGGTTGACGTACCGGTCGCAGACGGTGGACCTCTTCAGCGACGGCCGCAACAAGAACGTGACGACCACGTGGCGCGCGTCGGTGTCGTATGTCAGCGGATCGCACAGCCTCAAGATCGGCTACCAGGGCAGCGACCTCGGCGACCTGCGCTCCGCCAACCGCGGGTCGAACGCGCTGCGGTACCGGTTCAACAACGGCGTCCCGAACCAGCTCACGATGTTCGTCAACGACTTCCAGAACGACCTCTGGATGCGCGACGACGCGTTCTTCGCGCAGGAGCAGTGGACGGTCAATCGCCTCACGCTGCAGGGCGGCCTGCGGTTCGATCGCGCGTGGAGCTGGGCGCCGCCGCAGCAGGAAGGTCCGACGACGTTCCTGCCGACGCCGCTGATTTACCCCGAGACGCCGGGCGTCAACAGCTACAAAGACCTCACGCCGCGCATGGCCGCGACGTGGGACATCTTCGGCAACGGCAAGACGGCGCTCAAGGCGAACGTGGGGAAGTACCTCGAGTCCACGATCACGGCGTCCAACTACGGCATCGCGAACCCCACGTCGCGCATCGTCTCGAACGTGACGCGCAACTGGACCGACGCGAACGGCAACTTCTCGCCCGACTGCGACCTGCTGAACCCGGCGGCGCAGGATCTGCGCGCGCAGGGCGGCGACGTGTGCGGCGCGTTCTCGAATCAGAACTTCGGCAAGAGCGTGTTCAGCAACACGATCGACCCGGCCATTCTGAACGGCTGGGGCGTGCGTCCGTCCGACTGGGCCATCGGCGTCGCCGTGCAGCAGGAGATCCTGCCGCGCGTCTCGGTCGAAGTCGGCTACGTCCGCCGGTGGTTCCAGGGGTTCATCGCGACCGACAACCTCGCGGTGTCCGCCTCCGACTTCAGCACGTTCAACGTCACGGCGCCGACCGATCCGCGACTTCCGGGCGGCGGCGGCCAGGTGATTGGCCCGCTGTACGACGTCAACCCCGGGCTGTTCGGCGCGACGAACAACCTGATCACGTCGGCTGACAAGTACGGCACCCAGTATCAGCGTTTCAACGGGATGGACCTCACGGCGAACGCGCGTCCACGCAACGGGCTGACGCTGCAGGGCGGCGTCAGCTTCGGCAAGACCACGGCCGACAGCTGCGAAATCCGCGCGGCGCTGCCCGAGACCGCGCCGCTCAACCCGTTCTGCCACATCGAGACGGGCTATCTGCCGCAGGTGAAGATGATCGGCGCGTACGAGATCCCGAAGATCGAAGTGCAGGCGAGCGTCGCTTATAGCGGCAAGGCCGGCATTCAGGTGAGCGGCTTCGGGACGCCCGCGGGCGTCGGCGGCGCGCTCGCGGCCAACTACACGGTGTCGAACGCGGTCGTGGCTCCGCAGCTCGGACGCAATCTCTCGGGCGGCGCGCCCAACGTGACGGTCAACCTCGTCGATCCGGGCGTGCTCTACGGCGATCGCATCAACGAGATCGACGTGCGCTTCGGGAAGATCCTGAAGTTCGGCCGGACGCGGACGACGGTCGGCGTGGACATCTACAACCTGCTGAACTCGGACGCGATTCTCAGCTACAACCAGGCCTTCATCGCGGGCGGGTCGTGGCTGACGCCGACCTCGGAGATGTCGGCGCGGTTCGCGAAACTCAGTCTGCAGTTCGAGTTCTAACGCGATCGCGGCTCCGGTGTAGTGCGGACCTCCAGGTCCGCGGGACGGGACGGCCTGAAGGCCGCACTACACGGAGTCGCACGACACGGCGTCGAACAGTCTCAGCGCCCGCCGCGGCCCTCGCCGCGCGGGGCGCCCGTGCGGTCGCCGGCGACGATGAAGACGTTGTTGAGATCGCTGATCGTCTCCCAGCGCATCGGGCCGCGCGGAATGGCGCCCTTCTCCCAGCTGCCGTCGCCGAGGATCTTGCCCGAGTTCGAGACGATCGAGAACGGCCCCGCCGACTTGAACATGCCGAGCGCCTGGTCGAGACTCCGGACCATCAGCTGAAAGCGCGTCGATCCCGGATCCTCGATGTGGGTGTGCAGCGGCTTGCGGTCCACGCCTTTCACCTCGAGAAACACGAGCTCGGTGTTCGACGCGGCGAACGTCGTCGTGGCCGTGCGGATCTGCGCGCCGCCCTTGAGGCCGAAGAGCGACAGCATCGCCTTGTCGCCGCTGAAGGGCGACTCCTCGAACGTCAGGCCCAGCATGTCGCGATAGAGGTGCAGCGTCTGCGGCATGTCGGCGACGGTGACGATCATCCGCGCGCCAATGAGGTTGCTGTCGGCCGGCGCCGTGGTTGCCGGCGTCTGAGCGAGCTGCAGGAACTCCACCATGTGGCTGTCCGGATCGCGGACGACGACGGCGCGTCCGCGCGCGTCGCCGCTGCCGACGTCAATCGGCGCGCCGCCCGTCGTGACGACCGGGGCGCCGGCGCGCGTGGCCGCCGCGAGCATGCGATCGACGTCGCGCACGAGCAGGATGACGCTGACGTTGCCCGGATCCTGGATGCGCAGGAACACCGGATGGCGGTCGATCGATCCCTGTTCGACCATCTCGACGCCGAGACGCGTGCCCGGCATGCGCGCGGTGACGAAGCGCATCGGCGATCCCTGCGACCCGTGCAGATCGCGGTGCCACGGTTCGGTGTCCCACGGCACCGGCCGCGCCGACTCGGCGGCCGAGAGCGTGAGTCCCAGCGCGTCGCAGTAGAACGCGATCGTTTTGTCGAGGTTCGCCACCATCGGGCTGAAATTGCCGAAGCCCGTGACGAAGCCCGGCGAGGCTGCCGGCGCGCTGCCGCGTTGTGCGGCGACACGCACGTGTGCCGACGCCAGCACCGCGAGTCCGATTCCGAATGCCGTCACATTCTTTATGCGAGCGTTCATCGTTCACCCATCCGTTGTGCGCCGGAGGCCCGGCGAGCCGCGTGCATGCTACTGAAAACGCGTGTCAGTATCCATCCGGCATTGGGTTTCTTCAATAGACGTGATATTCTCCAGGAATCGGAGCCTCCGTGCGCACCCGCCACCTCGTCTCCGCGCTCGCCCGTTCCTGGATCGTCCTCCTCGCGATCGCCCTCCCGGTGGCCGCCGGCGCCGAGACGCTGCCCGCTGCTCCCGCGTCCGCCGAGACCGTCCACGCCACGATCGCCAAGTACTGTCTGACATGTCACAACACTCGTCTGAAGACGGGTGGCCTGATCCTCGAACACGTCGATCCGGCGCACGTCGCGCCCGACGCGGAGATCTGGGAGAAGGTGGTCCGCAAGCTGCGGAGCGGCGCCATGCCGCCGGCGGGCGCGCGGCGCCCGGATGCGGCGACCTACGACGCGACCGTGCAGTGGCTCGAGGCGTCGCTCGACGCCGCGTCGGCGGCGAACCCGAATCCGGGGCGACCGGTGGTGCACCGGTTGAACCGCGCCGAGTATACGAACGCGATCCGCGACCTGCTGGCGGTGGACATCGACGCGTCCACGCTGCTGCCGCCGGATGACTCGGCGCAGGGCTTCGACAACATCGCCGACGTGCTCGGCGTGTCGCCGTCGCTGCTCGAAGGCTACCTGACGGCCGCCGGCCGCATCAGCGCGCTCGCCGTCGGCGATCGGTCGATTGGCCCGACGTCGCAGACGTTTCACGTGCGCGGCGACGCCTCGCAGACCGAGCACGTCGAAGGGCTGGGCCTCGGCACGCGCGGCGGCCTGCTGGCGGACCCCACGCTGCCGCTCGACGGCGAATATCAGATCAAGGTCAAGCTGCTGCAGACCAACCTGGGCACGGTGCGGGGCCTCGAGTCGCCCGAACAGCTCGAGATCACGGTGGACGGACGGCGCGTGCACCTCGCGCCGGTGGGCGGCGTGGCCGATTATTCCGCGTCGCCCGACAACGCGACGGACGTCGCCGACGCGATTGCCGCGCGGCTCCAGGTGAAGACGTTCATCAAGGCCGGCCCGCGCAAGATCGGCGTCGCGTTCCTGCAGACCTCGTCGGCCGAGGGCGGCAACCGGCTGCAGCCGTTCCTGCGCAGCACGCTCATCGCGACCGATCACCTCGGCCTGCCGCACGTCGAGAGCGTGTCGATCACCGGGCCGTTCGACGCCACCGGGTCCGGCGACACCCCGAGCCGCCGCCGGATTTTCTCGTGCCGGCCCGCCAGCGCCGCCGACGAGCTGCCGTGCGCGCGCACGATCATCACCACGCTGACGCATCGCGCCTTCCGGCGTCCGCCGACCGCCGCCGAGATCGATCGCCTCGTCAACTTCTATCAGCACGGACGCAAGGGCCACAGCTTCGACGCCGGCATCGAGATGGCGATTCGCGGCGTCATCGCCAGCCCCAAGTTCCTCGTCCGCGTCGAGCAGGATCCGCCGAACGTCGCGCGGGGCACGCCCTGTCGCGTGAGCGATCTCGAGCTCGCGTCGCGGCTGTCGTTCTTTCTGTGGAGCAGCATTCCAGACGACGAGTTGCTGAAGGTGGCGGAGGCCGGCAAACTGAGCGATCCGGCGGTGCTGCACGCGCAGGTCCGGCGCATGCTCGCGGATCGGCGCGCCGACGCGCTCGTCTCGAACTTCGCGGGGCAGTGGCTCTACCTGCGCAACGTGCGCACCGCCGAGCCCGACAAGAACGAGTTCCCGGACTTCGACGACAACCTGCGCCAGTCGTTCCAGCGTGAGACGGAGCTCTTCTTCGACAGCGTCATGCGCGAGGACCGCAGCGTGCTGGATCTGCTGACGGCCGACTACACGTTCGTCAACGAGCGGCTCGCGCGGCACTACCACATCCCCGGCGTCTACGGCAGCCGCTTCCGCCGCGTGACCGTCACCGACGACAGGCGGCGCGGCCTGCTCGGGCAGGGCAGCATCCTCCTCGTCACCTCGCACGCCGATCGCACGTCGCCGGTCGTCCGCGGCAAGTGGATTCTCGACAACATCCTCGGCACGCCGCCCCCGCCGCCGCCGCCCAACGTCCCGCCGCTCAAGGACAAGGCCGACGACGGCGCGCCGCACTCGCTGCGCGAGCGGATGGAAGAGCACCGCGCCAACCCCGCGTGCGCGAGCTGTCACAAGGTGATGGACCCGATCGGCTTCTCGCTCGAGAACTTCGACGCGGTGGGCGCGTGGCGCAGCCGCGACGGCGACCTGCCGATCGACGCGTCAGGGCAGCTGGCCGACGGCACCCCGGTCAACGGCGTCGTCACGCTGCGCCGGGCGATCCTCAAACGTCCCGAGATCTTCGTGGGCACGATGACCGAGAAGATGCTCACGTACGCGCTCGGGCGGGAAATCACGTATTACGATCTGCCGGTCGTCCGCGGCATCGTCCGGGAGTCGGAGCGCGCCGACTACCGGTTCTCGTCACTCGTGCTGGGGATCGTGGACAGCACGCCGTTTCAGATGCGCATGAAAGGGTAGCCCGATGTTCATCTCCAAGCTGTCCCTGCCGCGCCGCACCTTCCTTCGCGGGATGGGGGTGGCGCTTGGATTGCCGCTGCTCGAGTCGATGGTGCCGGCGCTCTCGGCCATGTCGAAGACCGCCGCGAACGTGAAGCCGCGCCTGGGGTTCGTGTACGTGCCGCACGGCGTCATCATGGACGACTGGACGCCGAAGACCGCCGGCGCGGACTTCGAGTTCACGCCGATTCTCAAACCGCTCGAGCCGTACCGGTCGGCGCTGACCGTCGTCAGCAACCTGTCGGCGCCGCTGCAGAACACGGGCAGCCACGCCGCGGCCTCGGGTTCCTGGCTCACCGGCCAGGCGCCGAAGCGGACCGATGGTCCTGACTTCAAGGCCGGGACGACGATCGATCAGATCATCGCGCAGCACCATGGCCAGGACACGAACTTCCCGTCGATGGAAGTGGCGACGGAGGATTTCACGGGGCTCGTCGGCGCGTGCGATCCCGGCTACAGCTGCAACTACATGAACACGCTGGTGTGGCAGAACCCGACCACGCCGCTGCCGATGGAGATCAACCCGCGGGTCGTGTTCGACCGCATGTTCGGCGGCGGCGCGACGCGCGAGGAGCGGCTCGCGCGCATCCACACCGACGAGAGCGTGCTCGACCTGGTGAAGGCGGACCTCGAGGACCTCGAAGGGGGCCTGGGCGCCGGCGACCGCGCGCGGCTCGATCAGTACCTGAGCCACGTGCGCGAGGTCGAGCGCCGCATTCAGCTGACGGAGAAGCAGGCCGACTCGCACCTCGAGGTGCCGGCCGCGCCGGTCGGCATCCCCGAGTCGTTCGAGGAGCACGCCATGATCCTCTACGAGCTCATGGCGCTGGCGTTCGAGGCGGATCTCACGCGGGTGTTCACGTTCATGAAGGCGCGCGAGGTCAGCCAGCGCACCTACCCGCAGATCGGCGTCACCGAGCCGCATCATTCGATCTCGCACCACGGCAACAAGCCCGAGAAGATCGCCGGGCACGCGAAGATCAACAACTACCACGTCGGGCTGTTCGCGAAGTTCGTCGAGCGCCTGCGGTCCACGCCCGACGGCGACGGCTCGCTGCTCGATCACTCGCTCATCCTCTACGGCAGCGGCATGAGCAACGGCAACGTCCATTCGCCGTCGCCGCTTCCGCTGGCGATGGTCGGCGGCCTCAACGGCCGCGTCAAGGGCAACCGCCACGTCGTGCTGCAGGCGCAGCCGAGCGCGAACGCGATGCTGACGCTCGCGCATCTCTACGACGTGCCGTTGGACTCGTTCGGTGCGAGCACCGGCCCTGTCGATCTCTAACGTCCTGCGGGCCGGCGCGACGGCGGCCGTCGCGGTGGCCCTGGCCGTGTCTCTGCACGCCGGGCAGGCGACGTCGCTCTTCGACGCCGTCAGGAGCGGCGACGCCGAGGCCATCCGCTCGGTGCTCGACCGGCATCCCGACGTCAACGCGCGCGAGGCCGACGGCACCACGGCCCTGCACTGGGCGGTGCGCGGGAACGACCTGCCCACCGTGCGCGCGCTCCTGCGCGCGGGCGCGAAGGTCAACGCGACGAACCGCTACGACGTGACGCCGCTCGCGCTGGCGGCCGCCAACGGCGAACCGGCGATGATTGCCGCGCTCCTCGACGCCGGCGCCGACGTGAACACGACCACGCCGTCAGGCGAGACCGTGCTGATGACGGCGTCGCGCACCGGCAACCCCGACGCCGTCAAGCTGCTCCTCGATCGCGGGGCCGACGCGTCGGCGCGCGAACAGGACTTCGGCGAGAACGCGATCATGTGGGCGGCCGCCGAAAACCACGCGGCCGTCGTCAGGCTGCTCGCCGGGCACGGCGCGGATCTCGACGCGCCGGCGAACGTTCTGCATTTCCCCAACGTCAAGGTGGACGCGGCGACCATGGTCATCACGGCGCTCCCCAAGGGCGGGTTGACGCCGCTGATGTACGCGGCCCGCCAGGGATCGCTCGAGGCCGCGCGGACGCTGGCGGAGCTCGGCGCCAACCTGAACGCGACGGATCCCGACGGCATGAGCGCGATCGTGATCGCGATCATCAACGCGCACTACGGCGTGGCGAAGATGCTCGCCGAGAAGGGCGCCGACCCCAATGTCGCCGACGCCAGCGGCATGGCGGCGGTGTACGCGGCCGTTGACATGCACACGATGGACCCGCTGACCAACCGGCCCTCGCCGAGGGGCAACACGTCGCATGCGGCGGTCGACCTGGTGGCGACGCTGCTGGCGCACGGCGCCAACGCGAACGCGGGGCTGAAGGCGCCGCTGCTCCCGCGGCAGCACAACTTCGGCGACGCCGCGCTCGGCGCGGGCGCGACGCCCCTGATGCGCGCCGCCAGGAGCGGCGACGTGGAGATGCTGAACGTGCTGCTCGATCACGGCGCCGACGTCAACCGCGCGATGTCGAGCCGCATGACGGCCTTGCTGTTCGCCTCCACGGCCAACCGCCGCAAGTCGCCGCACGACGCGCTCGCGGCGGCGAAAATCTGCGTCGAGCACGGCGCCGACGTGAACGCGCAGAACGCGGCCGGCGAGAGCGCGCTGCATCTGGCCGTCAGCACGTCTGACGATCTCGTCCGGTACCTCGCCGAACATGGCGCCAGGCTCGACGTGAAGGATCGGCAGGGCAGGACGCCGCTCGACATCGCGCTCGGCGTCGGCACCGGCGGCCGCGGACGCGGGGGTGTCGTCGCGTCGCCGGTCGTCCACGAGAGCGCGGCCGCGCTCCTGCGGCAGCTCGCGGCCGGCGCGGCGTCGCCGGCCACCTCGACGGCCGCCGGCATCCGCTGACCGGCGTCATCGAGTACTCTTACTCTCATCCCCATGACACGCAGCAGGCTCATCCGAGCGCTCGGAGCGGTGACGTGTGCGGCCGTGGCGCTCGCGTCGTGCTCGAGCCCCCCTCCCGCCGCTCCGTCGGCGACGCAGGTCGCGGGCGCCTGGCAGGCGTTCTCTGCGCTGACGGCGGTGAGCGGCGGCGAGTGCGTCGGCGCCGACCTGCAGAACGCGATCGGCCGGCGCGACGTGTTCCTCGTGGCGCTGGCGGGCGAGAGCACGATGGACGCGACCATCACGTCGCAGGGCAACGGCACGAGCTGCGAATACACCGGCGTCAACGCCGCGGGGCAGCTGACGCTGACGATGGGGACGTGCCAGATCAGCCGCGTGCTGAACGTGGCGTGCAGTTCGGGCGTGCGTCGCGACATGCAGATCGTCGGCGGCTCGCTGCAGGGGACGGCCAGCGCGCAGCTCGGGAGCGGCACGGGCAGCAGCGTCGAGACGTGGAACGTGCTGGCCGCTGGCTCGTCGCAGCCGATCGCGAGCCTGAATCTCACGTCCACGTTCAACTGGACGTATCTCGGGTTGCCGGCGTCGAACTATCACGTGGCCACGGGCACGGTCTTTCCGGGATACGCCGACGGCACGATCAGCATCCCCGCGGATCCGAATCCCTGGTGCCTGCCTTGCGGATGGTTTCATTAGCTCCGGCTTTCGAGATCTTTATTCAAGCTAATCCAATAAATCAGATCACTTGCCGCTGTCGCGAGAATTTCTCTCGACAGGGCTGCGTTTGATCTTGACTGCAATTCTTCACGTTCCTAGAATTTGCCCCCGCGTCACATCACGGCGCGTGGGAATCGCTCTGACAACTCGATAGGTCTGACGGAGAGAGAGAGGACGTGAAGATGTCTGTAGTGAAGCGATTGATCTGCCTGTGTGCATTCAGCCTGGCGGCGTTCGCGCCGGCGGCGGTGTTTGCCCAGGCCGTGACCGGCGCGTCGATCGCCGGCACTGTCAAGGATTCGTCGGGCGCCGTGCTGCCCGCCGTCACCGTCGAGGCTTCGAGCCCGGCGCTGATCGAGAAGGTCCGCTCCGTCGTCACCGACGCGACGGGCCAGTACAAGATTGAGAACCTGCGCCCCGGCACGTACACCGTGACGTTCACCCTGTCGGGGTTCAACACGTACAAGCGCGAGGGCATCGTGCTGCAGGGCTCGTTCGTCGCGACGGTGAACGCGGACCTGAGCCTCGGCAACGTGTCGGAAACGGTGACGGTCAGCGGCCAGTCGCCGGTCGTGGACGTGCAGAGCTCCCAGCAGGAGCGCGTGTTCTCGCAGCAGGTCATCGACACGATTCCCGCGGGGCGCAGCCACATCAACGAAATCGTGCTGATCCCCGGCGTCACCTCGGCGCAGCCCGGACGCGGCGGCCTGCAGGACGTCGGCGGCACGAACAACCTCCAGAACACGACGTTCTCGATTCACGGCAGCCGCACGTATGACACGCGCCTCGAGTACGACGGCGTCCGCCTCGGCAACGTGCTGTCGCCGGGCGAGTTCTCGAACTACGTGCCCGACACGAGCGCGGCGCAGGAAGTCACGGTCGATTACAGCTCCATGACGGCGGAACTGGCGTTCGACGGCCCGCTGATCAACATCGTGCCCAAGGAAGGCGGCAACAAGTTCGGCGGGTCGTTCTTCGCGACCGGCGTCAACCGCTGGTGGCAGAACAACAACCTGACGCCGGAACTGCAGGCGGCCGGATTGCCCGCGCCCAATGCGATGAAGCTGGCGTACGACGTCGATCCCGCCGTCGGCGGTCCCATCGTGAAGGACAAGCTGTGGTTCTTCGCGTCCGGCCGCGTCCAGAGCAATCAGAACTACATCGCCGGCCAGTACGCCAACCTCAACGCCGGCGATCCGACGAAGTGGGCGTACGCGGCGGACATGAACAATCAGGAAGCGTTCCACATCACCCAGAACAGCATCGGCGCGCGCCTGACGGGGCAGGCGACGCCGAAGAACAAGTTCTCGTTCTATGCCGACGATCAGACCCGCAACTGGGACGACGGCCGCGCGGGCGTTTCGACGGAATCCGTCGTCGCCTACCGGTTCCCCAAGCTGCGGCTCCTTCAGGGCGGGTGGACGTCCACCGTCTCGAGCAAGCTGCTCATCGACGCGCGCATCGCGAACCGCGGTGAAGCGTTCGGCAACCGCCCGGATCTCGGAGACACCGGGTTCGGCACGACGTGGAACACGCTGATTCCGGTGCTCGAACAGTCGAACAACCTGTTCTATCGCGGCCGCGGCGGCGACGGCGGCGTCGGCGGCACGCTCGGCTTCACGGATCAGAGCATCTGGAGCGCGGTGGGTTCGGTCTCGTACGTCACCGGCGCGCACGCGTTCAAGTTCGGCTTCAGCGACAGCTGGGCGAACGTCCACAGCACCACGACGTCGAACACGTCGAACCTGTACTACCGCTTCAACAACGGCATCCCGAACCTGATCACGATGTACGGCACGCCGATCACGGGCGGGTCGCAGCTGAACGGCGAAATCGGGCTCTTCGCGCAGGATCGCTGGACGATGCAGCGCCTGACGATGAACCTCGGCGTCCGGTACGATCAGTTCAACGCCGGCTATCCGGTGCAGACGCTGGGTCCGGCGCCGCTGCAGCCGAACCGCAACCTGACGTTCCCGGAGGTGACCGGCATCAACGTCAAGGACATCACCCCGCGGCTCGGCGCGGCCTACGATCTGTTCGGCAACGGGAAGACCGCGATCAAGGTGAACCTCGGGAAGTACGTGCTCGGCGTCAGCGACACCGGCAACCCGGCGGGCATCATCAACACCGTCACGCGCGGCTGGAACGACGCCAATCACAACTTCGTCCCGGATTGCACGCTGACGGTCCTGACGGCCAACGGCGAGTGCCAGTCGGTCTCGAGCCTCAACTTCGGCCTGCCCACGTCGGCGACGCAGTTCGACCCCGACACGCGCTTCGGTTGGGGCAACCGGGCGTACAACTGGGAGTTCTCGACCGCGGTTGATCAGCAGCTGACGCAGGGCGTCGGCGTCGAAGTCGGCTACTACCTGCGCTGGTACGGCAACTTCCAGGTCGAGCAGAATCTCGCGGTCACGCCCGCGTCGTTCAGCCCGTTCAGCATCACGGCGCCGACCGACGCGCGCCTGCCGAACGGCGGCGGGTACACGATCAGCGGCCTCTACGACACCAACCCGGCGTTCTTCGGCCAGACCAACAACTACATCACGCTGGCCGACAAACTCGGCGGCCAGTACGAGCACGATCAGTTCGTGGACGTCAGCGTGAACGCGCGCCTGAAGCACGGCATCCTGCTCCAGGGCGGCGTCAGCACGGGGCAGACGGTGACCAACTTCTGCAACGTCCTGGCGACCGCGCCGAATGCGACGCCGATCGGCGAATTCGGCGCCGCGCCGCCCGCGGCCACGCCGGTGGGCGGGCCGTACTGCTCGCAGGCCACGAACTGGATGGGGCAGACTCAGTTCAAGATGCTCGGCACGTATGAGGTGCCGAAGGCCGACGTCAGGATCGCGGCGACGATGCAGAGCGTGCCCGGACCGATGGTGGCCGCGAACTACGTCGTGCCGAATGCGCTCGTGCAGCCCTCGCTCGGCCGTTCGCTCTCTGGCGGCCAGCCGAACGTGACGGTGAACCTGATCGCCCCGGGCACGGTGTACGGGGATCGGGAGAACGAAATGGATCTGCGCCTCAGCAAGCCGCTGCACCTGCGGATGCTGCAGATCACGGTCAACGCCGACGTCTACAACCTGTTCAACGTGAGCCCGGTGATGCAGTTCAACGCCGCGTACGGCGCGTGGCTGACGCCGCAGCGCATCATGGACGGCCGGCTCTACAAGCTGAGCGCGCAGATCAACTTCTAAGCGACGCGACGCTCGATCGACTCGTCTGGTGATTTGGTGATCTCGCGATTTGAGATCACCAAATCACCAATTCACCAAATCGATCGATTCCGCCTCTCACCGTAGCAGCGGCCGCGTCCTCAGACGATCTTCCTTCTGCTTCTCGACCAGTTGACGGTAGCGGGTTTCTTCGCGGTCGCGCGCGTCGATGCGGCCGAGCGCCGCGTACGCGTCGGCGGCCACCCGGTGCGCCTCCGCGTCGTCGTCGGACGGATGTGACTGCGCGAGATGGTCGAGGGCGTCCTGCGGCTGTCCCGTCTTCACGAGCACCTTTGCCAGCTGAAATTCGACTCGAGCGTCCCCTGGTAACGCCTGGGCCGCGCCTCGCAGCACGGTCGCGGCCTGCGCCGCGTCGCCGGCCGACTCGAGACGAGCGGCCTCGTGGAGCCTCTCGTTGATCTCCGCCGTGCGCCGGCGCTCGGCGGCCGAGTCGTCCACTTCGCGCTGAAAGCGCTCCAGTTCCCGCTGCCCCTGCTGCGCATCGCCCAACCGCGTCAGCGCCGTGCCGAGCACGAACCGCGCTTTCTGCTGAGACGCGTTGTGCGCGAGCGCGTCCCGCGAGGCGCGCACGGCGTCGGCGAGCCGGCCCATGCGGAGGTACGCCTGGCTGGCTGCCGTCAACGCGTCGGCGTCGCGCGGGTTGAGCCACTGCGCCACGGTGAACTCGACGAGCGCCGCGTCGTCGCGCCCCTGGAGCGCGTAGATCTCGCCGAGCTTGCGGTGCGCCTCGCCGTTGTTCGGGTTGACGTCGATGCGACGGCGATACGCCGCCACGGCGCGATCGAAATCCGCCTGCGTGACATACAGGCCGCCGATCGTGTCGAAGAGATGATCGAGGCCAATCATCGGGCTGCAGGTCGTCGCCCGTTCGAACTCCGCGATGGCCGGGGGCACGAGCGATTGCGACTGATAGAGCTGACCGAGGCGATAGTGCGCCAGGCCAGAGTCAGGCATCGCCTGCACGGTCTCCTTCAACACGCGCTCGGCCTCGCCAGGCTTCCCGGCGGCGACCAGGACGTCGGCGAGCGCGATGCGTGCGCGTTCGTCCTGGCCGTTCGCCTCGACGGCGGCCGTCAACGCCGCGATGCTCTTGTCGTACTGTTCGTCGGCCCAGTACGCCAGGCCCGCGACGCGCTCGGTCTCGGCGTCAGGCATCTGCGCCAGGGCGGCGCGCAGCGCGCTCAGCCCGGCCTGCAGTTGTCCCTGCCGCAGCCTGATTCCGGCGGCCGTGGCGGCGCTCGACGCGTTCGCGAGCAGCGGATCGGCCGCGATCGCCGCGCGCAGGCTCGAGAGACCCTCGGCGTACTGTCCGCGCTCGACGGCGCGAAATCCAGGGACGTAGCGCGCCGGCGGAAAGATCGGCGCGACGCCTGCGGCCTGACGGAGCAGGCCGATGCGCTCGAACTGGACGGCCGGCGCGTCGGGCTGGCCCGACGAGGGCACAGGATGCGCGGCCTCGACGCGGTGCGCCACGTCGAGGGCATGTGGAGTATCCGAGGCGGCCAGCGCCTGCGCAAGACGGTACAGCGACGCGGCGTTGTCGGGTGCCAGGGCGGATGCTTTTTCGAGCTCCTGGAGCGAGCGTCCCGCGTTCCCGGCGAGGCCGTACGCGATCGCCGCCATCTCGTGCAGGTCGGCGCGGCGCGCGTCGAGCGCCACGGCCGTCTCGAGCTCGCGGGCCGCGGCATCGAGACGCGAGCGATCGAGATAGACCGATCCGAACGCCGCATGCACGTCGGCGCTGCTCGGGGCCGAACGCGCGGCGGCCTCGTAGGCGGCAATCGCGCCGTCCCAGGCGTCGAGCGCGCGCTGGAGTGCGTCGAGCTGCGGCGTGAGCCGGCGTCCTTCGTCGCCGTACGATCCGCCGGCCGACTCGGCGAACTGCCGGAGGGCGTCCACGAAGCCGGACTTGAGCTGATGAATCTCGGTGGCGGCCGCCCAGAAGTCGGCGGGCGCGCACGGGCCGGCCTGGCACGCCTGTGGTGCCGGGGCGGCGAGGGCGGGCGCGCCGGCGCTGCACACGAGCAGCAGCGCGACAACGGGCCTGGGAACCATCGGCAGCCAAGTCTAGCCCATTGACAGGGCGTCGGAATTGCCCGATGCTCCCTGCGGACTTTGCCAATTCACTTGAAGAAACCGGGCAGCCTTCTCGCGCTGGCAGTCATCGTCGCGATGGGCGCCGTGTGCACGGTCGGCGGCTCACTGCATGCGGCCGAGTTCGCCGTCAAGCTCGTGGACGTCGCGTCGCAGGCTGGCGTCACGCTGCTCAACGTCTGCGGCGACGTCTCCAAGGACTACATCGTCGATGCGAACGGAAGCGGCGTGGCCTGGCTCGACTACGACAACGACGGCCGCCTCGATCTCCTGATCGTCAACGGATCGACGCGCGAGCATCTCGCGCAGGGCGGCGATCCGATGCTCGCGCTCTACCACAACGACGGAAAGGGACATTTCGACGACGTCACCGCGCGCAGCGGGATGACGCGTCGCGGGTGGGGCAACGGCGTCTGCGTCGCCGACTACGACAACGACGGATTCTCAGACGTCTACGTCACCGGCATCGGCGGCGGCGCGCTGTTTCACAACAACGGCAACGGCACGTTCAGCGACGTCACGCGCCGCTCGCGGACCGGCAACGACGGCCACTGGGGCAGCGGCTGCGCGTTCGGCGACTACAACCGCGACGGCTTCGTCGATCTCTACGTCGCCAACTACGTCAAGTGGAACCAGGCGAAGATCCCGCGTCGCGGCGAGACGGCCGGCTGCCGGTTCCTGGTCATCGACGTCTACTGCGGGCCGAAGAGCCTCGAGGGCGAACCGGACGTTCTCTACAAGAACAACGGCGACGGCACGTTCACCGACGTCACGACCGCCGCGCACGTCAAGGACCCCGGCTATCCAGGGTTTGGCGTGCTGTTCTCCGATCTCGACAACGACGGCTGGCCCGACCTCTACGTCGCGAACGACTCGACGGCGAATTTCCTCTTCCACAACAACGGCGACGGGACGTTCACCGAGAAGGCGCTGGTCGCCGGCGTCGCCGTGAGCGGCGACGGCCGCGAGCAGGCCGGCATGGGCGTCGATGCCGGCGACTACAACGGCGACGGCCTGCTGGATCTGGTCGTCACGAACTTCTCGCACGACTACAACACGTTGTACGAGAACCACGCCGGAGGGTTCTTCAACGACGTCTCGTACCGCACGGGCCTGGCGGCGGGCTCGGGACCGTACATGGGCTGGGGCGTCGGGTTCGTCGATCTCGACAACGACGGCCTGCTCGACATCTTCACGGCGAACGGCCACGTCTATCCGCAGGTGGACGCGCACGGCATCGGCACGAAGTACGCGCAGCGGAAGCAGGTGTTCAGGAACATCGACGGGCGCCGCTTCGCGAACGTCACCGACGCGATCGGCGGCGGCCTGCTGATCGAAAAGTCGAGCCGCGGCGCCGCGTTCGGCGACTACGACAACGACGGCCGCCTCGACGTCGTCGTCAGCAACATCAACGACCGGCCGACGCTGCTGCACAACGAGAGCACGGGCGGACACTGGGCGACGTTCCGGCTCGTCGGATCGAAGAGCAACCGCGACGCGATCGGCGCGCGCGTCGTCGTCACGGCGGGTGGACGGCGGCAGCTGGTCGAAGTGCGTAGCGGCGGCAGCTACGCGTCGCAGAACGATCTGCGCGCGCACGTCGGGCTGGGCGCGGCGGATCGGATGGAACGCGTTGAGATTCGATGGCCGAGCGGCGCGGTCGAGACGGCGAGCGGCCTGGCGGCCGATCGCTTTTACGTCGCGCGTGAGGGACAGGGGATACGTCCGTAGTGTCCGGCTTCAGCCGGACGAGGAACGCATATGAAGCGAACAACGATGGCAGCTCTGTTGGCGGCGGGGACAGTCGCCGCCCTGAGCGGACAGCACGGCGACGCGCGCAAGCCGATGGCGCTGACGCCGATGGACTACGTCGAGATCCGGCAGCTCGTCGCCCGCTACGCGTTCGCCGTGGACACGGGCAACAACAACGGCTACGACTACGCGGATCTGTTTTCCGCAGAGGTCGTGTTCATGCGGCGGTACGCGCGGGGGGGCGCGCTGCTGGCGGCGCTCGCGCGCGGCGGAAAGCTCGGACCGAACAACACCGTGCACTACATCATGAACCACGTCGTCGAGCCCACGCCCGACGGCGCGATCGGCAAGGAATATCTGATCGAGCTCAATTGGGACATTCCGCGGACGGGAGGCGGGCAGGGACGTGGACGCGCGGGCGGACCGGTCAACGGCTGGGATCAGATTGGACAAAAGGCCGGCGAGCTCGCGCGCACGGGCGGACACTACGAAGACGTCTACGTGAAGACGCCCGTCGGCTGGCGATTCAAGAAGCGCGACTTCATTCCGTCGCGCAGCGGCGCCGATCCGTTGCCGCTGCCGCCGCCGAGGATTCCCGCGAGTCCGGCGCCGATCGACACGAGCGCGCCGCTGCCGCCCGCGGCGAACTACATCCCGCCGACGCAGCAGTCGGTGCTCACCGCGACGGACTACCTCGAGATCGCGCAGCTCGTCTCGAGCTATGGCCACGCGCTAGACTCCGGCTACGGCAAGGGCGAGAACGGCGAGGCGTACGCGAACCTCTACACGTCGGACGGGTCGTTCGCCGGCGCGAACGGCCACGCCGAGCTCGTGCGTCTGGGACAGATTCAGCCGCGCGGCCCGGAGTTCGTGCGCCACTACCTCACCAACCACGTGATCGAGCCGACGGCCGAGGGCGCGCGCGGCAAGGAATTTCTCGCAGTGATCGACAACGGCGAGCACGGCAAGGCGAGCTCGCTGTTTCTCGGCGGCCACTACGAGGACACCTACGTGCGGACGCCTGACGGCTGGCGGATCAAAACGAGGCGGCTGTTCCCGCCGCGATCGGGTCCGCAGCCGCCGGCAGAGCCTCCGCCGCCACCGGCCGTGGCCGCGGCGCCTGCTGGTGCGGCGCCCGCCGTCGCGCGCCGCGCCGCCAATGCGCTGTCGGCCGCGGACTACATCGACATCCAGCAATTGATCGCGCGCTCGGCCTATGCGCTCGACACGGCCGCCGATCGCGGCAACGCGTACGCGCAGCTGTTCACGACGGACGGCATGTTCACGGTCCACACCGCGCACCCCTACGACATCAGCGGACGCGTGCAGCTCGCCGCGTTTGCCGACGGCGATCTCACGCACCGCGGACCGGCGTACGTCCGCGAGTACCTGACGAACTACATCCTGCAGCCGGCGCCGGGCGGCGCCACGGGCCGTGTCTACGTCGTCTGGATTGAGGTCGGCGAGAACGGGAATCCCGGCGTGATTCAAAGCGGTGGTCATTACGACGATGTGTATGCCAGGACGCGGGACGGCTGGCGTATCAGGAAGCGTACGTTCGTCCCCTCGACGCTCGGCCCGCGCGACGTCTACGACGTGGCGCGGACAAACGGCAGAAAGGACAACTGATGGTCAGACGAACAGCGCTCGCCTGTGCGGTCGTCGGCGTGCTCGCCCTGGCGCTCGGCATCGAGGCGCGCGCGAAGGACACACCGAAGACCGCGGCGCCCTCGCTCTCGATGATGGACTACATCGAGATCCGCCAGCTCGTCCGCAAGTACGCGTGGGCACTCGACAGCGGCGAGAACTACGGCTACGCCTACGCCGATCTGTACACGCCCGACGGGATCTTCGTCGGGACGAACCAGGGCCCGAACGGCCGCTCGTACCAGGGGCGCGAAGCGCTGGCGGCGCTCGCGCGCGGCGGCGGGCGCAATCCGCTCATGCTGGGCCACTTCGCGATGAACCACGTCATCACGCCGACCGCCGACGGCGGCGCGATCGGCAAGGTCTCGGCGCCGATTCTCGACGTCGGCATCGTCGGACGGCCGAACGTCGTGACGCACGGCGGGCAGTACGACGACGTCTACGTGAAGACGCCGGAAGGGTGGCGTTTCAAGAAGCGGACGTACTGGGAATCGAAGGTTGACGTGTGGCCGGCAGGCGCGCGTTAGGGAGACACTTATGACACTCACGCGAGGAACGATTGCTAAGACCCTGGGCGCGGCCGTCATCGGCGCGGGCATCATCGCCGCCGCCGGGCTGCGCGCCGAATCGAAGGCGGCGCCGGCCGTGGCGAAGACGCCGCAGCTCACGCCGCAGGACTATTTTGAGATCGAGCAGCTCGTGTCGAGCTATCCGTACGGGCTCGACGAGAACACCGACAACGGCGAGTCGTACGCGAAGCTCTTCGCGCCGGGCGCGGTGTTCACGCGTCCGCACACCGAAGGCCACGACAACCTCGCCGCGCTCGCGAACGGGCAGCCGCACGGGGCGCACTACACGCGGCACTTCATCACCAATCACGTGATCGAGCCCGCGCCGGGCGGCGCGATTGGCAAGGAGTACGCGGTCATCATCGACATTCCCGAACCCGGCAGGCCCGGCGGCATCGCGCTCGGCGGGCGCTACGACGACGAGTACGTGAAGACGCCGCAGGGCTGGAAGTTCAAGACGCGGACGTTCACGCCGTCGCACGCCGAAGTGCCGCCCCCGCCGCCCGGACGTGGCCGCGGCCGGCAGGGCCAGCAGACGCAGGGAGAGCCGCCCGCCACGCCCGCGGCTCCGCAGAATCGATAAGCGAGGGACATATGACTGTGAAGACGTTAGGCGCGCTCCTGATCGCCGCGTGTGTCGCCGTTCCAGCGGCGCACGCGCAGGACAAGTCGGCCACGAAGGCGAAGACGGTCGAGCTGACCGCGCTCGACTACATCCAGATCCAGCAGCTCGTCGCGAAGTACGCGCAGTACATCGACACGTGCTCGAACAACGGGTACGACTACGCCGATCTCTTCACGGCGGACGGCTACTTCCAGCCGTTTCAGAACGGCAAGCTCGGTCGCAAGTTCCAGGGACGCGACGAGCTTGCGCGGGCGTCAGGCGGCGGGCCGAACGGGTGCACGGGCGCCGGCTGGATCAAGCAGGGCGTGCATCACCTCTACGTCAATCACATCATCGAGCCGACGCCCGAAGGGGCGAAGGGGCAGGTCAACATGCTGATGATCGGATTGGGCGGAGACAAGAACAAGATCGAGCACGACGGGTACTACGAGGACACGTACGAGAAGACGCCAGCCGGATGGCGCTTCAAGTCGCGCATCCACCACGCGACGTACGAAGGCGCGCGAAGCAGCACGCAGGCTGGGCGCGGCGGCAACCAATAGGCCGGCCCTACGTTCGCGGCGTTACGACCGCGGCTGGATGCAGCTGAAGTTCGACGGGTCGCCGGTGTCGCCGCGGCCCGTGTACTGCGACACCTTCGGATACGCGCACACGAGCCGGCGCCGCGGCGGCTCGCCCTTGCGCGTCGTCGTCACGACGATCTGATCCGGCGCCTTGCCGGTGGCTTTCCACGCGGTGACCGCGCCGGGGAGATCGAAATCCACTTTGTACGTTGACGGCACCTCGAGCCCGAAGCAGTGGTGCATGCCCGGCACCATGAAGAGGCGCATGCCCTTGTCGGCTTTCGCCTTGCCGATCGTGCGGACGACGTTCTCGTAATACGTGACGTTGTTGCCGGGACCGAGATCGTCGTTCCACCCGCCGACCATGATCAGCTTGCCCCCGTGATCGATGTACGGCGCGATGTTCGGATTCGTCGCGTTGATCGGCAGGTTCTCCGGCGCGTCGGCGCGATCGACGTCCGCGGCCCAGTCCGGACGGAACGTCTTGTAGTCCCACTTCGGATCGTGGAAGACGAAGAAGCGGTAATAGAGCTCCGCGTACGGATACGGCTGCGGCTTGGCGGTCATGTCGGGCCATGACATCTCGCTGCCGGGCTCCATCGGGCCGTAGAGCGCGGCGTGCGTGCGCGCGTGGCGCGGCGTCTCGTAGATGGTCCGCACCGCCTGGACCTGCGGTGCGGTGAGGCACGTCGGGCCGTCGGCGCCCTTGCACAGCATCACGCCGGGATCGAACTTGCAGTGCGGCGGATCTTCGATGACGCCGTCCTTCACGCCGTCTTTCATGTCGCAGGCGTCGAGCGCCGCCTGATGGATAGCGGGGTACTTCTCGATCGGAATGTAGCTCGCCTCGTCCTTGTGCGTCGCCCAGTACAGCCACATCTGCGCGAGGCCGTGATGCGTGCCGTAGTTCGTCGCGCCGACCGCGGATGCGGCGTCGAGATCGGCGGGGAAGCGCTGCACGACGGCCAGCACGTCGCGCGATCCGCCGTTGCCGCACTCGTCCATGAACGTCTCGCGCGGCGACGCGCCGTAGAACGCGCCGACGAGCGCCTTCGCCTGCTCGACCATCACGTGGAACGGCACGTTGGCGACGTTGGTCAGCTTCTCAGGATGCGTGAGGACGATGTTCGCGCCGCCGCCCTGAATTGCGCCGTCGGAGCCTGACGTCGCGCTGCCGGTGCGCAGGATCTCGCGCATGCGCGCGTACGGCATGCCGCCGCCGAAGAAGCCGCCGCCGGCCGGCTGCAGCTCGTGATTCCAACCGGCGATCGGCAGCCACACTTCCGTCTTCGCGTCGTCGCCCGACGGCACGCGTGTCGTCGTCGTGACGCGGCAGAAGGCGCCGAGCTCGGCGAACGGCGCGCTCGCGCCGCGTCGTCCCGCGGGCGGGGCGAACGCGCCCGCTCCGACCTGAACCGCGGCGGTGATTTGCGCGTTCGGAAGCGCGATCGCCGCGAGCCGTTCGCAGGCGTTGGCCGGCTGGGCCGACAGCCCGGCGGGCGCCGCAGTGAGCACTCCGCAACCCGCCAGCCCCGCCGAGAGCATCCGACGAATGTGTTTGGTCATGGCGAGGTAGAGAGTAACGGATCGTGCCGTATAATTTCACCTTGTACGATGATTGTGCGCGCCGGCGTGAGCGGAAGTCTGCTGCTGGCGGGGGCCGCGTTCTGCGTGGCGCTCGGCGGCCCGGCTGTCCACGCGGGCGGGCGGCCCGCGCCGGCGACCGACGTCGAGGCCGTGCCCGATTTACGGCCGACGCTGACCCGCTACTGCGTGCCGTGCCACAACGACCGGCTGAAGACCGACGGCCTCAGCCTTCAGTCAGCCCTCGCGGGCGGCGTCGTCGAGAACGCCGCGATTTTCGAGAAGGTCATTGAGAAGCTGCACAGCGGGGCGATGCCGCCGGCCGGCCGCGCGCGTCCGTCGCGCCCGCAGGCCGAGGCGCTCGTGTCGTCGCTCGAGGGCGTGCTCGACGCCGCCGAGGCGGCGCATCCCGATCCCGGGGCGCCCCTGCTGCACCGGCTGAACCGCGCCGAGTACGCCAACGCGATCCGCGATCTGCTCGCGCTCGACGTGGACACGTCGGCGCTGCTGCCGCCCGACGACGCGACGGCCGGCTTCGACAACGTCGCCGACGTCCTCGGCGTGTCGCCGGCGCTGATGGAGCGGTATCTCTCCGCCGCCGACGACATCAGCGCGCTCGCCGTCGGCGACCCGTCGATTCCCGCGACGTCGCGCACCTACCACGTGACGCCCGACACCTCGCAGTCCGGGCACATCGAGGGCCTGCCGCTCGGCACGCGCGGCGGCCTGCTCGCGCGCGTGACGCTGCCGCTCACCGGCGAGTACGCGATCAAGGTCAAGCTGCTGCAGACGAATCTCGGATCGGTGCGAGGCCTCGAATATCCGCAGCAGCTCGAGATCTCGATCGACGGCACGCGCGTGCATCTGGTGCCGATGGGCGGGCCGGCCGACTTCGCCGTGCTGCCGGTGAACGCCGAAGAGATCGCCGAAGCGCTCGACGCGCGCCTGCGCGTCCGCGTGCCCGTCGCCGCCGGCCGCCACGAAATCGTCGCGACGTTCGTCGAGAAGCCCGGCGTGGAGGGCGGCAACCGCCTCCAGGCGTTCCTGCGCAGCAACGTGGACGCGACCGATCACACGGGCCTCCCGCACGTCGAGAGCATGACGATCGACGGGCCGTTCGGCGCCAAGTCGCCCGGCGACACGCCGAGCCGCCGCACGATCTTCACGTGTCGTCCGACCTCGCATGCCGACGAGACCTCGTGCGCGACGGCGATCGTCAGCCGGCTCGCCCGGCGCGCGTATCGGCGGCCCGCGACGGAGGCGGAGATGGCGCGGCTGCTCGCGCTGTACAAACACGGGCGGGAAGGCGGCACCTTCGACGCGGGCGTCGAGTTCGCGCTGCGCGGCATCCTGGCCAGCGCGAAGTTCCTCTTCCGCGACGAACGCGATCCGGACGCGATGCCCGCCGGGACGACGTATCGCGTGGGCGACTACGAGCTGGCGTCGCGGCTGTCGTTCTTCTTGTGGAGCTCGATTCCGGACGAGGAGCTCCTGACCGTCGCCGGGGAGGGACGGCTGAAGGATCCGGCGGTGCTCGACGCGCAGGTTCTCCGGATGCTGGCGAGCCCCAAGTCACGCGCGCTCGTGGACAACTTCGCGGCGCAGTGGCTCTATCTGCGCAATCTGAAGAGCACGGCGCCCGACCAGAACGAGTTCCCGGATTTCGACGACAACCTGCGCCAGGCGTTCCGGACCGAAACCGAGATGTTCTTCGAGAGCGTGATGCGTGAAGATCGCAGCGTGCTCGACCTGCTCACGGCCAACTACACGTTCGTCAACGAACGCCTCGCGCGCCACTACGGCATTCCGAACGTCTACGGCAGCCGGTTCCGCCGCGTCACGGTGAACGACGACTCGCGCCGGGGGCTGCTGGGGAAGGGCAGCGTGCTGCTCGTGACGTCGCACGCCGGCCGGACGTCGCCCGTCCTGCGCGGCAAATGGGTGCTCGACAACCTGCTCGGCACGCCGCCGCCTCCGCCGCCGCCGAACGTGCCCGCGCTCGAGGACACGAAGATGGTGGACGCGCACTCGGTGCGCGAACGGCTCGAGCAGCATCGCGCGAACCCGAACTGCGCGACGTGTCACCGGCTCATCGACCCGCTCGGCTTCGCGCTCGAGAACTTCGACGCCGTGGGCGCGTGGCGGACGAAGGACGACGGGGTGCCGATCGACGCGTCCGGCGAGCTCGTGGACGGGACGAAGTTCGACGGCGTCGCCGCGCTGCGGCGGGCGATTGCCAGCCATCCGCAGACGTTCGTGCGCACGCTCACCGAGAAGCTGCTCGTCTACGCGCTCGGCCGCAGCCTCACGTTTCACGACATGCCCGTCGTCCGTGGCATCGCACGCGACGCCGCGCGTCAGGACTACAGGTTTTCGTCGCTCGTTCTTGGTATCGTGCACAGTGCGCCGTTCGAGCGGCGCACGGCGGTGCACTGAAAGCGGGGAGGCTGGACGCCATGTTCATCAGCAAGCTGTCGCTGCCGCGCCGGACGTTCCTTCGCGGCCTCGGGGCCGCCATGGGACTGCCGCTGCTCGAGGCCATGGTGCCGGCGCTGACCGCCGCCGCGAAGACCGCCGCGGCGCCGCACCGCCGCCTCGGGTTCGTCTACGTGCCGCACGGCGTGATCATGGACCAGTGGACGCCGCCGGCCGACGGCGCCGGCCTCACGTCCACGCCGATCCTGCGGCCGCTCGAGCGCCATCGCGACTCGCTCGTCGTCGTCAGCAACCTGGCGCGGCCGGAGATGACCTTCGAGACGCAGCATGCGGGCGCGGCGGCGTCGTGGCTGTCGGGCGTGCCGCCCAAGCGCACCGAAGGGCCGGACTTTCAGGACGGCACGACGATCGATCAGGTCGTCGCGCGCGCGATCGGGCAGGACACGACGTTCCCCTCACTCGAGGTGGCGACGGAAGACTTCACCGGGCTGGTCGGCGCGTGCCCGCCGGGCTACAGCTGCGCGTACGTCAACACGCTCAACTGGCAGGGACCGACGACGCCGCTGCCGATGGAGATCAACCCGCGGGTCGTGTTCGAGCGGATGTTCGGGAAGGCCGGGACCAGCGCCGAGCGCCTGGCGCGGATGCAGAAGGATCTCAGCATCCTCGACTTCGTCAGCGACGACCTGTCGGATCTGAACCGCGATCTCGGGCCGCGCGATCGCACGCGGCTGGGCGAATATCTCGACGACATCCGCGAAGTGGAGCGGCGCATCCAGCGCGCCGAACAGCAGACGAGCGAGCTCACCGTGCCCGATGCGCCCGTCGGCGTGCCGGACTCGTTCGAGGAGCACGTCGGGCTGATGTTCGACCTGCTGGCGCTCGCCTATCAGGCCGACCTGACGCGGGTGTTCACGTTCATGCTGGCGCGCGAGTTCAGCCAGCGCACGTATCCGCAGATCGGCGTGCCCGAGCCGCACCACACGATCTCGCATCACGGGAACAACCCGGTGATGATCGCGCAGCACGCGAAGGTCAACGCGTACCACACCTCGCTCTTCGCGAAGTTCATCGACCGGCTGAAGGCGATTCCCGACGGCGACGGCACGCTGCTCGACCACACGATGCTCGTCTACGGCAGCGGGATGAGCAACGGCAACGGCCACACGCCGTATCCGCTGCCGCATCTGATTGCCGGCGGCGGCCTCAAGGGCAACCGCCACCTCGTCGCGCCGGAGCACTCGCCGAACGCGAACATGCTGCTGACGATTGCCGAGAAGTGCGGCGTCGATCTGCCGTCGTTCGGCGTCAGCACCGCGCGACTGGACCTGTGATGTCGCTGACGAGGCTCGCGGCGTTCGCGCTGGCCGGCGCTGTCGCGAGCGGCGCGGCGGCCGCCGATCTCCGGCTCGTGGACGCCGCCAGACACGAACGGGCCGCCGACGTGCGCACGCTCGTCGCGCAGCATGTGGACGTCAACGTCCGCGAGCCGGACGGGACGACGGCGCTGCACTGGGCTGTGCGCGCGGACGATCTCGAGTCGGTGCGCCTGCTCGTGCGCGCCGGCGCGTCGGTCGATGCGACGAACCGGTACGGGGTGCGGCCGCTGTCGCTCGCCGCGCGCAACGGCGACGTCGCGATGGTGCGGCTGCTGCTCGACGCCGGCGCCGACCCGGCGGCGGCGACGCCGGAAGGCGAGACCGTCCTGATGACGGCCGCCAAGACCGGCGACCCTGCGACCATCACGACGCTCCTCGACGCCGGCGCCGACGTGAACGCGCGCGAGCACTGGCTGAACGAAACGGCGCTCATGTGGGCGGCCGCCGAGAACCACGCGGACGCCGTTCGCGTCCTCCTCGAGTACGGCGCCGACATCGACGCGCGCTCGCTGCAGCAGGAGTTCGCGCCGTTCCGCTTCAACCTGGCGACGATGGTGAACACGGTGCTGCCGCGCGGGCACCTGACGGCGCTGATGATGGCGGCGCGTGAGGGCGCGGTCAACGCCGAGCGGGTGCTCATCGACCACCACGCGGATGTGAACCTCACCGATCCGGACGGCGTCTCTCCACTCGTGATGGCGATTCTCAACGGCCACTACGACACGGCGGCGCTGCTGCTGGCGCATGGCGCCGATCCGAATATCGCCGACTCGGCGGGCATGACGGCCGTGTATGCCGCCGTGGACATGCACACGCAGCCGCTGATGATCAACCGGCCGACGCGCAAGCCGTCGGGCACCACCGACAATCTGACCGTGTTGCGGCAGATGCTCGCCAAAGGCGCCAATCCGAACGCGGCGTTGACCGGCGTCCTGCTCGCGCGGTATCACAACACCGGCGACCGCGCCCTCGGCGCCGGATCGACGCCGCTCATGCGCGCGGCGAAGGCGCTCGACGTCGCGGCGATGCGGATACTGCTCGAGGGCGGGGCCGACGTGACGCGCGCGAACGGCGCCGGCGCGACCGCGCTGATGTTCGCGGCGGGACTCGGCCGTCCCGCGGCCGCACACGACCCGGAGGCGGCGGCGCTCGAGGCCGTGCGGCTCTGCCTCGACCACGGCGCCGACGTCGGCGCGAAGAATGCGGCGGGGCAGACGGCGGCGCAGATCGCCGCCGCTCGTTCAGACGCCGTCGCGAAGCTCCTCGAAGCCCCCGACGCGCACTAAAGGTCCGCTCATGGTGTAGTGAGGACCTTCAGGTCCGCCGGGCAGGCCTGAAGGCCTGCACTACATGGAATCGAAGCGCCACGCTCACTGGACGCAGCTCCCCGAGCACCGGACGCGCTGCCGCGCACACCGGAAACGCTCCCGCGCACCCCGGACGCAGCTCCCCGCCCATCGGACGGAGCTTCCCGCAGACCGGACGGGGCTCCACACACATCGGACGGAGCTCCGCGGGCATCGGACGGAGCTCCGCGGACACTGGACGCAGCGTCCCGCACACCGGCACGCCCATCCGGTTGGCGGGGCAGCGCGTCCGGTCTGCGGGATGGCCCGTCCGGTCTCCCGCGGGGGGCGGCCGACGGCCAGACCTTCGAGATTTATTCGAGGGCGGGGATGAGCGCCGGCGGGCCCAGGCGTCCGTAGC
>CAZOIK010000043.1:0-2844 GCA_964579765.1 uncultured Bifidobacteriaceae bacterium
ATTGACCTCGGCGCGGAGCTTCCCGCGGGCGCGGGCCTTCCGACGATCGTGGGATGCCGCGAGCGAGCGGCGGAGTTCGTCGAGGCGCTCGCAGCGTCCACCTGAAGGCGGACGGTGCGTACGCGCGACGGTGCGTACGCGCCAGTGAAAACAATGATCGTCTACGGCATCAACCCGGTGATTGAGGCGCTGCGTGCGGGACGCGTGGACGCGATTCGTGTGTCCGCCCGCGGCGACGCGCGGCTCGGCGGGGTGCTCGAGGCCGCGAAGCGGGCGGGCGTGCCGGTGAAGCGCGTGGAGGCGAGTGAGCTCGATCGCGCCGCACGCGGCGGCGTGCACCAGGGGGTCGTGGCGCTTGTGCAGGATCGGGATGCGCTGGCGCCGGACGATCTCGTCCGCGGCGCCGCGGGCGCGCCGCTCGTCGTGGTGCTCGACGGCGTGGAAGATCCACACAACGTCGGCGCGATCCTGCGGACGGTGGATGCGGCTGGCGCGAGCGGTCTCGTGCGGCAGCAGCGGCATGCGGCGCCGCTTGGCGGTGCGACGGCCAAAGCCTCCGCCGGCGCGGTGTCGCACGTGAAGATCGCCGACGTCGTCAACATCGCGCGCGCGCTCGAGGAGTTGAAGGAGGCGGGCGTGTGGACCGTCGGGCTCGCGGGCGACGCCGCGCAGCGCTACGACGCGATCGACTACACGCTGCCGACGGCGATCGTGGTGGGGGCCGAGGGGGCCGGACTGCGCCGGCTCGTGCGCGAGCGGTGCGACTGGCTCGTGTCGATTCCGATGCGGGGGCACGTTCAAAGCTTGAACGTGTCGGTCGCAACTGGCATAGTATTGTTTGAGGCGGTCCGCCAGCGTCTAACCCGTCCATGACCTGTCAGTTGGAGGCGTACGCCATCCTGTTGAGAGCGGCCGGGGGTTGCGTCGCTGGCACGGGAAGTGCTATAGTTCCCCTTTTGTCGGGCTGGCGTAGCTCAGGCCGGTAGAGCAGCTGATTTGTAATCAGCAGGTCGGGGGTTCGAATCCCTTCGCCAGCTCCATCGTACTGAGCACTTCTGCGGGGAACGCTCGAAGTCGACATTCAACCAGCAACAATTGGCGAGGTAGCGAAGCGGTCAAACGCAGCAGACTGTAAATCTGTCGCCCTAGCGGCTTCGAAGGTTCGAGTCCTTCCCTCGCCACCATCCTTCGCCCTCCCAAGCGCGCGGGAGAGCCACCGCGCGAAGGAGGGTTTCGGATGGCAGGCCACGAGCTGACGTCGGACGACGGCACGAGAGAGGGAATCAGGGTAGCGGGCGAGCGGCGCGTAGGCGGGAGTAACTCAGTGGTAGAGTCACAGCCTTCCAAGCTGTTGGTCGCGGGTTCGATCCCCGTCTCCCGCTCCAACCCTTGCTCGCGTCGCGAGCGTCGGGTGGCAGGCCAACTCGGCTTCTCCGCCGCAGCGCGGAGCGCGAAGGCGGATGGGCACGCCACTGAACGAATTCCGGCCGACTCGTCGGCCGAAGCGCCGGAGGCGCGAAGGCCGATGTAGCTCAGTTGGCAGAGCGCGTCCTTGGTAAGGACGAGGTCACCAGTTCAATCCTGGTCATCGGCTCCAGAACGAACGGACGAAGGCACGAGCGGCACGGCCGCTGAGAACGGACGCGGAGCACGAAGCGGGGCAATGGGGTCCCCGCGAGTGCGGAGCGAGAGACCGGGGGCACGGGCTCCCGGAGTGAGAAAAAGCGCATGGCCAAAGAAAAATTCGACCGAAGCAAACCGCACGTGAACGTCGGCACGATCGGACACATCGATCACGGCAAGACCACCCTCACCGCCGCTCTGACCAAGGTCGCCGCCGACAAAGGCTGGGCGAAGTTCGTGTCGTACGACGAGGTCGCGAAAGCGTCGGAGTCGCAGGGACGCCGTGACGAGTCCAAGGTCATGACCATTGCGACGAGCCACGTCGAGTACGGCACCGCGAAGCGTCATTACGCCCACGTGGACTGCCCCGGACACGCCGACTACGTGAAGAACATGATCACCGGCGCCGCGCAGATGGACGGCGGCATCCTCGTCGTCAGCGCCGTGGACGGCCCGATGCCGCAGACGCGCGAGCACGTGCTGCTCGCCCGCCAGGTGAACGTGCCCTACATCGTGGTCGCGCTGAACAAGGTCGATGCGATCGACGATCCGGAACTGCTCGACCTCGTCGAGCTCGAAGTGCGCGAGCTGCTCAAGACCTACGGCTTCCCGGGCGACGACATCCCGGTGGTCCGCATCTCGGCGCTCAAGGCGCTGCAGGGCGACCCGGAAGGCGTCGCCGGCGTGCTCAAGCTGATGGAAGCGCTCGACGACTACATCCCGATTCCGCAGCGCGACATCGACAAGCCGTTCATGATGCCGATCGAAGACGTCTTCTCGATCTCGGGCCGCGGCACGGTGGTCACGGGGCGCGTCGATCGCGGCAAGGTGAAGGTCGGCGAGGAAGTCGAGATCGTCGGGTTCAAGCCGACCGAGAAGAAGGTCGTCACCGGCGTCGAGATGTTCCGCAAGCTGCTCGACGAGGGCGTCGCCGGCGACAACATCGGCGTGCTGCTCCGCGGCGTCGAAAAAGAGGACGTCGAGCGCGGCCAGGTGCTCGCCAAGCCGGGCAGCATCAAGCCCCACACGAAGTTCAAGGGCGAGGTCTACATCCTGTCGAAGGAGGAGGGCGGCCGTCATACGCCGTTCTTCAACGGGTACCGGCCGCAGTTCTACATCCGGACGACGGACGTGACGGGGAACCTGCAGTTGCCGGACGGCGTGGAGATGGTGATGCCGGGGGACAACGTCACGATCACGGCGGAGCTGATCACGCCGGTG
>CAZOIK010000044.1:0-30295 GCA_964579765.1 uncultured Bifidobacteriaceae bacterium
CTCGATGCCGCGGTGTGGATGCCAGGGAAAGCCAGCTAAGTATTCGTCGGGGTTGTCGTTGCGGAAGTCGTCGAACAGCAGGAACGGGTCGAATTCTCTCGGGTCGCCGAACCCGAAGCCGCGGCGTAGGTGCACGCCGGCGCCCTCGAGCGTCGGACGCGGCTGAATGACGCGTTTGATGGGCCTGATCGACATTTCCTGAGTATACTCTCGCCCCATGCCAAAGCGCTCGACCGCCCGTCTGTGTCTCGCCGGCGCGTTCGTGACGGCGCTCGGCGCCGTCTACGTACACGCGCAGTTCGGCAACGCGCCCGCGAAGTTGAACACGGTGAAGATCGCGCCGGATCTTTTCGTCATCCACAACGACTACGTGCCCGGGAACACGACCGCGCTCGTCACCGACGAGGGCGTCGTCCTCGTGGACGACAAGTTCGAGATCGACTTCCCGAACATCGTCGCCGAGGTGAAGAAGATCACGAACCAGCCGATCAAGTACGTGATCAACACGCACCATCATTCGGATCACAGCGGCAGCAACGCAAAGATGCAGGCGATGAACGTGCAGGTGATCGCGTCGGAGCAGGCGCGCGAGAACATGGTGGACGGCAAGCAGCCGGGCCTCCCGACGATGGTGTTCGATCACCATGCGCACGTCTATCTCGGCGGCAAGAGGGTCGAGCTCTATCATTTCGGACGCGCGCACACGAACGGCGACGTCGTCGCGCTGTTCCCGGGCGATCGCGTGCTTGCCGCCGGCGACATGTTCACCTATGGCGACGCCACGCCCGAGCTCATCGACTATGCGGGCGGGGGCAGCGCGAAAGAGTGGACGTCCACGCTCGACTCGGCGCTGCAGCTCGACTTCGACACGGTCGTGCCCGGCCACGGCATCGTCACGAACAAGGCCGAGATGCGGAAGTTTCGCGACAGCACGCTGCGGCTGCGTACCCGCGTCCACGAGATGCTTGTCGCGAAGAAGTCGCGTGCCGACATCGCGAACATGCTGAAGACGGAGTTCCACTGGGAGCAGCTCCATCTCGATCGCGGGCTTGACGGCGCGATGGCCGAGCTGCAATAGAGAGGAGCGTGAGAAGTCAGAAGTAAGAAGTTTGAAGGAATCGCTCCGGTTGTAAGCACGGCGCGAGCGGCGCAGGTAAACTTGATCGAGCCCGCACGCGTGAACATTTCCGACATCTTTATCCGCCGTCCCATCGCGACGAGCTTGATCATGCTCGGCATCGCGGTCTTTGGGGTCATCGCCTATCGCAGTCTCGCGGTCAGCGACCTGCCGAGCGTCGATCTGCCGACGCTGAACATCCGCGCCGGTCTGCCGGGTGGCGATCCAGCCACGATGGCGTCGTCGGTCGCGAGTCCACTCGAACGGCAGCTCACAACCATTGCCGGCGTGGACGAGATGAGCTCGTCGAGCTCGACCGGCAGCACCAGCGTGACGCTGCAGTTCGACCTGAGCCGTGACATCGACAGCGCCGCCGTGGACGTGCAGACGGCGATCGCGGCCGTCATGCCGCTCCTGCCAGCGGGCATGCCCACGCCGCCGTCGTTCCGAAAGTTCAACCCGGCCGATCAGCCGGTGATGTATCTCGGCCTGACGTCCAGCACGCTGCCGATGTACGTGGTGGACGACTATGCCGAAACGGTCATCGCGCCGCGCATCTCGATGGTCAACGGCGTCTCGCAGGTGCAGGTGCAGGGCGCGCAGAAGTACGCCGTCCGCGTGCAGGTCGATCCGGAGAAGCTGCGCAACGAGAACCTCGGGCTAAACGAAATCGACCAGGCGCTTCAGAACTGGAACGTCGATCTGCCGACCGGGCAGCTATTCGGCAACGACGCGACCTACAACATCCAGGCGGGCGGCCAGTTGCCGAACGCGGCGGCGTTCCGGCCGCTCATTGTCGCCTACCGCAACGGCGCGCCGCTGCGGCTGTCGCAGGTCGCCCGCGTCCTCGACGACGTCGAGGACAACACGAACGCGTCGTGGCTGTATACGAAGCAGGAGGGCGGACAGCGCTCGATCAGCCTCCAGGTGATGCGGCAGCCCGGCAGCAACACAATCGAGGTCACCGACGCGATCCGCAAGCTGCTGCCGTCCTTCCGCGCGCAGCTGCCGCCATCGGTGCACCTGACGGTACGCGGCGACCGCTCGCGCAACATCCGCGAGGCCTTCAGCGACATCCAGTGGACGATGCTCGTCACGCTGATCCTGGTGGTCGGTGTGATCTTCCTCTTCCTGCACAACGGCTCGGCGACGCTCATCCCGGCGCTCGCGCTGCCGTTCTCACTGCTCGGCACGTTCGCGGTGATGAAGCTGCTCGACTTCACGCTCGACAACCTGTCGATGATGGCGCTCATCCTCTCGATCGGCTTTGTCGTGGACGATGCGATTGTGATGCTCGAGAACGTCGTGCGGCACGTCGAGAAAGGCGAGCAGTCGGTCGCCGCGGCGTTGACCGGGTCGAAGGAGATCGGCTTCACGATCCTGTCGATGACGATCTCGCTCGCGGCCGTCTTCATCCCGATTCTGTTCATGGGCGGCATTCTCGGCCGGCTGTTCCGCGAGTTCGCCGTGACGATTACCGCGGCGATTCTCATTTCGGGCGTGGTGTCGGTGACGCTCACACCGATGCTCTGCAGCCGGTTTCTCAACGCCGCGGCCATCCACGGCAAGGGACGCTTCGCCCGCGGTATGGAAAGCGCGTTCGCCGCGATGTTCCGTTTCTACGAATGGAGCCTCGGCATCGTCCTCCGGCACCGGCCGGTGATGATTGTCGTGTTCTTCGCAGTGCTGGCCGGCACGGCCGCGATGTTCGTCGTCGTGCCGAAGGGGTTCATTCCGACCGGAGACAACGACACGCTGAACATCTACCTGCGCGCGCAGCAGGGCACGTCGTACTACGAGATGGCGGGCAGCGGGAGGAAGGTCGCCGAGATTCTCAACCGCAACCCGTACGTGGACACGTTCTTCATGAGCACCGGCGGCGGCTTCGGTTCCATGAACACGGCGCGGTTCTTCATCCAGCTGGTCCCGCGGCGCAACCGGCCGGTCTCGGCGCAGCAGATCGCGGACACGCTGCGCCCGCAGCTCGATCACTTTCCGAGCTTCGACACGTTCATCAACCTGCCGCCCGCGCTGCAGATCGGCGGCCGCCAGTCGAACAGCACGTACACGATGACGGTGGAGAGCGCCGACACGACGGAGCTGTACAAATGGGCCCGGGCGCTCGAAGAGCAGATCGCGAAGCTGCCGATCGTGCGCGACGTCAACGACGACATGGAGATGCGCAGCCCGCGCGTGGATCTCGTCGTCGATCGCGACAAAGCGGCGGCGGTCGGCCTGACGGCGAGCAGCATCGAGAACGCGCTCTACAACGGCCTGGGCCCGCAGTGGGCGTCCACCATCTACAGCGACAAGACGCAGTACAAGGTGCTGCTCGAGCTCGAGCCGAAGTACCAGCAGCGCATCGACTCGCTGCAGAAGATCTCGTTCAAGACGCCGTCGGGCTCGCTCGTGCCGCTCGGATCGATCCTGTCAACAAGAGAGACCGTCGGGCCGCAGACCGTCAACCACTCGGGCGAGCTGCCGTCGGTGTCGATTTCGTTCGGCCTGAGCCCGGGCGTGTCGCTCGGCGAAGCAGTGGCCCGGATCAACGCGCTCGCCGCGTCCTTCCTGCCGCCGACGGTCACGACCGAGTTCCAGGGGTCCGCGAAGGTGTTCAGGGAGTCGCTCTCGAACCTGGGTCTGCTGCTCGTCATTGCCATCGGCGTCGTCTACATTGTGCTGGGGATGCTGTACGAGAGCTATATCCATCCGCTGACGATTCTTTCCGGCCTGCCGTCGGCGGGTCTCGGCGCGCTCGTCACACTGTGGCTGTTCGGCAACGAGCTGAACATCTACTCGTTCGTCGGGCTCGTGATGCTGATCGGGATCGTGAAGAAGAACGCGATCATGCAGATCGACTTCGCGCTCGAGGCGGAGCGGCGCGAGGGGAAGTCTCCGAAAGAGGCGATCTACGAGGGCTGTCTCATCCGCTTCCGGCCGATTATGATGACGACGATGGCGGCGCTTTTGGGCGCGGTGCCGATCGCGCTCGGCGTCGGCGCGGGCGGCGAGGCGCGACGCCCGCTCGGCCTGGCCGTGGTCGGCGGGCTGATTGTGTCGCAGCTCATCACGCTCTATCTGACGCCGGTCGTCTATACCTACATGGCGGCGCTCGGCGCGCGCGGGAGAACCCACCACGTCCACGCTACGGAGCGGCCAGCGACGGCATTCGGCGACGCCACGTAACGGCGCGCTCGTTGGCGCGCTGCTGACGGGGGCGCTCGTGGCGATTTCGTTCCTCGGCTGGCGTGCCGCCGGGCTGCCGTTCGCCCCCTTTGACATCTTCGACTGGCTCGTGCGCCTGCTGCCCGGCGTGGTTGTGACGTTCGCGATTGACGCGAGCGTCGCCGTCAGCCGCGCGCTCGGGGTCACGAACATTGGCGTGGCCGCCAAAGCCGGCGATCAAGCGCTCGCCATCGGCGGCTCTCTCGCGGCCGGCGTTGTCGCGGGCGCGGCACTGTTCGGTGTTCTCTCGACGTCGCAGGAACCGGCGCTGCTCTTCGGCGGTGTCCTCGGCGCGATGCTCGGCGGCCTGGCGCTGCTCGCGGAGCGTCGCCTGCAGCGGGTGGCGGCCGGGGCGGCGACCGCAAACGCGTGGGTGTTTGCGACGTGCTTCGCGTGGGGGCTGGCGTTCGGGTGGATCTACGACAAACTCTCCACTGCAGCAGACGCCGGGAACACAAAGGAGTCACGGCGACGATTTCTCTCTACGCTCACCGGCGCGACGATCGCGAGTGCGGGGCTCTCGACGCTGGCCGGCGTGCTCGTCGGGCGCCGATCGCGCGCGATCGCCGGACCGCGATGGACCGATGACCACGTGCTGCCAAACGCCGCGTCGCCCGTGGCGCCAGTGCCTGGCACGCGCGCCGAGTTCACGCGGCTCGAGGACTTCTATCGCATCGACACCGACACGCGCGCGCCGTCGCTCGACGGCGACCGCTGGCGGCTCGCGGTGAGCGGCCTGATCGCGAGGCCGCTGACGATGTCACTCGCCGAACTGCGCGCCATCGAGCCGCTGGATCAGTTCGCGACGCTGTGCTGCATTTCCAATCCGCCCGGCGGCGATCTGATCAGCACGACGCGCTGGACGGGCGTCAGCCTCCAGCGGCTCGTACCGCGGCTCGGGCTCTTGCCGTCAGCGACGCACCTGAAGATCGCGTCGGCCGACGGCTTCTTCGAGACCGTCGCGCTCGACACGATTCGCGCCGACGCGCGCGCGATGCTCGTGTACGCGTGGGACGGCGTGCCGCTGCCCGTCGAGCACGGCTTTCCGCTGCGGCTCTACGTGCCGGACGTGTACGGGATGAAGCAGCCGAAATGGATCGTCGCGATCGAAGCTGTCGATCGCTGGGAGCCCGGTTATTGGGTGGTGCGCGGGTGGAGCAAGGATGGACGCGTGCAGCCGTTCGCGTCGGTTGACGCAGTCGTGCGCGGTCGCGGGAAGGCAGAGACCGGCGGCATCGCTTACGCCGGTGCGCGCGGCGTCGCGAAAGTCGAAGTCCGCGGCGACGACGGAGAGTGGCACGAAGCGACGATCCGCGACCCGCTGTCGGATCTCACATGGGTCATCTGGCGAGCGGAAATGCCCGCCGCAAGAACGTACGTGGCGCGGGCCGTCGTTCGGCCTGAAAGGGCCGCCCTACGAACGCGTGCGTAGCGCAGGCCGGCACCCGGTACGTAGGGCGGGCCGGGGCCCGTAGGTAGCTCGGGCCTTTTCGGCCCGCGGGTGTATCATCTCGCGCATGAAACGACTTCTTTTGCTCGTCTCGCTCGTGGCAGTCGGTGGCCTCTCGATCAGTGTCGCGGCGTTCCAGCAGCCGCCGGCGAACGCGCCGAAGGTCGTCCAGGTGCAGAAGCTTCGCGACAACCTCTACATGCTGACGGGAGGCGGCGGGAACACGGCGGTGTTCATCCGCAGCGACGGCATCACGCTGGTGGACACGAAGAATCCCGGATGGGGGCAGCCCATTCTTGACGAGGTCAAGAAGCTGAGCGACAAGCCGGTCACGCAGATCATCAACACCCACACGCACGGCGACCACGTGAGCGGCAACGTCGAGATGCCGGTGAACGTCGAGATCATCGTCCAGGACAACACGAAGACGAACATGATGGAGATGCGCGGCGCCACCGGGATCGCGCAGAACGGCCCGCCGACGAACATCTTCAAGGAGCACAACGGGCGCGGCATGCCGACGAAGACCTTCAAAGATCGGATGAAGGTGAACAAGGGCGCCGACGAGATTGATTTGTACTACTTCGGGCGCGGCCACACCAACGGTGATGCGTGGGTGGTCTTCCCCGCGATCCGCCTGGTACACGCCGGCGACATCTTCTCGGGTAAGAATATTCCGCTGCTCGACGCGAACAACGGTGGCAGCGGCGTCGAGATCGGCAACTCGCTGGCGAAGGCCGCGGCCACGCTGAAGAACATCGACACCATCATCACCGGCCACAGCACGACGATGACGATGGCCGATCTGCGCGAGTACGCCGACTTCAACAAGGAGTTCATGCGCGACGTGCAGGCCGCCAAGAAGGCGGGCAAGACGGTGGACGAGGTCGCGGCGAGCTGGAAGATTCCGGCGAAATACCAAGGCTACGCCGCGCCACAGGCCGCCCGACTCAAGGCGAACGTGCAGATCGTGTACGACGAGACGAAGTAATCGACGGGGGCCGTGAAGCCCCCCTACATTCGCCGCGACGTCAGTTCTTCCACGATCCGCGGAAGGGCTGACGTCGCCGGCTCTTTGACCCACTCCGCGCCGAGACCGTCGAGAAACGAATCATCCGGATTGATCTCAATCAGCCGTCCACGGCGGCCTCTCGCCAGGCGCGTCCAGTGGACGATGTAGTCGAAGGCGACCGTCGTGCCGACGACAATCACGACGTCGCAGGGCTTCGCGCGCACGTAGGTGTCTACACGTGCGACCTCCCGAGGATCCAGACTCTCGCCGAACCACACAACCCCGGGGCGCAGGCGCGCGTCGCACGTCGGACAGCGCGGCACTCCGGCCGCATCGTCGGCCGATTCCTGGCGTGCGAAGTCGCCGCGCTCGCACGTGGTCAGGAAGATGTCGCCGTGAATCCGTACGAGCTGATCAGGCGGGACACGGTAGCCGTCCCAGTCGGCGCGGACGTGCAGGTCGTCCACGTTCTGCGTGAGCAGGAAGAATTCGTCCGCGCGCGCGGATAGCACGGTCACGGCGCGATGCGCCGCGTTCGGGACGGCGCGGCGGATCAGGTTGCGCCGTTCGCGATACCACTGCCAGACGATCTCGGGATCCGAGTCGAATGCCGACTGCGTCGCGAGTTTCGTCGGATCGAGATTGCGCCAGTAGCCGCCGGTCCCGCGGAAGGTGGGGATGCCACTCTCCGCGGAAATGCCGGCGCCGGTGACGATGAGAACTCTCACGCGCGTACTTCACCGCTCGTAGGGCGGGTCTTTTGGGCCCGCCATGCTGGCGGCCGTGAAAGGGCCGCCCTACTTCGGCAACGCGAGCGCGATGTACTGCGCGGGCGCTGGATCGGCCGCGATGCCGACGCCGCGCGGTGCGAACAGTCCGCGGCCGCCGCCGACGCAGAAGACGACGAACTCGCGTCCGCCGACTTCGTACACCGCCGGCACGCCTTCGACCGCCGCGCCGACGTCCATCGACCACAGCACCTTGCCGGTGTCCTGATCGTACGCGCGGACCTTGCGATCCGACGACGTGCCGACGAAGATCAGGCCGCCCGCCGTCGCTGCGGGTCCGCCACGCGGCGCGTAGCTGCCTGGCTCGGTCTTGCCGTCGGGCAGTCCCGGCATCTCACCGTCTGGCACCTGCCACAGCATCTTGCCCGTGTTCAGGTCGAAAGCTGTCAGCTGCGACCATGGCGGTCCCATCGCGGACATGCCGTTCTTGAAGTTGTTGAAGAAGTCGTACGGCGACTGGTACGCGACGAAGCCGGCCGGCGCGCCAGGGGGCGGCGGTGGCGGCGTCGCGGGTCCACGTCCACGCGCGGCCGCCGCTTCGGGTCCGCCGCTCGGGGCGGGCGCGCCCGCGCGTCCGCCGTTGCGTCCGCGTGCGCTCCCCTCGCCTGGCGCGATGATGCGCAGCAGCGTCGGCAGTTCTTTCGAGACGACGTAGAACGTCCCCTTCACCGGATTGACCGCCGAACTGCCCCAGTTGGCGCCGCCGTTGTGCCCCGGCAGCTCGATGGAGCCCTTCATGCTCGGCGGTGTGAACACGCCTTCGTTGCGCGAGTTGCGCAGCCGCTCGCGCACCATCTCCTGCTCGTCGGGTGTGAGGTATGGATTGACATCCTTCTCGGTGAACGACTGCCGCGCGAACGGCGGCGGCAGCGTCGGAATCGGCTGCGTCGGCGAGCTCACTTCGCCCGGCACGTCCGACCTCGGTACCGGTTTCTCTTCGATCGGCCAGATCGGCTTGCCGGTCACGCGATCGAGGACGTAGATGTAACCCTGCTTGCTCGCCTGCGCGATGACGTCCACGTTGCGGCCGTCGTGGCGGACGGTCAGCAGCTTCGGCGCCTGCGGAAAGTCGTAATCCCACAGGTCGTGGTGCACCGCCTGGAAGTGCCATAGGCGTTTGCCGCTCCGCGCGTCGAGCGCGACGATGCTGTTGCCGAACAGGTCGTTGCCGACACGGTTGCCGCCGTAGAAGTCGAAGCGTGCCGTGCCGAACGGAATGTAGGCGATGCCGCGCGCCTCGTCTACCGTCAACTCGCTCCAGTTGTGGACGCCGCCGCCTGCCGCGAGCGTCGCCTGGGGCCACGTGTCGGCGCCGAACTCACCCTTCTCTGGCACGCTGTGGAACGTCCACACGAGTTTGCCGGTGCGGACGTCGTATGCGTGCGTGTCGCCGGGGTTGCTGACGTACTGCGCGCCGCCAGCGGGCAGCGAGATGATGATCAGGTTTTCGAAGATGCGCCCGGGATTACCCGTCTGCAACGGACGGACAGCGGTGACGTCGCGGTGCAGGCCGAGCCGGAGATCGACTTTGCCGTTGTCGCCGAACGACTCGATCGTTTTGCCGTTCGCCGCGTCGATCGCTGTGAGGAATCCGGCGTTGACGAACAGCAGGCGCCGATCTTTGCGATCCGCGCTCTCCCAGTAGTTGATTCCGCGATCGCCGACGGCCCCCTGGTTCGGGTGCGTCCACAGCTCCTTACCGGTGACCGCGTCGAGCGCGACGATCGACAGGTTCTTTGCCAGCGTGTACATCACGTTGTCCACGACGATCGGGTTGAAGCGGTACGTGCGCGAGTCGCCAGTGGGGTAGGTCCACGCCACCTCGAGCCGGCTGACGTTGCTCTTGTTGATCTGATCGAGCGACGAGTACTGCGACGAGTCCGACGCGCCGAGATACTGACGCCACGTGTCGAACTTTCGCTTGTCCTTCTGAGCGGCGGGCGCCGCGACGAGCGATCCGACGAGCAGCGCGAACGCGACGGCGACCTGAATGCGTCTCATAGGCTCCCCACAAATGCCATCAGCAGGCGGTTGAATTCCTGCGGCTGTTCCATCATCAGGAAGTGACCGGTACCCGGCACCTCCACGTACTGAATCCTGGGAAATACTTTCTTCACGAACTCGAGATTGCGCAGCGCGCCGGAATGCTCCGCGTAGATGCCGTAGACTGGCACGGCGATCGCGTCGGTGGTCAGCACGGCGGGGTCGAACATCGCAATCATCGCGCCGGCGGCGGTGGCCGGAGGTGCCGCCAGCATCATCTTCATGACGTGCGTCTGCACAGCCGGGGGTGTCCTGGGCGTGAACAGGCCCTTAATCATGCCTTCACGCAGCTTCGGGCCGTCGGATGTGGTGAGCTTTTCCGCGGTGGCCAGCGTTCCCGCCGAGTTCTGCGTCGGTTCGAACACCGTGCCGTCCACGATAACGAGCGCGGCGACGTGCTGCGGGTAGCGGCGCGCGTACTGCCGGATAACGGACGTCCCCATGCTGTGGCCGACGAGGACGAGATGATCGACCTTCTGCTCAGCGCGCACCGCTTCGACGGCACGCGCGAAGAGGTCGATTGAGAACTTGCCGTCCTTGGGCGATCCGCTTTGCCCATGCCCGGGCAGATCGAGCGTGATGACGCGGTACTGCTTCGAGAGCTCGGGTACCTGTCCGGCCCAAGACGTGTCGTCGCACGTCCAGCCATGGACGAGCATCAGCGTCGTCCCGCCCGAGCCGTGAGACGTCGAGTGGAGCGGGATGCCGTCCACGGTCGCCGCCGAGACCGGCAGCGCGAGCGAGAGCACTAGAAGTGCGCTGAAGTGCAGGCCTTTAGGCCTGCCTCTCCCGCGGACCTGAAGGTCCGCACTATACGGCAATCGTCGAATCATGGCGTTTGCACCGTGGTCGTGCGCAGAATCTGCGCAAAGTAGTTCGTGATGCCGTCGGGATCGGCCATCCAGACGGTCTTCAGGCCGCGCCCGAACAGGCCGAGCGGCTGCGTGATGCGGACGCCACGCGCTTTCGCGCGCGCATCGACCGCGTCCACGTCGCTGACGACGTACTGGATGCCCGCGGTGTCTGTGTTCGCCCCCGCGCCCGCGTGTGCTGCCCACAGATTGAGCACGTTTGCGCTGTGCGGGCCAAGTCTGAAGCGATAGGTCCTGCCGAACGCCGTGTCAGCCGCAGGTAGTTCCTCGAGGCCGACGAATTCGCGATAGAACGCGCGGCTGCGCTCGACGTCGGAGACGGTCGCGCCGATTTCGAAGTGCGGCGCATCGGCGCTTTTCGGATTGACGACGAGCTCCACCCACTGTCCGTCCGGGTCGGTCACCATGGCACGCCGATGGCCGGCGGGTCCGGTGAATGCGGGAGCGGGGTAGTCACGCGACGTGAACGCGTGTGCGACTGCAGCTTCGTCCGTGTAGAAGTACGTGAAGACGCGAAGTCCGGCGACGTCGAGCACCGCGCCCGACTTCTCCGCGCGGCCCGCCGCCGCGTTCGTGAACTTGAACTGCGATGTCCCGATGTGAAAGAGCGACATCTGCCCGCCGCCAGGCATGTTCAGCCCTCGCAGCGGCTGCAAGCCGAGGACGTCGGCATAGAACTCGAGATCCTTCGCGCGATCGATCGAGAACCGTCGGAAGACGTTCACCGAGTCCTGCGTCATCATCGCCGCCGGTGCCGGCACGTCCGGCTGGGCGAGCGCCAGCGCCGAGAGCACCGCCACTGCGAGTCTCATGTGCGAAGGGCCTCCTTCGTTGGCGCTATGTTAATTGAAGTATCGTGTGTAAGTGCGTTCGTCGGAGTGGATTGCACTCCTTTATTTCCTTTATCTCGCAGGCGTTTGCTGGATGCGGCCCGTGCCGATGAGGCGGCGCGCCGTCATCACCGCCGTCTCGCTGGCGCTCGCCGTCGTCATAACGATCGTCGCGCGACGCGCGCCGTCTGCGGACCGCGACTGGGCGCCCTTTCTCTACGTCTCGGTTGCGTACTACCTGACGGGATATCTGTTCGTCGCGCCCTCCGAGAAGCTCGAGGCGTGGCTGCTCGGATGGGATCGCCGTTGGTTCGGCGATCCGACGACGCGCTTCGCGAGTTGGCCATGGTGGCTGATTGCGTATCTGGACGTCATTTACACGCTCTGTTTCATTTTGCTGCCGGGCGGGTACGCCGCGCTGGCGCTGACGGGACACTCCTTCCGGGCGAACCGCTATTGGACGATGGTGCTCGCGGCCGATCTCGGCGCGTTCGCGCCGCTCAGCGTCTTCCAGACGCGTCCGCCCTGGGCCATCGAACGTCCGGCGGTGCTGGCGGCAAGCCGCATCCATCGGTTCGCGTCGTACGTCGTCAAGAACGCGACCACTGGTGTGAACACGTTTCCGAGCGGTCACGTCGCTGTCACGATCGCGGTCGCACTCGGCGTCATGGCGTCGCTGCCGGTTGCCGGCGTCGTGCTGCTCGTCTGCGCCGCGAGCATCGCGGTCGCGTGCGTCGTCGGCCGCTATCACTACACCGTGGATGTGCTGGCGGGGGCTGCGCTCGGGCTGGGCGTGTGCGCGGTCGCGGCCATCTGTGGAGCGTAAGCTAGAGATCTCGATGACTCTTCGTTTCTGGGTGTGCTGTATGGCAGCGTTGCTGCTGCCGTGTGCCGCGGGCGCACAGACGCCGCCGCCCCGCACTGGCGTTCTTCAGGGCGTCGTCACGACGCAAGGCAGCGTCAATCTTCCCGGCGCGCAGGTGACCGTGACCGATGTCGCCGGCAAACAGATCGCGCAGATTCTGTCTGGCGAAGACGGCCACTTCAGCTTCGTCGGCCTCGTGCCCGGTCGGTATAAGGCAACTGCGATTCTCGCGTCGTTTGTCACGACCTCGGTCGTCGTGGACATCACCGCCGGCCGCTCCACTGACGTCGCCATCGACCTGCCGATTGAGGGGATCTCCCAGAGCGTGGACGTGGTTGCGCGCAATCCGGTGCTGTCGAGCGCGGGCACCGTGGGGCAGGCCGAGGCGATCAGCGGCAAGGAAATCGACACGTTCGTCAACGGCGGCGGCCTGCAGGCGACCATGCGGCTGCTGGCGAGCGTGATCGAGGCGCCGAACGGCGTCAGCATCCGCGGCGGCCGGCCGAGCCAGGCGGCCGTGCAGCTCGGCGTCACGACGATGGTCGATCCGTCCACGGGTCTGTCGAGAATCTCGCTGCCCGACGACGCGATCGAGTCGGTGTCGGTGCTGCCGAATCCGTATGCGGTCGAGTTCGGCCGGTTCTCGTCGGGCGTCGTCGTCATCCAGACCCGGCGCGCGGGCGACAAGTGGCGACTGCGCATCAACGACGTCGATCCGACGTTCCGCACGCATCGTGGATCGCCGGTGGAGATCATCGGCATCGGGCGCTATGCGCCGCGGGTCGAGTTCGGTGGGCCGATCATCAAGGACAAGCTGTACGTCGAGCAGGCGGCGCAGTTCATCTACAACGCCGCCGACGTCCCGAGTCTGCCGGAGACGCTGCTGCACACCTCGACGGCGTTCAGCTCGTTCACGCGCGTTGACACGAACCTCTCGTCGCGGCACTCGCTGGTCGGCACGTTCGGGCTGTTTCCCGGCAAGACCCACCAGGATCTGCTCGGCACGTTCACGCCGCCCAACGCCACCGTCGATACGCACGTGCACGCCGCCGAGTACGCGGCGACCGAGCGCGCCGTGTGGACCGACTCGCTCTTCGGCGAGACGACGGTTCACGTCCACGCGTTTCAGACCGACGTGTATCCGCAGGGGCCGGCGGCGATGCAGCTGCTGCCAGACACGACGCTCGGCAACTTCTTCAACGAGCAGCATCGCGACGCCGATACGTATCAGTTCATCGAGACGCTGTCGGGCACGCGCAGCGGCCTCGGAGGCACGCACCTGTTCAAGGGCGGCATCGACCTGCTGCGGAACGAGTACGACGGCTCGAGTCTGAGCCGTCCCGTGGCCATTCAGCGCACGGACGGCACGCTGGCCCGCAGCCTCACGTACGCGCCGTTGCCCACCGTGCAGTCGGTGCACACGACCGACGTCGCCCTCTTCGCGCAGGATCGCTACCAGCCGAACGCACGCTGGTACGTCGAGTTCGGTGCCCGCGTCGATCACGACGGCGTGCTCAACCAGTTCAACGCGACGCCGCGCGTCGGGAGCGCCGTGCTGCTCGACCGGGCGGGTAACATCGTCCTACGCGGCGGCTTCGGCCTCTTCTTCGAGCGAACGCCGTCCACCGTCGGTGCGTTCCAGTCGTTCGGCGACGTCGTTGACCAGCGGTTCGCAGCCGATGGGAAGACGCCCCTCGGGCCCGCGGTGACCTACGTACCGGCGGCGCAGGATCTTCAGACAGCGAGGAGCCGGACGTGGGACGCTGGCCTCGACGTGCGCTTCAACGCCGACTGGTCGATGCACGTCGGCGTGCTCGATCGGCAGGGCCGCGACGAGCTGGTGGTCAACCCGGTGCAGACCGGACCGGCGTCGGGACAGCTGCTGCTCTCGAGCAGCGGCAACTCGAGCTATCTGGGCGGCGACGTCAGCGTGCACTTCGAGGCGGGGGAGCGCGCCGACATCAGCGTCTCGTATACGCGGTCCCGCGCGTACACGGATCTCAACGCCTTCACGAACTACTTCGACACGATCATGTGGCCTGTGTTGGGGCAGGATCAGTACGCTCCCGCGCCCACCGATGCACCGAACCGACTGCTCGCCCGAGGACGCTTCATGCCATGGCCGAAATGGCTCCTGATCGGCATCGCCGACTGGCGGAACGGGTTCCCGTGGTCGCCCACGACCGAGATGCTCGACTACGTCGGCGCGCGAAACTCGCTTCGCTTCCCGTCGTACTTCCGGCTCGAGGCGGGCATCGAGCGGCACATCAAACTCCTGAAGTTCCAGCCGTGGCTCGGCGTGCGCGTGTGGAACGCGCTCGACTCCTTCCTGCCGGTGGACGTCCAGTCGAATCTGGCGTCGCCGAACTTCGGCAGCTTCTACAACTCCGAGTACCCACAGATCCGCATCGTGCTGCGGTTCGAACGATAGCGTGACGATGGCGAGCCAGATACAGCGTGTCGGCCGGCTCGTGTGGGCCGAGCGCCAGCCGTATCTGTGCGGCGTGATTTTCGTCCTCTTCAGCACGCTGACCGCGCTCGTCTATCCGTACGTCGTCCGACTGATCCTCGACGACGCGATTGGCGCCGGCCACATTCAGAAGCTCAATCAGCTGTCGCTAATGATGGTGGGCATCCTGCTCGTCGAAGCGGCCGCGACGTGCGGGCGCGACTATTGCTTCGGCATGGGGGCCGAGCGCGTCGGCCGACTGCTCCGCCAGCAGGTGTTCGACGCGCTGCTGCGGCAGGACATCCGGTTCTTCGACAGCCGCGACACGGGCGAGATCACGACGCGTCTGTGGACCGACGTGCCGCCGCTCGAGACCGCGCTCGGCGAGGAGCTCGCGGAGACCCTCAAGAACGCCGTCATCGTCGTCGGCGGCATGGCGCTGCTGTTCTACACGTCGCCGTGGCTGACGCTGCTGATGCTGCTCGGCCTGCCGCCGATCGCGTTCGCGTCGTCGCTGCTGGGACGCCGGGTGAAGTCGATGGCTGCCGACGTGCAGACGGCGCACGGGGAAGCGGGGGCGGCGGCCACCGAGGTACTGGCCGGGGTGCGGACGGTGCGGGCGTTCGCGCAGGAGTCAGCCGAGCGTTCGCGGTTTGCGCGTCAGCTTTCGCGTGCGCTCGAGGCGGCGCGCCGGAAAGTGAAGGCGCGCGCGGCGCTCGGCGGCGTGTCGGTGCTGGCCGGCGAGTTTGCGGCGCTGCTGGCCATCTGGGTCGGCGGCCGCCTCATCGTCCAGGGGCGCATGACGACAGGCGCGATGCTGTCGTTCATTCTGTACGCGCTGCTCGTTGCGCGCGGGCTCCGTAACGGCACGCGCTTCGGCGCAGAGGCGCTGCGCGCGATCGGTGCGACCGAGTGGGCGTTCGCGCTCATCGAGCAGACCCCGCGGATTCCGCTCGAGGGCGGAGCGGCGCCGGAATCGTTCGACGCGTCGATCACCTTCGATCGTACACGCTTCCGCTATCCCACGCGGCCTGACGTGGAAGCGCTGAAGGGGATCGATCTGCACGTCGCGGCTGGCGAAGTGGTCGCTATCGTCGGCAAATCGGGGTCGGGGAAGTCCACGTTGCTGAACCTGCTGCTGCGCTTCTACGATCCCGACGAGGGCCGCGTGCTCGTCGGTGGACACGACGTCCGCACGCTCGATCCCTCGTGGCTACGCGGGAAGATTGCGACGGTGATGCAGGAACCAACCCTCTTTTCGCGCGCGATCGGCGAGAACATCCGCTACGCCGCGCCCGGGGCGCAGGCCGACGAGGTGCGGGCGGCTGCGGAGTGGGCGTCGGCGGATGAATTCATCGCGCGGGTCCCCGGCGGATTCGACGCGATGGTCGGCGATCGCGGCGTCCAGTTGTCAGGCGGCCAGCGCCAGCGGCTCGCCATCGCGCGCGCGCTGCTGCGGCGTCCTCGGATTCTGGTGCTTGACGAGGCGACGAGCGCGCTCGACGCGGAGCTCGAGTCGGTTGTGCAGGGCGCGCTGCGGAAGATCGAGTACCAACCGACGACGCTCGTGATTGCGCACCGGCTCTCGACGGTCGCACGCGTCGATCGCGTCGTCGTCCTCGACGGCGGCCGCATTGTCGAGGCCGGCACGCACGACGAGTTGCTCCGGACGTCGTCGTTCTATCGGCAGCTCGTTCAGACGCAGCTCGTCACGTCGTAATAGATCTGTTCCAGTCGTCCGGCGACGACGGCCCAGTCGTACTGTCGGACGGTGGCGGCGCCGCGCGCCCCGAGCGCGCACGCGAGCGCCTGGTCGCCGAGCACGGCGCAAATCTCACAGGCCAGTGACGCCGAGTCGCCCGCGACAGCGAGCCGGGCGCTGCCAGCCGGCGCCAGTAGCTCCGTGTAGCCCGCGATATTGGTCGCGACGATCGGGCGGCCAGCAGCCATGGCTTCGAGCAGAACCAGCCCGAAGCTTTCGTCGCCGAGCGCGGGTGCGCAGACTACATCCGCCGACTGATAGAAGCCGGGCAGATCCACGTCGTCCGCACGGCCGACGAAGACGGCCGCTACGCCGGAATGCGCCGCCTGCGCCTCGAGCGCGACGCGATCCGGGCCGTCGCCGACGACGACGAGTTGCGCGTTCGGCACGTGCCGCTGGACCGTGACCATTGCGGCAATCAAGCGATCGACGCCTTTGCGCGGTTCGAGCCGGCCGACGTATAGGACGCCGCGCCGATCGGGGCACATCGCGGTCGGCCGCGGCGCAGGCGCCGCGAAGCGGCCGACGTCGATGGCATTCGGCACGATCTCGTAGTCGCCGGGGAAGTGCGCGGCGATCGTCCGTTTCGCCGCCTCTGAGACGGCGATCCGCACGCGGACGCGTTTTATCAGCGGCTCGAAGATCCACCGGTACCTCGGATACCAGCGGTGTCCGTCGTCACGATGTGTGTGGAATGTCGCGACGATCGGCATTCGCGCCTGGCGGAGGACAAACCAGGGCGGCAGCGGCATCAGCGGCTCGTGCATGTGCAGCACGTCGAAGTGTCGCGACTGCAGCAGGCGGCGTGACGAGAGCCAGGATCGCGGGTCGGCGCCAAAGCCGGTTTCCGTGTCGCCGACGACGAGCGACAGGCAGCCGCCGAGCGAGACCTCGCCGTCGGGCAGTGCCGCGGATGTCGCGCCGAAGACGCAGACGTCGTGGCCGAGACGTCGAAGCGCCTGCGCTTGCGCCCGGATGTGCGTGTTGACGCCGCCGGCGCGACCGAGGTCGTACGGCGCGCAGATGCCGATGCGGAGCGGGCGGCGCGACGGCACGGCCGTCATGAAGGCATGCGATCGGACGGAGCGCTGACCGAAGACGAGGCTGCGCGGTGCAGCAGGTCGCGGATCGCCGGCGTGAAGCCGCGCTCGATGGTGCGGCCGTACGGCGCGCCGGGCGTGAGCGCCGTGACGAGCAGACGGTGCGCGCGGCCGAGGTTGTGGTACGGGAGGGACGGAATCCAGTGGTGAAGCGCGTGATAGCGCAGCCCGACCGGGGCGACGAGCGCCCGGACGCCGTTCGCCAAGTGCGCACCGAGGCGGCCGGGCAGCGACGTCGGCGCAATCGTGCACGAGTCGAGCAGTTGCTCGTTCATCGACAGCTCGTCGGACTCGTTGTCGTAGCGGTGCGCAGCCAGCGTCCTCGCCGCGTTGATGCCAGAGGCGGCGCCGCTGACGACGGCGTAGCAGACGAAAAGCGACGTCGGCAGCGCGCTCGTCCACCACAACGTCGCGGCCGTCCAGCAGGCGGCGAACGCCGCGGCCTCTTCCACGCGTCCGGCTGTGCCGATGGGCGCCTGGCGTACGTACTGATGGTTGATGACCAGTGCCGAGCAGCGGTCAGCGACGAATCGCCGCACTGGTGGCAGCAGCCAGCCGAGCGGTGCGAGCACCGCGAAGCGGACTGCAAAGACCACCGGGGCCAGCAGCGAGCCGGCAACATAGCCGGCGATGAGGAGTGGCGACCGCCGGCCGAACGGAATGTATTCGGGATCGTCCGCGGTGCCGTACGACCGCTGGCGGTGATGATCGATGTGCACGCCCTCATAGGTGAATGACGGGACCAGGAGCGGCACACCGACCAGCGCGTTCCAGGCGACCGTGAACGCCGGCACGTCGCGCTGCGCGCGGTGCGTGATCTCGTGGATGAACAGCACCGCGCGATAGAGCGCGAACACGGCGATCGTCAGCCACGCGGCGCGCTGCCAGCCGGCGTGCAGCACGCCGAGCGCGAAGGCGCCCCAGCCGGCCGCCGCGCTGACGAGCAGATCGGTCCAGTAGACGGATGGAGACGCCTTGAACCACGCCGTCGGTATCGCGCGGATTGCGTCGTCGATTGCGCGCTTGGGGGGAGCGTCGCCGCGGGCGGGGACGGGCATCGACTACGCGCGCGGCGCGTCCGCCTGCTCGCCGCGTCCTGGGCGGACGACGGCGTTGAAGAGCGTGATGTCGCGGTCGCGCAGGAAGCGCAGGAGCAGCGTGGACCACGACGAGTACGACTGCAGGCCGTCGTAGAACTCGGGCGCGATGCGGCGGATGTCGGGCAGCCGCGACCACGGCACGTTCACGATGTCATGATGCTCGTTGTGGTAGCCGACGTTGAACGACACCTTGTTGAGCGGCCCGTAGTACGAGTACGTCTCCTGGTCGGGCGCGAGCGCGAAGTGTTCCTGAATCCATCGGGCGCCGAGCGGATGCAGGCCGATCGCGAACACGGTCGAGAAGAGCAGGTACTTGAGCGGTGCCCAGCCGGCGACGTACACGAGCAGCGCCATCGCCGCGACCTGGATCACGACGTTCACGATGGTCCACTCGTCGAGCAACGTGATCTTCTTCATGCGGCCCGGACGGACGACACCCTGAACGAAGATGGTGCCGGCGATCCACGTCGCTTTCTTCAGGCCGGAGCGGCCGATGACGCGTGCCTCGATCGGCCCGGGGATGCCGGCGTCGAACTCGAGGTCGCCCATGTGGCGATGGTGAAGCAGGTGATACTTGCCGAACGAGATCGCGCCGGGCACGACGAGCGGCAGGTTCGCGAGGATCGCGATCCATCGGTTGCCGGTGCGCCAGCGGAAGACGAGGTTGTGACAGGTGTCGTGAATGAGCGCCCAGAGCGCATGATCGATGGTGGCGCCGACGAGGTATGCGACTGGCACCCAGAGCCACCAGGCTTTGTCACCGACCAGCCACGCGATCGCGAACTGCGCGACGACGAGCGCCAGCACCCAGAGCGCCGTTGACGGCGTCTGGCCCGCGAGCTCCCGCAGTTCAGGATGCGCCGCCAGCATCTGGCGCGCGCGCTGCGCGTGCGGCTCAGGATGCGCGACGTGTATGTAGTCGAGAGCGGCCACTATTGATAAGGTAGTCTTCCCGGAGGAGGCGTGCAAGGGCCAGCGATTCGATCCGTCGCGATCACGGGAGCGACGGGCTTCATCGGCCGCCACGTCGCGGCAGACCTCGTCTCGCGTGGCGTGGCGGTCACGGCGATCGTGCGGCCGGGCTCGCCGCATCAGGTTCCGCCCGACGTCGCGATAGTGCGCGCGCCGCTCGACGCCGCGCCGCTGCGCGAGGCTCTCGCTGGCGTGGACGCAGTCGTCCATCTCGCCGGTGTCGTTTCGGCCGTCAGCGCTCGAACGTTTGCGATCGTGAATGTGGAAGGCACTCGCGCCATTGCCGCCGCCGCGCGTGAGACTGGTGCACGGCTGATCCACGTGTCGAGCCTCGCCGCCGCCGGGCCGGCGCCGGCGTCCGCGCCCCACGACGAAGACGACGAATCGCGTCCGCTCACAGCGTACGGCGCCAGCAAACTCGCAAGCGAGCGCGTCGTGCGCGCAACGCCGGGCCTCCGATCGATCATCCTGCGCCCTGGCGTCGTGTACGGGCCCGCCGATCGTGCGGTGCTGCCGCTGTTCCAGGCTGCGCAACGCGGTCTGCTGCCGCTCGTCGGGCGGGCCAGCGCGGCGTACACGTTCGTGCATGTGGATGACATGGTCCGCGCCATTGTCGCGGCGGTGGAGAGAGTGGACGCGGCGGGGACGGTGTTTGTCGGACATCGCACGCCTGTGCGGCCCGCCGATCTGCTCGACGCGATTCAGGCGGCCGTCGGCCGCACTGCCGCCGTGATGCCGGTGCCAATGCTGCTGACCTACGGCGCTGCGCTGGCAGGCGACCTCGTCGGCCGAATCGTCCGCCGGCCGATGACCATCAATCTCTCGCGGTACAGGGAGCTCGCGGCGGACGGGTTCGTCTGCCGCGTCGATCGTATGCGCGACGTGCTCGGGGTCACGGCGAGCATCGGCCTGCTCGAGGGGATGGCGCAAACCGCGGAGTGGTACCGGAACGCCGGCTGGCTTCGAGGGACGCACGGTGCCATGTGATTGATGACCCTCGCCATGCCGCGTGTTACGATCCCGCGCGATGAAACATAGGGGCTGCTCCATCGTCAGTCCAACGGGCGCCTGATGTCGTCACAGACGAGCGCGCTCGTGACCGGTGGCGCCGGCTTCATCGGTTCGCACGTCGTCCGGGCGCTTGCGGCGACGGGCCGAGTCCGCGTCGTCGTGCTCGACGATCTCTCCGGCGGATACCCGGACAACGTGCCGCCGGGAGTATTGCTCGTACAGGGAAGCGTCGTCGATCACGCACTTCTCGCGCGCCTTTTCGACGAGCACCGCTTCTCGTACGTGTATCACTTGGCCGCGTACGCCGCTGAAGGGCTGTCGCACTTCATCCGCCGTTTCAACTACACAGTCAACGTCGTCGGCAGCATGAATGTGATCAACGAATGCGTGCGCCACGACGTCGCCTGTCTCGTGTTCACGAGCTCGATCGCCGTGTACGGTCCGATCGAGCCACCGATGCGCGAAGACCAGGTGCCTCAGCCCGAGGATCCCTACGGTATTGCGAAATTGGCCGTGGAGCAGGATCTGGCGGCAGCGCGCCGGATCTTCGGTTTGCACTCGGTCATCGTGCGGCCGCACAACGTCTACGGGGAGTACCAGAACATTGCTGATCCGTACCGCAACGTCGTCGGCATCTTCATGAACCAGATCATGAAGGGCCAGCCGATGACGATTTTTGGTGATGGAACGCAGCGCCGCGCGTTCACCTATGTCGGCGATATCGCGCCGATGATCGCGGAAAGCGTGTGGAACACGTCGGCGCAGGACCGCGTCTTCAACATGGGCGCCGATACGGCGGTCAGCGTGCTCGATCTCGCGCGAGCGGTCGCGAATGCGATGGGTGTTCCCGATCACCCTGTCGAGCATCTCGGCGCGCGTAAAGAGGTGCAGTTCGCGTGGGCCGATCACTCGGCCGTCCGTCAGGCGTTCGGCGTCCGCACGCAGACGCCGTTAGACGACGGGCTGGCGCGCATGACCGCGTGGGTCAAGCGTGTCGGTCCTCGATCGACGCCGCCGTTTGGCGCCATCGAAATCGAGCGCGGTCTGCCGCCGACCTGGCGCGCGCTCACAACCCGGGATGCGTGACTCGGCGCTGAAACGCGCGCTCGTCTCGGCGTGGTTCAGTGGCCGCGAGGTGCTCCACGCGCTGACCGGTGCCGTCGGTCCCGCACGGTTCAGCGGGCGCGCCATCGACTACGAACTGTACTGGCAGGAGCGCCTTCACGGCGGACTTCATCCTCGATTTCTGATCATCGAGCCGCGCATCGCGCCAGGGACCCGCGTGCTGGACGTCGGCTGCGGTGACGGCCTGCTGCTCCGGTACCTACGCGAGTGCAAGCAGATCCACGGCGTCGGCGTAGACGTGAGCGCCACCGCGGTCGCACGTGCTCGCGCCAGCGGCGTTGATGCGCGCGTCGGTTCCTTGGGATCGAGTGGCGCAATTGGCCCGGCGGAGACCTTCGACCATGTGATTCTCAGCGAAGTCATCGAGCACGTCGCCGACGCCGAAGGCATGGTGCGGCTGGCGTGGGCGGCGACGGCGGGTACGCTCTGGCTGACGTTCCCAAACATTGCGTATTTTCCGCACAGACTACGGCTCGCGCTCGGCCGATTTCCAGTGCAGTGGGTCGTTTTTCCGGGTGAGCATCTTCGCTTCTGGTCGCTGTCTGACTTCCGTGAGTGGCTCGCCAGTGTGGACCTGCCGCCGCCGGAGATTCTTCCGAGTAACGGACTGACCGTCGGCGGGCTGCATCGCCTTTGGCCGAACCTGTTTGCCAACCAAATCGTCGTGCGTATCATGCGCGCCGACGCATGACGCGCGTCAGCTTCTTCGTCCACGACCTCAGCAGTAACCCGATCGTAAGGGCGGCGTCGCTGGCGCTCTCGCTGGCGGAAGTATTCGAGGTGGAGATACTCGGATTCGTCCACGGCGAAACCGGCATCTATCCGCCGTACCGCGACGTCTTCCCCTATCGCGCCATCCACGCCCCTCGTGACGTGTTGGCCGTCGCCGCCGAGTCGAAGCGGCTTGCCCGTATGGCGACCGGCGACGTCATCTACGCGTGTAAGCCACTCGCGGCGAGCTTTGGCCCCGCGTTGCTCGCATCCGGCTTCGGACGATCGCGTCCGTTGCTGCTCGATGCCGAAGATGACGAGTGGGTGCCGATGGGGAAGACGTGGATCGAGTTCATCAGGCGTGATCTCTTGCGCGGATGGCGCCACGCGTCGGCATGGAAGTACACAATGGCCGCCCACCCGTTCGTCAGGTGCGCATCGGGAGTGACGGTCTCGAGCCGTCGCCTCCAGCGTCGCTACGGCGGAACGATTGTGCGCCATGGCCCCGACGAGCATGCGTTTGATCCGGAAACGACGTCGTCGAGTGCAGACGCCCGCTCGGCGTTCGGACTCCCGCAAGGCGTGCCTCTGGCGCTGTTCGCTGGAATGCCGCAGCCGCACAAAGGCTTCGACGTGCTGCGCGCGTCGCTGCTGCAGCCCGCAGCGTGCGCGTGGCATCTGGTGCTGGCCGGTCCTGCCGATCACCCTGAGATCGAGGCGTGCGTTTCGGCGCTCGGCGACCGATGCCACACTCTGGGTCTGGTACCGCAGTCGCGTATGCCGGCGCTGCTGGCCGCGGTTGACGCGGTCCCTATACCGCAGTTGCCGGTCAGGTTCGCCGAGAGTCAACTCCCAGCCAAGGCGCTCGAAGCCATGGCCATGGCGCGCGCGGTGGTGGCGAGCCGCGTCGCCGATTTGCCCGAGGTGCTCGGAGAGGGGGAGCGTGGATGGCTGGTGCCGCCGGCCGACCCGGTCGCGCTTGCCGACGCGCTGGCTCAGATCGCGGCGAACCCGTCCGAGCGCCTGCGCCGTGGAGCGTGTGCGCGGGCGTGGTATCTGCGGGAAGCCTCGCGCCGGGCCGTGCGAGAGACGCTCGTTCCTCTCATTGAGTCCGCGATGGATCGGTCGAACAGATAGCGTTCGATCGAGGGCGCCTGCTACGCCGTGACGCCGACGCCGACGCCGACGCGCGCGCGCTCGAGGATGTCGAGCGCCTTGTCGATCTGCTGGGGCGTGTGTGCCGCCGAACAGCTCGCGCGCAGCAGGCAGTCGTCGCGCGAACAGCCGGGCGGCACGATCAGGTTGACGTAGAGGCCCTCGGCGAGCAACTCCTGCCAGAGCGCGATCGTCCGCATCTCGTCGCCGGTGAAGATTGGCACGATCGGCGACTCGGTCGAACCGATCTGGTAGCCGATCTGCTGGAGCCCGTCGCGCAGCCGCGCAACGTTGGCCCAGAGCTGCTCCCGCAGCTCCGGATGCTCGCGGATGACGCGGACCGCCGCGCGAACGCCGGCGACGTTGCCAGGCGATCCCGATGCGGTGAACACGTAGGCGCGGGCGAGGAAATGCAGCGATCGCAGCTCGGGGTGGTCCGACACGCACACGCCGCCTATGCCGGCGAGCGACTTCGAGAACGTGCCGACGACAAAATCGACCCGATCGAGAACGCCCTGCGCTTCGGCGACGCCGAGGCCCGTCGGACCGAACGTGCCGAGCGAGTGCGCTTCGTCCACCATCACGTACGCGCCGTAGGCGCGGGCGACGTCAACCAGGTCGCGCAGGGGCGCGACGTCACCGCGGATGGAGTAGAGGCCCTCGGCCACGACGAGCCGGTTGCGCTGGCCCTTCGGCAGCCGCTCGAGCTTCTTGCGGAGGCTCTCTGGCGAGTTATGGCGGAACGCGACGACTTGCGAGGTCGTCTGCCGCGTCGCGTCGTAGATGCTGGCGTGGCTGTCGCTGTCGATCAGGATCACGTCGTCGGGGCCGCAGAGGGCGCCGACGACCGAGAGGTTGGCCTGGTAGCCCGTGCTGAAGATGAGCGCGTGCTGCTTGCCGAACCAGTCGGCGAACTCGCGCTCGAGGCCCTGGTGCAGCGACATGGTGCCGTTCGCGGTGCGCGACCCCGTGGTGCCGGTGCCGTATTCGAGGATGGCCTCGCGCGCGGCCGCCATTACCTCGGGATCGAACGTGAGGCCGAGATAGTTGTTCGAGCCAAACATAAGGGTGGGACGTCCGCCGATCACGATCTCGCACGGGCCCAGCACCCGTTCGATGACGGTCGATCCGGGGCTCGCGGTGCCGGCTTCGAACGCGGCTCGCTTTGCCTCGATGGCCTTCAGCTTGTCGAGCAGGTCCCTGCGCTGTTCGCTCAAAAGGTTACGCTCCAGCGGCACCCGCCGCTACGTTGGTCAGATCGCCGCGCTCGTACAGCAGCTTGGTCGCCGAGCGCCGCAGCTTGCCGCTCGTCGTCCGCGCCACTGTGCCGCTCGGCACCAGCACGACGTCGTCCACCACCAGCCCACAGACGTCGGCGATGCGGCGGCGAATCGCGTCCGTGAGCGCGTCGGCCGGCACCGTGCCGCTCGGCTCGGCGACGACGACGGTGCGATCCGTCCCCGTGCCGCCGGTGGTCGCGAAGGCGACCACGCGTCCGCGGCGGATGCCGGCGAGTTCGTCCACGCCCCACTCGAGATCCTGCGGGTGGTACTTCCTGCCGTTGACGATGATTAAATCTTTCACCCGGCCGCAGACGAACAGCTCCCCGCTGGAGAGATATCCCAGATCGCCTGTGAAGAGCCGTCCGTTCTGTATCGTCCGGGCTGTGGCGTCCTCGTCATTGTAATAGCCCGGCGTCACCGACGGGCCGGACAGGACGATCTCGCCGATGTGCCGCTCTGGCAGTTCGCGCCCGCCGTCGTCGAGAATCCGTACGTCGTGGCCGGGCAGCGGCGCGCCGCACCCCACGACCGACACGGTTTCCGCGCGCGTGCCGTTGGCGTGCGTCGCCACGCGCCGCACGCTCATGTCGTCGGCGAGCAGGCGCTCGACCTGCAACGGACGGCCGCGCGGCGCCATCGTCGCCGCCAGTACGATCTCGGCAAGGCCGTAGCTGGGTAGAAAGCTTGTGTCGCGGAAGCCAACCGCGCGGAACTTCTCCGCGAATGCGGCGAGCGTGGACGCGTGAATCGGCTCGGCGCCGCAGCCGGCCACGGCCCACGACGACAGATCCAGCTCCGCGAGATCGGCGTCCTTGACGCGGCGCACGGCGAGGTCGTACGCGAAGTTCGGAGCGAAGCTGATCGTCGCGCGGTGTCTCGAAATGGCGCGTAGCCACTCCACCGGGCGTCGGACGAACGCCTCGGGCGTCATCACGACGGCGTCGGCACTCACGTACATCGCGCCGAGCGCCATGCCCACCAACCCCATGTCGTGATAGAGCGGCAGCCAGCTGACCGCGACGTCGTGCTCGGACGCGTGGACGCCGCGCGCGCTGGCGAACGCCTCGATGTTCGCGGCGAGGTTGCGATGCGTGATGATCACGCCCTTCGGCGCCGCCGTGGAGCCGGACGTGAACTGCACGAACGCGATGTCGTCTGGATCGGGCGCGTGCTCCACGTCGAGCGCGGGGCCCTGGAGCGCGTCCGCGGACACGACCGTGGACAGATCCGGACACTGTGCGGCCAGCGCCTGGAGGTGCGGCAGCAGCGCGGCGGACGTGACGACCGCGCGCGCCGCGCACGCGCGCAGGACGCGGGCGGTGCCGTCGAGATATGACGGCAGATCGCCTGTCGGCGACGGCGGATAGAGCGACGCGGGGACGACGCCGGCGATCGACGTGCCGAACAGCACCGTCAGGAACGACTCGGGATCGCCGATGACAATCGCGACTGGATCGCCGCGTCGAAGGCCGAGCGCGTGCAACGCGCCGGCGACGCGCCGCGCGGCGGCGTGCATGTCGGCGTGCGACTTGTACGACTCGACGCCGCGGGCCTGCACGAACCGGTACCCGTGTATGCCGCGGGCCGCCGCGGCGAGCGCTTGGGGCAGCGTGCTGGCGACGCGCATCAGGCAGTCGCCGCGCTGTCGATGAGGGCCGTCACCTGCGCGACAATCTGACCGACGGTCCGCGCGGACGGCACGTCGTTGAGGGGGATGGAGATGTCGAAGCGATCCTCGAGCTCGGCGACGACCTCCAGGATCTGCAGGGAATCGAACCCGAGGTCGGCGGCCAGATCGCTCTCGCGCGTCGGTTCGATCGGCCGGCGGCTCACATTCTTCAGCACTTCGATGACGCCGTGCTCGACCTCGGTCGGCGAGGATGCAGCCATATGGTGACAGTCCCGTCAAGGATAGCATCGAAACAAGCAAGCTCTACGCCACGCTGCACGCGCTCTGACGCGGTATGCTGACGCAAGATATGTATAAGAAATCCAGTACGCTCCTCGTGATCCTGCTGCTCTGCGTGGCCGCGCGCGCCGGCGCCGCCGTCTCAGACGCTGAACTGACTCGCAATGTCCAGCGCCAGATTTCAGGTTTGAAATACGGCGCGCTGCGCCCGACGATCACCGTCATGAACGGCGACGTGATGATTGCGGGCACGGTCGAAAGCTTGTGGCTGAAAGAGGAAACGATCCGGCGCGCGCTCAAGGTGCAGGGCGTCGGCCATGTGCTGTCGGATCTGATGATCGTGAAAGCGGAGAGCGACGACGCGCTCGCGATGAAGGTCAGAGATTCGATCGTCCACTACGACTTGTTCACCGTATTCGACGACTTTCAGGGCGGCGTGAAGAACGGCGTCGTGCATCTGAGCGGCGCCGTCACCGAGGACAAGAAGCTGGACGACGTGCTCGAGCGCGTCGCCAAGATCCGCGGCGTCCAGGCCATCGACAACAAGGTCACGATCCTGCCGGCGAATCAGAGCGACGATCGGCTACGCGTCGCGATCGTGAACGCGATTTACAGCAATCCCGATCTGAGCCGCTACTCCATGGCCAATCCGCCGGTGCACGTCATCGTGAACAACGGGCACGTGACGCTCATCGGCACGCTGTTGTCGCAGGACGAGAAGATCAAGGCGTTGCAATCCGCGCGGTTCATTAACGGCGTGCTCGCGCTCGAGGATCGCATCGTCGTTCCCCAGCGCCGATAGAGGATCCGTGACTGTGGGGGCCGGCTCCAGCCGGCCTTGACTTGACTCAGAAACGGCCGCCGAGCGCTTTAATCAGCAGCACGGTGGCGTTCATCCGCCGCACGAGGATGCCGACTGCCGTGCGCTCGTTGGCGAGCGCGGCACTCTGCGCCGTGATCACTTCCAGATAGCTGACCACGCCGCCGCGATAGCGGTTGTTCGCGAGTTCGAGCGAGCGCTCGGCCGCCGCGACCGCGCCGGCCTGGATCGTCCCCTCGTCCTCGAGGATCCGCAGCGCTGCGAGCTGGTCTTCCACCTCGCGGAACGCCGACAGCACGGTCTCCCGATACTCCGCGGTCGTCTGCGCGTAGTCGGCGCGCGCCTGCTCCGTGACGCCGCGCCGGCGGCCAGAGTCGAACACGTTGACGAGCAGTGCCGGCGCGACCGACCAGAAGTTGCTCGCGGCGGCAAGCCAGCTGCCGAACGAGCTCGACTCGAAGCCCGTCGATCCCGAGAGCGTGAGGATCGGATAGTACGCCGTCTTCGCGAGGCCGACCTGGGCGTCGGTCGCGGCGACGCGGCGCTCCGCAGCGGCGATGTCCGGCCGTCGCTCGAGCAGCTGCGACGGCAGGGACGGCGGGATTGCCGGCGGCGTCGTCATGAGCGGCGCGACGCTCAGCGAGAACGAGGCGGCGGGTCGGCCGATGAGCACCGCGATCGCGTGCTCGAACGACGCGCGCGAGACCGCGAGGTCCACGGCTTCGGCGCGCGTGCTCTCGAGCTGCGTCTGCGCGAGCGCCACGTCGGCGGCCGACGCGATGCCGCCCTGATAGCGGTTCGTCGTCAGCTCCAACGCTCGCTGGTACGCGGCGACCGTGGTGTCGAGCAGCTCGCGCTCGCGATCGAGGCCGCGCAGCAGGAAGTAGTCGGTCGCGAGCTCCGCGTGCAGGCTGAGCGAGGCCGCCTGCACGTCGGCCGCGACCGCCTCGAGGTTCGCGCGGCTGATGTTCACCGTCTGGCGGACGCGTCCCCACACGTCGGCTTCGTACGACACGTCCACGGGCAGCAGGAAGTCGGCGTAGGAGTCGTGAAACGTCGAGAACGCGCGGTTGCCCGACTGCTGCTCGCGCGCGACGGACGGCGAGGTCGAGATCTGCGGCCCGAAGTCGGATCGCGCGATGCGCAGGCCGGCGCGCGCGAACTGCAGCTGCGCCTGCGCCGCTTTGAGCGTCTCGTTGGAGACGTCAACCTGATCCTCGAGCGCGTTCAGCCGCGGATCCCCGAAGAGCTCCCACCACTGGCCCTTGAGGACCGTGTCGGACGGCGCCGCGATCTTCCAGGTCTGGTCTTCCTTGAACGTCGGCGTCAGCTGCGCGGGAGGCGTGGTGTACGGCGCGCGCTTCGCGCAGCCGGCGGCCCCGAGCGCGACGCACATCAGCAGGGCCGCCCGCCTGGCATGCGAGGCGCGCCTCATTGCGCGACGTCGCGTCCGCTGACGACGCGAACGGTCTGGCCGGTCGTAATCGAGTCGGGCGGGTTGACGATGACCGAGTCGCTGGGCTCGAGCCCGCTCACGACTTCGACGCTGTCGCCGAAGTCACGGCCGAGCACGACCGTCTTGAGCGTCACGCGCATGCCAGCGTCAACCACGGCCGCCTGCAGCACGTCGGTCTTGAAGATGATCGCGCTCGCCGGCAGCTTGAGCGTGGCCGTCGCGCTCGGCAGCTTCAGGTGCGCCTCGCAGTACGAGCCGGGCAGCAGCTCGCCTTTCGCGTTGTCCACGTCGATCTCGGTCAGCAGCGTGCGCGAGGCGACGTCGATCGCGCGGGCCGTCCGCGCCAGCTTGCCCGTGAAGCGCCGGCCGGGGAATTCCTTGAGCGTGAGATCCGCCTCGATCCCGGGCTGCGCCGATCGCGAGTAGACCTCCGGGACGTTGACGAACACGCGCAGCCGCCGGGTGTCGGCGATGTGGAACAGCTCGTGCGCGTTGCTCCCCGAGTCGATGAGTGCCCCGATGTCGGTGCTGCGTGCGGTGATGACGCCGGCAAACGGCGCCTCGATGCGGGTGAACGCGTGCAGCTGCTCGAGGCGCATCACGTTGGCGTGCGCCGAGGCGAGCGCCGCCTCGCGCGCCTCGAGGTTGCCGTTCGCGTTGTCGAGATCCTGCTGCGCGACCGACTCGGTCTTGATCAGATCGCGGTAGCGCTCGGCCGTCGTCTTCGCGAGCCGCATGTTCGCTTCGGCCGTCTTCTCGTCCGCGCGCGCCTGCTGCAGCTGCTGCTCGACTTCGGGCGCGTCGATTTCGGCCAGCAGCTGCCCGGCCTGGACGTGCGTGCCGATGTCCGCGTACCACTTCTTCAGGTATCCGTTGGTGCGCGCGAAGATCGGCGCGTCCACGAACGCCTGCATCGTGCCGGGCAGCGCGATCTCCTCCTGCGGCACGCCGCGCTCGGGGGTGGTCACTGCCACGGCGGGGACGGCGCGCTCCTGGGTTTCTTTCGTGACGTCCGCCAGCACGCGCGCCCGGCTGCTGATGCCCTGGTACGCGGCGCCGACGGCGAGCACCAGCAGTACGCTGGCGCCGATGACCGGCCCTTTGTTCATTCCGTCTCCCTGCGGGTTCGCCCGTGCAGCAGCGCGAACACCGCCGGCACGAAGAAGAGCGTCGCCACCGTGGCGAGCGTGAGGCCGCCGATGACCGCCCGGCCGAGCGGCGCGTTCTGCTCGCCGCCCTC
>CAZOIK010000045.1:0-4180 GCA_964579765.1 uncultured Bifidobacteriaceae bacterium
CGGCACGCCGCTGATGCCGCTGCTCGCCGCCGCGAGCAACTTCAACAGCGCCGCCGACACGATCGCCGCCGCGACCGGCGGCACGCCGACGTCGTCGGCGGCGAGTCCGACGCCGTATTCCGGCACCCCGGCGGCGATTCCCGGCACGATTCAGGCGGCCAACTTCGACAACGGCGGCGAAGGCGTCGCCTATCACGACAGCGACGCGGAGAACAGCGGCGGCGCGTACCGGCAGACCGGCGTCGATCTCGAGCGCGCCTCGGACGGCGGCTACGACGTCGGCTGGATCGCGACCGGCGAGTGGCTGAAGTACACCGTCAACGTCGCCCGCGCCGCGTCGTACGTCGTCTCGGTCAAGGTGGCGTCGCCATCCGGCGCGGCGATGCACGTCAGCTTCAATGGGGCAAGCAACGTGTCGCAGGCGATGTCCGTGCCGGCGACGGGCGGGTGGCAGAACTGGACGACGATCTCGTTCACGGCGAACCTGGACGCGGGCACGCAACAGATGACGCTGCTCGCCGATGCGAGCAACTTCAACATCGAGTCGATGACTGTCACGGCCGGATCGTCATCGACGCCGCCCCCAACGCCAACGCCAACCCCACCCCCAACGTCCACGCCCACGCCAACCCCGACGCCAACGCCGACCCCGACCCCGCCGCCGACGCCGGGTGGGCAGATCCTCCTCGAGGATTTCTCGTCACTGCGAATGAATCACGATTCGCCGGCCACGCCGCTGTGGCAGCCGTACCTCGGCTCCAGCACGACCGGACCGCACCAGTCGGGCAGCGTCATGAACAACCTGTATCGCCTGATCACGGGCAGCGGGGACCAGCCGTACTGGATGTTCTTGCCCTATCCGTACAACGTCGCGACCGGCTTCGCGAAGGGGAACCTGCGGTCGGGCACGTGGAATCCGAACGTCAACCGACTCACGTTCTGGATGCGGACGTCCGCACGCGTCGCGCGGAAGCCCGGCGGCGACCAGACGGCCGAGATCGGCACGTACTCGAAGAAGAACGACGGCCAGGCCTCGAACCAGGGCGACCACTACTATCACTATCTGTGCGCCGACTGGTGGCCGAACCGCTGGATGCTCGTGACGCTCAACCGTCAGGTGCAGCACAAAGTGGGGATGGATCCGAACACGAACTGGCCGGAGAACCCGACGGCCTCGGGCGGCTGGAACTACTTCGACGGGCTGACGCGGTTCTATTTCACGTCGGAGTACGGCGACCCGAACATCTGGGGCAACCAGACCTACGACTTCGCCGACTTCGAGTTCGCGCAGGTTGACGGCGAGCCCGACGCGCTCGTCGCGTCCGTGACGGCCACCTACACGGGCGATCACTACGAGCTGTCGTGGCAGGGCCCGAAGAACACGAACCAGGGCTACACGGTCCGCTACGCGCCGACCTCGATGCACGCGGGCGCGACGGGCACCAATGGCGGGACGGTGAACAACCCCGGCAACGCCTACCAGGGCACGTTCTGGGCGTCGCCGTCGATGGCGCAGCCGGCCGACGGGATGTATTTCGCCATCCAGCCGCTCGGGTCGAGCTCGTTCACCGAGATCTACCTGCCAAACCGGTAAAGACGGTCGTCGTCGTGTCCACCGCATGTGGACCGAGGAACACGGGGCGGATCTTCGATCCGTCCCGTGGCTCTTGTCACGATCGCTCGCTAAAGCTGGACGTGCTGATCGGCGACTCGGCGTCCGCCACGGAAATAGCGGCGTCGGTCGAAGTGGACGGCCTCGCGACGATCGCGCGACGGCAACACAGACGAGGCGTACGCCGGCAGCACAATGGGCAGCCGAGGCCGGATTTCGTAGAACGCGCCGGCTGATCGCACCTCGCGTGCCTGCGCCGGATCTACGGTGTCTGTATGCACGACGCTCTTGGTCGGCAAGTTGGCTGCCGCGCAGAGATACACGAGGTGCAGGCCGTTGTATCGGCCGAGGCGAAGCGCTGTCACCAGCAGGGCCGGCCGCTCTTGCTGGAGCTTCGTCCGTGCGGTCGTGAAGCTTGTGGCGACGGCTACTCGCTCGCGCGTGTCACCGTCAGGCGCGTGCCGGTCCGTCGGGACCAGCTCGTCGGCAAGCGACTTCGCCATTACGCCGTTCGAATCGACAATTAGGATCGGGGCCACGAGGGGTTATGCCCTACTACCTGTATCACACGTGCGCTTCGAAAGAAACCCATGAGTTTCCTGATCTGGACCATCGTGAAGGCTCATTGACCGCTCGACGCGATCGTGGATGGCGGCGGGCCGATGCACGGCAAGTCGCCGGGCGTGCCGTGGAGACCGAATGGGCGCAGGGCTTCGGTAATGCTGTGGCCGGATGCAGTCCACAGCACCGCGTCGGAGATGGGTGTTCGGATCGCCACAGAGATACTGCGTCCGCCTTCCCCGTGGATCTCATTCAGCACGATCACAAGGTCCGCCCCCTGACGGTCCGAGACCTCGAGCCATTCACCGTGCCGGGACACTGTCGCGCGCAGCGCACGACGCACGGCCGGCAGGTCAAGGCCGGTGTCGTTGATCACGACGATACGTCGAGCGGAACGCAGCGTGGCAAGCACCGCCGCATCGGCACCGCGTTCATGCGCGGACGCGGAGCATCCGCGAGGCAAGGCCGTCGCGTTCTCGGCACCGCGAGCGGCTGCCATCGTCGATGTGAACATGACGGCGGCGAGCCAGGTGACCGTCTGTCTCCGCATGCGCGACGAAGCAGCAAGGGCGATGCCCGTTCGCCGTGCAGTTGTGAACGTGAAAAACGGCTGCAGGGCGGGCGGTGATCGCCCGACGCCGCGCGCGCGGCGTGGCGCTCAGGTCTTTAGGGACCCGCCAGGAAGACTAATCGGGTGGCGCACTGACGCGGGAGCTCTCGCGATGACGCCCGGTGTGGCCTACGACGCGGGTGTAGCATCGAGGCTGCGAGGTGCGGCCGGAAGAGAAGCCGCCCGCGTTCGACGTCTCGTGCGCGGGGAGAAGTGAGCGAGCGGGGGAAGAGACCAGATGGATGACGATCGCAAAGACTCTCGGCCATTGAGCGGCGACGTACGGGTGTGCGCGCGCTGTCAGCGCAAGGTGCCCGTCGCCGAGGGCACATACGTGGGAGGTGGCCGATGGTGCTGCCTCGCGTGCGCCGCCGTCTTGTATTCGGACGACGACGAGGAGGCCGACGACTGATCGCGCTCAGTCGGGGCGACGGGCACACGGCGACCGCATGCGTGGCCGACCGGAGAACTGGCTGACGCGCCCGTCGGCCGAGTCGGCAATCACCAGACTCAGACGGTACATCTGGATCGGCAGATCGGGCATCGCGTCGATCACGATCCGCTCGGCCTCGCCGCTGCTGCTGCGCGCCGCATATCGGGTGCAGCAGCGGACCTTCGCCGGCGACGCCGAGCGGGCCGCTGATGAATTAGAGCGGTTTCCATTTCGATGTAGTGCGGACCTTTAGGTCCGCCATGAGGCAGGTTCGCCGAACCGCAGGACGTCGAGACGCGCCCGCTGACCGTTGAAATCGTACGTGTCGAGCGTGACGCCGCTCGAGGGGTCGTCCGCGCAGACCGCGAATGCCATCCGATAACCCGGACGGGGACACGCGAGCGCGAACGCCCAGCGCCGCGGGTCGTCCGGGGCGATGAACCGGAGACGGCGGTCGCCGTCGAAGACGAACGAGAACGAGTCGAGCGGGATCCGCAGTCCGCCCCCGACCGCTTTGACGTACGCTTCCTTCAGCGTCCACAGCTCGACGAACCGCGTGTGTCGCTCGGAGGCCGCGCACGCGGCCAGCGCCTCCACTTCGCACGGCGAGAAGTAGCGCCTCGCGAGTGTGTCCGCGTCCCGCTCGCGATCGGTCCGCTCGACGTCGATGCCGATGTGGATGCCGCGACCCACGGCGCAGGCGACAAGGCCGCGCGTGTGCGAGAGATTGCACGAGAGCGGAGGAGTGCCCGCCTGCGCGGCGATCACGGACGGCTTGCCGTCGGGCTCGGCGTCAAACCGCCAGTCCGCGGGCGCCGTCTCGCCGCGGAGGGACAGCGCTCGCCTCATCACGTTGTGTGCGACGACGAAGTCGCGCCGATCGAGGTCGAACGCGAGTCGATCCGCGCGCGCACGTTCGTCAACGCTGAGAATCGCCCGGCACGAGTCGATGTCGTCGGCGCTG
>CAZOIK010000046.1:0-21131 GCA_964579765.1 uncultured Bifidobacteriaceae bacterium
GCCCGCCGCGACGACGTTCTTCGCGATGTAGCGCGCCATGTAGCAGGCCGAGCGGTCCACCTTGGTCGGATCCTTGCCCGAGAACGCGCCGCCGCCGTGCGGGGCGTAGCCGCCGTAGGTGTCCACGATGATCTTGCGGCCCGTGACGCCCGCGTCGCCGTGCGGCCCACCGACCACGAAGCGCCCCGTCGGGTTGACGTAGATCTTCGTGTTCTTGTCCATCAGGTTGGCCGGGATGCAGGCCTTGATGATCTTCGTGGTGATGTCGTCTTTCATCGTCTCCTGGCTGACGAGCGGGCTGTGCTGACTGGAGACGACGACCGCGTCCACGCGGACGGGCTTGTCGCCGTCGTATTCGACGGTGACCTGCGACTTGCCGTCCGGCCGGAGGTAGTCGAGCGTGCCGTTGCGGCGCATGGTCGAGAGGCCGCGCGCGAGCTTGTGCGCGAGCATGATCGGCAGCGGCATCAGCTCTTCGGTCTCGTTGCAGGCGAAGCCGAACATGAGGCCCTGGTCACCGGCGCCGCCGGTGTCCACGCCCATCGCGATGTCGGGCGACTGGCTGTGAATCGACGACAGCACCGCGCACGTCTCGGCGTCGAAGCCGAACTTGCCGCGCGTGTAGCCGATTTCAGCGACCGTCTTACGGACGACGTCCTGATAGTCGATCTTGGCGTTGGTGGTGATTTCGCCCGCGACCAGGACGAGGCCGGTCGTCGTGAGCGTCTCGCACGCCACGCGGCTCATCGGGTCTTGCGAGAGGATGGCGTCGAGAATGGAATCGGAAACCTGGTCGGCGATCTTGTCAGGGTGCCCTTCCGTCACAGATTCAGACGTGAAGAGATGACGTCCGTTACGGCTCATGCCGTGCTCCTTAAATGAGAGAGAAACTGGATTGCTAGAACACTTGAGTCTAGCAGAACTACGGCCGCGGGTGGAAGCGGCTATGGACCGCGCGCAGGCGCGCCTCCAGGACGTGGGTGTAAATCTGCGTCGTCGAGAGGTCGGCGTGCCCCAGCATCATCTGGATGGCGCGCAGGTCGGCGCCGCGCTCGAGCAGGTGCGTCGCGAAGGAATGGCGCACGACGTGCGGGCTGAGCGTGTGCGGCAGGCCGGCGGCTTTGCCGTGGCGCTTGAGGATCTTCCAGAAGCCGACGCGCGACAGCGGGCCGCCGCGCCCGTTCACGAAGAGGCGCGGCGAGCCTCTGGACGCCGTCGATGTCGCCCCCCGGGCGTGTTCGACGAGCGCCGGCCGCGCGCGGCGCTGATAGCGCGTCACCCACTCGGCGGCCTGACGGCCGATGGGAATCACGCGCTCCTTGTTGCCCTTCCCGATGCAGGTCAGATAGTGGCTCTCGAGGTGCAGGTCGGCGCCGCGGACGCCGACGAGCTCCGAGACGCGCATGCCGGTGGCGTAGAGCAGCTCGAACATGGCGCGATCGCGCAGGCCGAGCGGCGTCGAGACGTCGGGCGTCGCGAGCAGCGCGTCCACCTCGTCGAGCGAGAGAAACGTCGGCAGCGCCGGCCACGCGCGCGGCGGCTGCAGGTCGTCGGCGGGGTTGCGCGCGAGGCGGTGCTCGAGGACGAGGAAGCGGTAGAAGCCGCGGATGGCGGCCACGGCGCGCGCGACCGACCGCGGCGACAGGCCGTGGCTCATCTGCGTCCGGACGAAGCGTTCGAGCGCGCGGCGATCGAGATCGGGCAGCTGGCGCCGCGCGGCGGCGGCGAACGCGGCGAGCGCGGCGAGATCGCGCGCGTAGCTCTCGACGGTGTGCGCCGCGAGGCGGCGCTCGACGCGCAGGTGCGTCAGGAAGAGCGTGATGTCTGGGTTGCTGCCGGGACCGGCCACCGTGGCGACTATGATAATATGCGCGGTTCTCTTTCGAGGTTCTTGCCCTTATGCCGGTGCACTCGAAGTGGCAGTCTCTTCCGACCGAAGCGATCAACCCCGACACGCTCGCGCTCGACAAGCTCACGCCCGCCGACATCGTCGAACACATGCTGCTCGAGGAGCGCAAGATGCTCGCGGCCGTCCAGCGGGAGAAAGAGCGGATTGCCGTCGGCATCGAGATCCTGACCAACGCGCTGCGGCGCCACGGCCGCGTCATCTTCGTCGGCGCGGGCACGAGCGGCCGCCTCGGCGTGCTCGAGTCGTCGGAGATGCCGCCGACCTTCGGGACGCGCAACGAGCTCGTGCAGGCGATCATGGCGGGCGGCAAGAACGCGATGCTGTCGCCCCGCGAAGGCGTGGACGACAACTACGAGGAAGGCGCGCGATCGGTCAACCGCCTCCGCCCCAGCGGCCGCGACGTCGTCATCGGCGTGTCGGCGAGCGGGATGACGCAGTTCGTCCGCGGCGCGCTCACGCGCGCGCGGCGCGCCGGGTCGAAGATCATCTTCATCACGTGCGATCCGCGGACCGAGCTGCAGACGTTCGTGGACCTCACCATCGCGCCCGGCGTCGGCCCTGAAGTCATCGCCGGGTCCACGCGGCTCAAGGCCGGGACGGCGACCAAGATCGTGTTGAACATGCTCACGACCGGCGCCATGGTCCGCATCGGCAAGACCTACGGCAACCTGATGGTGGACGTGCAGACGGGGTCGGAGAAACGGCGCGATCGCGCGCGGCGGATCGTCGCGATGATCACCGGCGTGGACGACGAGGCGGCCGACAAGCTGCTGCGGCGGGCGCGGTGGAACGTGAAGGCCGCGATCGTCATGCAGAAGGCCGGGCTCACCTACGCCCAGGCCACGTCGCGGCTGCGCAAGGCGCACGACTTCGTCCGCGACGCGATCGGCGAAGACGCCGAAGCGCGATTGAGACAGCTCCTCGAAGTCGGCTAAACTCAGCCGTACTCCCCTATGCCGCGGCCCGCATCTCGACGTAGTGTCCGCCTTCAGGCGGACGCTGGCCGGCCGGTTAGAGCCGGCCGCTACGTGCTGGTGGCCACACTCGCCGTGCTGGCGGCCGTCGGCCTGCGCGCGCGCGACGAAGTGCGCGCCCTCTGGGTCGTGCGCTCGAGCCTCACGTCGCCCGAGGCCGTCGATCGGATGGTGGCCGCGGCGCAGCAGAGCGGCTTCAACACCCTGCTGCTGCAGGTGCGCGGCCTGGGCGACTCGTACTTCCTCAACGGCGTCGAGCCGCGGGCGCTCGCGCTGGCGTCGCAGCCGGCGTTCGACCCGCTCGCCGACGCCATCACGAAAGCCCACGCGCGCGGCCTCGCCGTGCACGCGTGGATTGACGTCAACCTCGTCGCCGGCACCGACGTCCCGCTCGACCGCCAGCACATCGCCCATCGCCATCCCGAGTGGCTGATGGTGCCGCGTGAGATCGCCGCCGATCTGGCGGGGCTCGATCCGGCGGGCCCCGAATATCTGGGGCGGCTCACGCGGTTCGCGCGCGCGAAAGCCGCGGAGCTCGAGGGGCTGTATCTCTCGCCGGCCACTTCCGCGTCGGTCGAATACACGACGAGCGTCGTGCGCGACATCGTCCAGCGCTACGACGTGGACGGCGTCCATCTCGATTACCTGCGCTACCCCGGCGCCGACTTCGACTACGGGCGCGAGACGCTCGCCGCGTTCAGCCGCGCGACCGGCGCGGCAAGCCCGGAGGCCGCGCCCGATCGCTGGCGCGCGTTCCGCATGGATCGCCTGACCGCGCTCCTCACGGAGCTCCGCCACGCGATCAAGACAGCCCGGCCCTCGGCGGCCGTGAGCGTCGCGGTCGCCCCCGAGCCGAGGCTCGCGTCCGCGGAGCTGCAGGACGTCGCGCGATGGCTCGACGCCGGCCTCGTGGACGTCGTCTGCGCGACGCCGTACACGAGCGACGGCGCCACGTTCGTGGCGCAGCTCGCGGCGGCGCAGGCCGAGGCCGGCGGGCGCGCGCTCTGGGCCGGCATCGGCGCGAACCAGCTCTCGACCGAGCAGACGCTCGACAACATCCAGGCGGCGCGGCGGCTCGGCGTCGGCGGCATCGTCCTCTTCTCGTACGACAGCCTGATCGCGCCGGCGCGCGCGTCCGGCTATCTCACCCAGCTCGGCAAGGCCGCGTTCGGCGCGCAGTTCTGACGGCCGTGACTCCGGTGGTCCACGCCGCGCGCGACGTCCTCCTTCGCGCGCGCGAGGCCGGTGTCTTCCCCGCCGCCGCCGTCGAGGCCGGCGACAGCACGCGGCCGCTCTGGCAGGAGGCGCTCGCCACGCCGCTCGACACGCCGTTCGATCTCGCGTCGCTGACCAAGCCGGTCGCCACCGCGTCGGTGCTCATGCGGCTCGTCGAAGCGCGGCGCGTCGCGCTCGACGATCTGGTGGCCGACGCCTTCGGCGAGTGGCGCGGCGCGGACCGCGAAGCGGTCACCGTCCGCGATCTGCTGGAACACGCGTCGGGGCTGTCGGCGCGGCTCGTTGACGCGCCGCCGTCGGGACGCCGCGAGTTCGAGCACGACATCTGCGTGATGCGGCTCGAATACCCGCCGCGTACGCGATCGATCTACAGCGATCTCGGCTTCATCCTGCTGGCGTTTCTGGCGGCGGATCGCGGCGGGGCTCCGTTCGACGCGCAGTTCCGCACGATCGTCGAGCGGATGGCGCCAGGGCTGGTGTTCACGCCGGAACGGGAGACGAAGGCGCGGGCGGCGCCGACCAGCGCGATGCCGAAAGACCTGCGGCGCGGCGAGACGCTGCGCGGCGTCGTGCACGACAACTACGCCGCGGCGCTTGGCGGCGTCGCCGGCCACTCCGGGCTGTTCGGATCGGCGGCAGATGTAGGCGCGTTCGCGCGCGTGGTGCTGCGCGCGTCGCGCGGCGACGGCAGCACGCCGGCTCCGTTCACGCCGGCGATGGTGCGGACGTTCACCACGCGCAGCCGCGTGCCGGGCAGCTCGCGCGCGCTCGCGTGGGACACGATGCTGCCGACCTCGTCGTGCGGCACGCACATGTCCGCCTCGGCGTTCGGCCACGTCGGCTACACCGGCACGTCGCTCTGGATCGATCCCGAGCGCGATCGCTATTTCGTGCTGCTGACCAACCGCGCGTACGGCGGCGGGACGCTGGACGAGATGCGCGACGTCCGCCGCGCCTTCCACGACGCGTTGGCAGACATGTGAAATGGCATCGCCCAATCACCCAATCACCCAATCACCAAATAGCCAAATCCAGCGTCGCGTCGTCTTAACGACGTGCCGTCATCGTCCACGGCCCTGCCCGGGGTTGCCCCCGCCGGGAAGCGGGTTCACCGTCGGCCGGCCGGTCGCGGGATCGATCGTGACCGTGCGGCCGTTCGGGAGCGTCGCCGTGCGCGGCTGACCTGCCCCGCGTCCGCCTCCCAGTCCGGGTGCGGCCGTGCCGGGCGCCTGCGCGGGCGGCGTGTAGACGAACGCCCACTCGTTGTAGTGCGAGCGCCCGTTGTAGAGGCGGATGGACTCGTCCTTGCTCTTGCTCGTCACGCCGATGACGCCGCCGGTCGCCACGCCAGGTGCCGGCGTGCCAGGCGCCGCCGCGCCGGGCGTCTGGCCCCGGCCTTGCTGACCCGGCTGCTGGCCGGGCTGCGCGGCCGTGCCTTGCGACTGCAGGATGGGAACGAAATCGTCATTCGTGATCGGATCTTTGTACTTCTTGCGGAGAAACTTCTGCTGCACGAGCACGTCGAGGCTTGGCGGATACGCGTTCGCGGTGCGGCGCTGGAACATGCCGATCGCGTGCGCGTATTGCTCGCCGCGGAACACGAGTTCTTCTTCCTTCTCGCGCTGGACCAGGTGCTTCCAGACCGGCATCGCGGCCGTCATGAGCACCGCCATCACGGCGATGGCGACGATGAGCGCGGCCATCGCGTAGCCTTCTGCGCCGCGACGTGCAGTCGTTTCGCCTTGACCCGCTAAGTGCATGGGAATTAAGATGTTTAGCGTCCTCATGATATCACGCAGGCGTCTCGCCGCGCTGGCCGTCGTCTCGACGCTCGTCCTGATCGAAGCCTCGTGCAACCACGTTCCGTTGACGGCGCCGAGCGGCTCGAGCATTACGCTGACCTCCGCGACCTCGGTGATGGCGATCGGCGGGACGGCGACGATCATCGCGCAGGTGATCGAGCCGGCCGGCACGCCGCCGTCGTCCGGTACGCATGTCACCTTTTCGACGTCGCTCGGCACGATTCAGCCGAGTGAGGCGACGACCAACTCGAGCGGCCAGGCGACCGCGACGTTCACCAGCACGTCGTCCGGCACGGCGACGATCACGGCCATCTCCGGTGGCGCGTCGGTCGGGTCGAGCGGCGCGCTGAAGATCCTCGTCGGCAGCGCGGCCGTGCAGAAAGTCGTCGTCAACGCGAGCCCGGCGAGCGTGCCTGCGCTCGGCGGCTCGACGACGATTTCCGCGACCGTGTTCGACGTCAACGGCAGCTTGATGAGCGGCGTCCCCGTCACGTTCACGACGACGGCGGGCACGCTCAGTGCGGGCGTCGTCAATACCGGCGACGGCGGCATCGCGTCCACGACGCTGACGACCGCGCAGACGGCGACGGTGACGGCCAGCGTCGGGGTCGGCAACTCATCGACCACTCCGCCGGCGACGGGCACTCCCACGACCGGCACGACGCCGTCCGCGTCGGGACAAGCATCGGCCAGCGTGACGGTGAACATCGCCGCCGCGCCGACCATCGTCATCACGCCGCCGACGTCGCCGCCGAACGCAGGTCTGCCGGCGTCGTTCACGATCGCCGTCACGCCGGCGACGACGAACGGCAGCGCCGTGAAGGCGGTGACGGTCGATTGGGGCGACGGATCGTCAACCGAGCTCGGTGCGGTCAGCGGCAACGCCGTGGTGTCGCACGTCTACACTGACGCCGGCAACTACGTCGTCAAAGTCTCCGCGACTGACGCGTTCGGCAATACGACCAGTGTCACCAGCCTGGTCACGGTGATTGCGGCGGCTTCGGACACGATCATCATCACGCCGACGCTTCCATCGACGTGCACGACATCGGCGAACGTTTCTTTGCAGATTCAGGTATCAGTGCCGACTGGCGTCGGCGTGAACGATGTTACGGTGGACTTCGGCGACAACTCCTCGTCGGATCTCGGAGGTCTGAACGGAACGACGACGCTCACGCACTCATATGCGTGCCTCGCAAATCCGACCGTTACCGTGACCGTGAAGGACACGCTAAGCCGTTCGCAGCAGGGCAAGACCAGCTTCAAGATGCCGTAAGTAGAGCGGCCGCTCGTCTCGTTTCCGCCGCGCCACTGCTGACGCCGCTATGCGCCGAGTGACGAACTACTGATTCTTCGCTTCTCCCACCGGGCTCGACGGCCGATTGAGCGCTGAGCGCGTTCATTCCGGCCGTTGCCGCCCGCCGAACGCCGCTCCCTTTGCGTGCCGCACGCTTTCGCTCCCGTGACCGGCCGCTTGCACGCGTGGATCAGGGTGAATCAGACGCTCCGCGCGAGGAAGACGATCGATACGCGCCGGTTGCGCCCTCGAATGTCCCGAACCGCTGGAACCTCTGAACCTTTGGAACCTCGATTCCCTCGATTGCTGGCCGTCCCGGCTGGATTGCAGGCGCCTTCCGCCCCGTTGCAGGCTGTTCCCGGCACGTTGATGCAGCCGTCCCCGAGAAATGCCGGCCGCAACGATTCCAGTGCCAGCCGGAACGGTCTCAGTGCCACTCGGAACGGGCCCACTGCCAGGCGAGACGTGCCCACTGCCAGGCGAGACGAGTGCAGTGCCAGTCAGGACGCTGACAGGGGCAGCCGCGACGATTGCATTGCCCGTCAAGACCCTGACGGTGCCGCACGCGACGGTCGCGCGGCAGAGGGAGCGTCGCGTTACGAATTTTGCGCGCCCCGGACGCCGAGATTGGTCAGCGCGGAGAACAGGCGGCGTTCATCAGATCGACATGGATCGCTGCGACCGATACCGGCCGCAGCAGGGCCACGCAGGCCCCGCAGGGGCGACGCTGGCGGCGGATGCCGTCGCGCTCTACTCGTCGTGCGATGCGGCAGGACGGCGAGCGGGGCCCGACTGCCGGCGCGTCCGCGTCCGGCAGCCCGCGGCCAGCGTCGCCGCTGCGCGGCCGAACCACACCGCGGCGGCGAAGAGCTCAGGCCCTCGCCAGCCTCCAACTGCTGAGGTGCTTTACCAGTCCGAGTATTTCGTGCCGTCGAGCGCCGTCGCGTCGGAGCCGCTCTTGACGTCGTAGACGCCCGGGGCCGCGCTGGGGTTGTTCGGGTCGGGCTCGCTCTGGGTGGTCTGCCACGACGTGCTGTTCGTCGTGAACGGGTCTTCGGGCAGGCGGCGCAGGTAGCCGGAGCTCACGAGGTCGTCGAGCGTCGCCGGATACATGCCCTTGTCGGCGTAGTACTGGTCGATCGCGTCGCGCATGTTGAAGAGATCGGTCTTGAGCACCGCCTCGCGCGAGCGCGTCACGCCGTTCTTGTACTGCACGAGGCCGATGCCGGCGAGGACGACGAGGATCGACGCGACGACGAGCAGCTCGATGAGCGTGAAGCCCCGCTCTCGAATGCGTCGCCGTGCAATGCCGCAGTCAATCCTGCAATCCTGCACTCCTGCCATTCTGCAATTCACCAGTCTTTGTATTTGCTGCCGTCGAGCGCCGTGGCTTCCGACGTCGTGTGGACGTCGAAGACGTCTTGCCCGCCCCACTTCGTCGCGTCGGCGTCGTCCTGATACGACCGCAGGCCCCAGTCGGTGGACTTGGTCATCGGGTCGATCGGCACGCGCCGCAGGAACTTCAGCTTGCGGCCCGACTGATCGTTGGCCGCGCTGACGCCGGTGACGAGCGTCTGCAGATCGGGCGGATAGTTCTCGGCGCCGGCCTTCAGATCCGTCGCGCCGATCTGGCCGAGATCCGCCGCGTCCTTGAACTTGTCGATCGCCGTGCGCATCTCGCGCAGGTCGCGCCGCAACTCGGCCTCGCGCATCCGCTGCAGCGTGACCCTCGTCAACGGCATGATCGCCGACGCCAGCACGAGCAGCATCGTCGAAACAATGATCAGTTCGATGAAGGTGTAGCCGCCTTGGGTGCCCGGTCCGTGCTTGGTCCGTTGGTCCGTGGTCCCTGCGCACGTACCAAGGACTGAAGGACCAGGGACGGACCAGGAACCAAGCACCATGAACCAGGGACCTCTGTTCATTGTACGGTCAGCGTCACCGGCCTGAACTGCAAGCCCATCGGCGTGTTCTCGGGGCCGGTGGCCGTGCCGCTGGCGCTCAGCGTGACGGTGCCCGGCGCGAGCGCGTCGAAGAGGACGGCCGACAGCAGGCCCGTGCCGGAGACGCCGGTCGCGTCGGCGCCGCGCGAGATCGTGATGTCGATGCGGCCGTTGTTCACCTGCTGCGAGAACGTCGCGTCCACGCCGCCCTGGCGCAGGAAGCTTCCCTGCTGCACGGCGCGCACGCGAAGAACCCGCGGGTCGTAGGTCAGCGTCAGCGTGACCGTGGACAGCCGCTCGGCGCCGGCAATGGACAGCGGGATGTTGTACGGGCCCTGGCCCACGCGGAGCGTCGTGGATGGCGGCGAGATGATCACCTGCGCCGAGCCGACGCCGGGCGTGGTAATCGGCGCCTCCTGCCCCACGGTCGGCTGCACGGGAGCCGGCGTGGCCTGCGCCTGCACCTGCGGCGCGGGGGCCGGCGCCGCGGCCTGCGGCTGTGGCGGCGCGGGTTGTGGCTGCGGCCGCGCCGGCGGACTCGGGACGACCACGGTGCCCGGCACCGGCGTCGCGCCCGGCGGGACGGCAATCGTGCCGCGCGGCGTCTGCTGGCCGATGCCCGGCGTGGGGCTGGCGGCCGGCGCGGGCGCCGGCGCCGGCGTTTCAGGCTGCGGCGTCGTGAGCAGCGGCGGCTGTCCGCCGACGCCGAACGTCTGCTGCGACCCGATGTAGATCGGCTTCAGATCCGCCTCGGTCAGGTTCGAGTTGCGGATGATGTGCGGCGTCAACAGCATCACGACGTCGGTCTGGTCTTCCTGGCGCTGGTTGCCCGAGAAGATGTCGCTCAGGAACGGCACGTGAATCAGGCCCGGGAAGCCGGTGACGGCCCTCGTCTGGCTGTCCTGAATCAGTCCCGCGAGCAGGTTCGACTCGCCGTCGTGCAGCCGCAAGCGCGTCGTCACGGTGCGCTGCTGGAACGTGGGGACGTTCGGCGTGCCCGCGACCGTCTGGCTCGGCCCCTGCGCGCTGTCGTCAATCGTGAGATCGATCAGGACGTCGCCTTCCGGGCTGACGCGCGGCGTGATGTCGAGGTTGATGCCGACGTCCTTGTAGTTGTACGACGCGAGCGGATTCTGGCCGGCGCCGCCCGTCGCGATCGGCAGGAACGACGTCGAGACCACCGGAATCTGCGAGCCGGTCTTGAACGTCAGCTTCGTGCCCTCGGCGCCGCGCAGCTGCGGCTTCGCCAGCACCTTCGTGTGCGTGTCCGACTCGAGAAAACGCACGACGGCCGTCGGGATGGCCAGATAGAAATCGGCCAGGCTGATGCCGCGCGAGATCAGGTTCGCGTTGAACGGCGGCACGAGCGCGCTGCCCGGCTGGCCGAGCGCCGTCGGCGGAATGACCGTGCCCGCTGCCGCGCCGCCGGTCACCGGCGCCGTCACGCCGCCGGTCGCCGGCGTCGTCGCGGCCGTCGTGCCGCCGGGCGCCACGGCCGGCGAGAACAGCCCGCCGATCGCATAGTCGGACAGGTTGAGGCCGTACTGCTTCGCGCGCGACCGATCGACCTCCATGATCTCGACGTCCACGACGATCTCGGCGCGTGGCTTGTCGTTCTGCTCGATCAGCTTCTCGAAAATCGACAGCACGGGCCGCGTCGCCCGGATGGTGATCGAGTTCTGCGCCTTGTTCGGCGCGATGGCCGGCTGAATGGGAATGCCCGGCGGACGGAACGCCTGGCTGAGAATCTGCGCGAGCTCGGTCGCGTCCGCGTTCGACAGGTAGAACGTCTGGATGACCTGGTCGTCGTACTGCTGGTGCTTCGTCGCGTTGTCGTCGAAGATCAGAATCGACCGCTCGTTCAGCACCTTGTAGGACAGCTGGTTGACGCTCAGGATCTCGTTGAGCGCCTGCTCCAGCGTCACGCCGTCGAGCTGCACCGAGTAGTTGCGATCCTGGTACTGCCGGTCGTACGAGATGTTGACGCCGGTGGACGTGCCGATGAAGTTGAGGATCTCGCGCAGCGGCACGTTGTTGAAGCGGATCAGCGGCAGCGGCGTCGTGAAGTTCAGGAGCGGCGGCGGCTGCGACGCGGCGCGCGCCCGCGCGCGGAGCTGATCGATTGCGGGCTTCGGCCGCGACGCTTCCACCCGCTCGCGAATCGTCTTGTCGAGATCCGCGGCCTTGGCGGTGATCAGCCGGTTGCTCGGGTCGTACTCGGCCGCCTGCCTGTACTCGCCGAGCGCGGCCTCGAGCTGATCGTTCTTCTCGTAGTCGCGCGCGCGATCCGCGTGCTGGCGCGCGGCCGCCAGCATCGCCCGCTGCAGCGCGATCTTGTACGTGGCGTCGTCGGGATCGGCCTGCACGGCCTTGCGATACTGCACCACCGCCGCGTCGAGGTCGCCCGCGCGAGAGGCGGCGTCGCCGCGCCGGAACGCCTGGCCCGCGGCGCATCCGCCGGCGACGATCGCCAGCGCACACACCGCGGAGAGTGCTGTCACGCGCATCACGCTGCCACCCTTCGTCGTCGTCATGATCCAGACAACCTGATCGTCTGCCGTCCGCGCCCGTCGAGATATGCCATCTCGATCGACTCGGCGCCGATGCGGAGGATACGGTATTGCCCGAGCACCGTGTCGCCCTCGTGTCCGTAGACCGGCGACCCGCGTCCGTCGCTCAGCACCGCCACGCGCTTGCCCGGCGGCGGCAGATCGACGATGCCGATGAACTTGAGTGTTATCGGCGGCAGGGGCGGCGGTCCCGTGGGCGCCGGGATCTCCGGCCCGATGCCGCGCCGGGCCGCCGAGGGCGGCGGCGGAGGCGGCGGCTTCACGCGGAAGCGGAAGATGTCGCGTCCGTCCGGCGTCGGCTCCGCGCGCGCCTCGTCGAGCGCGTCGAGATGCACCTGCAGGGCGTCGGTGTGCGCCGCGGCTGCGGCGCGTCCCTGCTCCGACGGCGGCCTCGCCGGTGGCCTCGCCGGCGTCGGCCGTGTCGTGCGCCGCGCGTCCCGGCTCTCCACATTAGACGCCGCGGGGGACGCCACAGACGGGCGCGACCAGGTCTCGTAGGCCTCGTACGCGCCAATCGCCAGCAGCAGGGCGAGCGCGCCGAGGACGAACTCGCGCCGGCGCTTAGGCTCCATTCCGCCCCTGCCGGTAGTACGTGGACACTTCCAGTGTCACCGTGACCGGTTTGCTCGGATCCGTCTGGCCCAGGCTCACGTCGTCCACGATGATGAACTCGGGCGTGGTCTCGAGCTCGTACAGAAAGCGGCGGACGTTGTCGTAGCCGCCCTCGAGCACCATGCGCGTGCGGACGCGTCCGAGCTGCGATCCTTTTTCGAGCTGCGGGTCGATGTCGGCATGACGCTCGTCGAAGCGCATGTCGGCTTTCCGCGCGAGCTCGGGCAGCCGGGCGTATGTCATCCGGCGCGCTTCGTCGAGGCTGGACGGCAGCACGTTCTGGTAGAAGGTCTTGAGCTCCTGATCGGCCCTGGCCTTGCCCGTGACGAGCGCTTCGGCGGAGGCCATGTCGCGTTCGGCCGCCTGACGCTCGCCCGCGGCGGCGGCGGCGCGATCGACGGCCGTCGCGGCCTTCACGCCGAGCGGATAGACCGCAAGGACGTACACGCCGACGTTGATCGCGAGCGCGATCGCGATCGGCACGAGCATGCCGCGGTGCTCCGACACGGCCCGGCGCAGCAGGCTCATCGGCGCGGCGCCCCCGTCGTCTTGGTCGCGGCGCCGCCGACGCGGCCCTGGGCGGGTTTGTACACGGCTTCGACCGACGCCTGCAGCTGTCCCTGATCGTTCACGCGCTCGTCGATGCCCGACCCGACGCGCGCGAACTTGCCGGTCATCTCGAGGTTGTTCATGAACGCGTTGACGTCCTCGACGCCGCGCGCGACGACGCTGATCGTGAGCTCGAACTGGCCGCGATCGGCCTTCGGCCGCACCGCCGTAATCCGCACGTTGTCGGGCAGCGTCTTCTCGAAGGTGTTGAACAACTCGGTCCACGAGAACGTGCGCCGGTCGATCAGCGTGTTGGCCTGCCGGGCCTCGTCGCGCGCGTAGTCGATCTGCCGGGTATCGACGGAGCTCCGGAGCTTCGCCGCCGCCGTCCGCAGGTCGGCCGCGCGGGATTCGTCGCGCGACGCCGCCGTCTCGAGCTCCGTGTTGCTGTGCGAGTAGCGCAGCAGGCGCGTCGAGTTGTAGACCGTCGCGACCACCACGACCAGGAGAAAGGCCAGCAGCCAGATCGACACGAGGCGCTCGTTGTAGAACGGCTTCGTGGAGAGGTTGGTGCGGATCACGCGGCGCTCCGCTCGCGCAGCAGCAGGCCGACCACGGGCGCCAGGCTCCCGAGCAGCGCGGGCGCCGCGGAAATGCGATCCGTCAGCATCACGGCCGCCCGCGGATCGACCGGCTCAATGGGCGTTGCCAGCCGCTCCTGCAGCGTGCGCCGCACCTGCTCGACGTCCGCCGCATGGCCCGCGCCGCCGCCTGGCGCACCCGCCAGGAAGACGCGTCCGAGGCCGTTGCCCCAGAGCCGGTCTTCGTAATACATGACGGCCTGGTGGACGAGTTCGGCGACGGTGCCGTCTTCGTCGGCGACGCGGTTGCGAAAGGAGATCAGATGCGGACCGCGGAGGATGGCGATCGACGTGTAGGCGGACACGCTGTTGACGAGCAGCCAGTCCGTCTCCGACGCGATCTCGGGTGAGGCAGACGCGAGCACCGCGTTGACGACGTTGAAGGTCGCCAGATCGACGATCCCGGCGAGCGCGCCGGCGTCGGCGCACAGGGCCTCGTACTCCTCGACGATGGTGCGTTTCGCGAGCGCGACGACGAACTCCTGTCCGAAGGGCATCTTGATGCCAGGAGTGAAGCTGATCTGCGCGTCCTCGATCGCAAACGGCGCCGTCTTCTTGATCTGCCAGCGCACGAGCTGCTCGAGATCGGCGGTCCGCGCCGGGACCTGCTCGAACCTGAGGAGCGAGACCTTGGCGGCGGCGTCCGGCACGACGAGACCGACGCGCCGCGGCGATCCGATGCGGTCGAGCACCACCCGCAGCGCCCGCAGGACGGACGCGCGATCCTGGATGTTCGGCTCCGTCAGCGACGGGACGAGCGCCCTGGCCGGCAGCGGCTCGATGGCATGCGCGGTGATGACGGCGGAATCGCCGCGATACTCGAGCCCGGCCGCCGCCACGTGGTGCGCGGCCAGCTCGACGGCGACGTTGGGCACCGACGGCTTCCGGAGAGAATCGAGGAGGCTCATTCGACGAACGTCACCTTGTTGATCTCGCGCAGGGTCGTGGTGCCCTCCATGACGCGCTCGACGGCGCACTCGCGGAGGAAGCGCATGCCCTCCTCGCGCGCGGCCTTGCGGATCTCCGACGCCGGTCGCTTGTCGAGAATCATCTCGCGGATGCGATCGGTCAGGTCGAGGAGCTCGCAGATGGCCATGCGGCCCTTGTAGCCGGTGCCGCCGCATTCCATGCAGCCCAGGCCCTCGTAGAACGTGTGCGTCGTCGCCAGGTCCGGGTCGAGCCGCGATTCTTCGAGCTGCGCGCGGGTGACTTTCGCCGGCCGCTTGCAGTGGTGGCAGATGACGCGCACGAGGCGCTGCGCGAGCACGCAGTTGAGCGCCGACACGAACTGGTACGCCTCGACGCCGATGTTCAGGAACCGGCCGAGCACGTCGAGGACGTTGTTCGCGTGGACGGTCGTGAACACCAGGTGGCCGGTCAGCGCCGAGTTGATCGCGATCTGCGCCGTCTCGGCGTCGCGGATCTCGCCCACCATGATCTTGTCCGGGTCGTGGCGGAGGATCGAGCGCAATCCGCGCGCGAACGTCAGGCCCTTCTTCTCGTTGATCGGAATCTGCGTGATGCCCCGGAGCTGGTACTCGACCGGGTCCTCGATCGTGATGATCTTGTCTTCGACCGACTTGATCTCCGACAGCGCCGCATAGAGCGTCGTCGTCTTGCCGCTGCCCGTGGGCCCGGTGACGAGCACCATGCCGTAGGGCTCGGCGATGTACTTGCGGAAACGCTTGAGCTCGGCCGCGGGAAAGCCGAGGATGTCGAGGCGCAGCTCGGTGAACTGCTCGCTGATCGACTCTTTGTCGAGGATGCGGATGACCGCGTCTTCGCCGTGCACGCTCGGCATGATCGAGACGCGGAAGTCGATCGTCTTCTCCGGCAGGCGCAGCTTGAAGCGGCCGTCCTGCGGCACCCGCTTCTCGGCGATGTCGAGCTCGGCCATCACCTTGATGCGCGAGATGATCGAGCTGTGGAACTGCTTCGCCATCGGCCGCATCGCTTCCTGCAGCACGCCGTCGATGCGGTACTTCACGTGCACCGAGTCGTCCTGCGTCTCGATGTGGATGTCGCTCGCGCGCCGCTGGATGGCCGTGTAGATCGTCGAGTCGACGAGCCGGATGATCGGGCTGATGTCGCTCGTCAGCCGCTCGACGGTCAGGCTTTCGTCGCCGTTCTCTTCTTCCTTGAGCAGCTGCAGCTGAAAGCTCTCGGTCGCCTCTTCGAGGACGCGCTGGCTGCTCTCGCTCTTCTTGAGAATCGACTCGATGGCCGACCGCGCGCCGACCGTCACTTTGATCGGCGTCGCCAGCAGCAGGCCGAGCTCGTCGATCATCGGCAGGTCGCTCGGGTCGGAGACGACGATCACCAGGCTCTTGCCGTCGCGGCGGTACGGCACGAACCCGTAGCGCAGCATCAGGTCGGCCGGAATCGATCGGAAGAGATCCTGATCGATCCGGAAGGTGTCCATGTCCACGAACTCGAGGCGGTAGCGTTCGGCCAGCCGGCGCGCGTGCTCGAGCTCCTGGCGGCCCTCGTCAGCGCCGAGCTCGGCGGGGTCGGACGGCAGCGACGGCAGCGTCATGACAGCACCGAGCTGAGCTGGAAGAGGGGCATGTAGAGCGCCAGCAGGAGACCGGCGATCACGAGGCCCATGATGACGAGCAGCGCCGGCTCGACCAGCGTCACGAAGCGTTCCATGTTGGTGCCGATCTCCTCGTCGAAGAAGTCGGCGACGGTGTTCAGCATCTCCTGCAGCGCGCCGGTGGACTCGCCCACTTCGGCCATCTTCACGGCGACTTCAGGGAAGACGCCGCGCGCGGCCAGCGCCGTCGAAAACGACTCGCCCTCGCGCACGCGCGCGTTGACGACGTCGATCTGGCCGGCCATGAACTGATTCCCGATCGACTTGGCGGCGATCTCGAGCGAGTTGACGAGCGGCAGGCCGCCGCCAAGCAGCGTCGCGAGCGTGCGCGCCATCTGCGACGTGGCGAACTTCGCCGCGATCGGCCCGACGAGCGGCACGCGCAGGATCAGATGATCGAGCCGCGAGCGGTTGGACGGCTGCCGCAGCCACGCCAGCGCAAACAGGACCGCGGCGACGAGCGCGAGCAGAATGATGAGCGCCTGGCCGCGGATGAACTCGGAGACGGCCACGATCATGCGCGTGACGAACGGCAGATCCGCGCCGAACGAGCTGTAGAAGTCGGAAAACGCCGGGACGACCTTCAGGATGATGATGCCGACCAGGCCGAGCGCCAGCGCGATGAGAATCACGGGGTAGATGAGCGCCGAGAGCGTCTTGCGTTTGAGCGTCGCGATGATCTTCGAGTACTCGACGTAGCGCCGGAGCACCGTGTCGAGGCTGCCGCTGCGCTCGCCGGCGAAGAGCGACGCGACGTACACGCTCGGAAACAGATCGCCGTGCGCGCCGAACGCGTCGGAGAGCGCCGTGCCGGATCGCACCTTCTCGTGCACGTCCTCGAGCACGGCGCGGAAGCGTGGGCTGTCCACGCGGCGCCGCAGCAGATCGAGCGATTGCACGAGCGGCATGCCGGCCTTCAGCAGCGTCGCGAGCTCCTGGTTGAACACCAGGAACTCGCGCGACGGAATCCGCTGCTGCTGCGGCAGACGGATCGACACGCCGGCGACGGCGCCGCGCGGTTGCAGCGAGAGAACGTAAAGCCCCTTCTCCTCCAGCTCATGGCGCAGCCGGCCTTCGGTCTCAGCCGAATAGACGCCCTCGATGATCTGTCCGGAGGGCGAGGCGAGGCGGCATCTGAATTCCATTACCGCGAGTCCCCGCAATTGGTTGGTGCCAATGACATTTATCGGCTCGAAAAGTATACCAAGTAGTCTCCGGCACGCTCGTGAAGATTAGACCGCGCGGAGGCCCGAAAAGCTGGGGGGCGCCGTGCCCGCTACTGACCGAGGATGCGCAGAATGCGTTGTACGTACGCGCGGGTTTCGCCGTACGGCGGGATCCCGCGGAACCGATCGACGGCGCCTTCGCCCGCGTTGTAGGCCGCGAGCGCCAGGGCGACGGTCGGGAACCGATCGAGCAGCGTCTTCAGGTACTTGATGCCACCCTCGATGTTTTGCCGCGCGTTGTACGGATTGGCCACCGCGAAACGCTTCGCCGTCGCGGGGGTCAACTGCATCAGCCCCATGGCGCCCTTTCGCGAGCGCGCCCGTTCGCGGAATCCGGACTCGACCGTAATGACCGCGCGGACGAGGCGTGCGGGCACGCCCTGTGCGGCCGACACGGTGTCGATGATCGCGCCGTACGGCACGGCGCTGGCCGGCAACGGCACGGCCGCGAGCGGCGGCTCGTCGTCCGGGTACGGCACCTCATCCGGCGCAAAGCGGACGATGAGACCGGGGTCGCAGAGGATTTCGCCGCCCGACCGGAGCGACAGGACGAGGGAATCGCCCTCCAGCCGATGCCCTTTGATCGACACGGAGGTACCGCTGACGAAGAACGCCAGCTCGGCTCGCGCGGAAACCGCCGCCGCGAGACAGACGAGGACCAACGCCGAACGTACTGCGAATCGTCGAGCTCTCATGCGGTCTTAGCAGTCTAGCAGACGGATCGCGGATGACCGACTCGACCGCAGCCCTAAGGTCTGCACTACGTTGATGGAACGACGGCCGCGTGCAGGACGCGAATGCCGAGTTCGCGGGGATCGTGCGACGAGGGTGAGAGCGCCTCGGGCATGAACGTCTTGTCCACGCCAATCGTCAACTCGGCGTTGTCGGCGCTGCCCCACGCCGCGGCGGGGATCGGAATCTTGCGCAGCACCGCGTTGACGGGCATCACCGTGAACTGATCGAGCGTCATGCCGCCGACCGCGACGGTGACCTGCTGCGGCATGTTGAACAGCGTGCTCGGATTGTCCACGTCGAGGTAGAACACGCAGTCTTTCTTCGGGTTCTTGACCGCGAACGTCGCCTGCTTCTTCGTCCAGTGCCAGCCGACGCCGTTGGCCGTCGCCCCTTCCACCGCGTGCCAGCCGTCCTGATAGATCGCCTGCACGCCCTCCGACTGCGGCTGCAGCTGGACGCTCGCGACCTTGTACGACCGGTGCCCGGTGTCGGTCCCCGCCATCGGCACCCGGAGCTTCGCGCCCGCCGCATACAACCCGACCTCGATCGTCGCGGCGCCGACGTACGGATACACCGGCGCGAAGAACGTGCGGGAGTACTCGATCGTCTGCCCCGGCTTCCACGACGTCGTCGGCGTCGGCGGGTCGTGATCGTCCGTGTACATCAACTGCTCGTCCTGATCGGCGAAGTGGACCATGACGTGGTAGTCCTGGTCGAACTTCGCGTCGGGGGCGACGACGAACTTGTACGTCATCTCGACCGGCGTGCCGAGCGGCACGGCCTGGCGGCTCAACGTGAGGGTCGGCGTCACCATCGGCGGCGCGGCGGGATCGTTCGCCTGACAGGCGGACACCAGCAGGGACGCGAGCATTATCGCGATGTAATGCGCTCGAAACATTGAGTGCGGATCATAGTATAGTTGCCTCGCCTTTCCGCTCTCATATGGCACAGGAAGCGCTCGGACTCGTCGAAACCAAAGGGCTGATCGGATCGGTCGAAGCCGCCGATGCGATGGTCAAAGCCGCCAACGTCACGCTCATCGGCAAGGAATACATCGGCGCCGGGTACGTGACGGTGATGGTGCGCGGCGACGTCGGCGCGGTGAAGGCCGCGACCGACGCAGGCGCGGCGGCGGCGCGCCGCGTGGGCGAGCTCGTCTCGGTGCACGTCATCCCGCGGCCGCATACCGAAGTCGAGCGCATCCTTCCCAAGGGAAGCTAGTTGGAAGATCGCGACCTCGCGTCGATCGCCGAAGCGCGCGCGCTCGCCCGCAAGGCGAAGCAGGCGTGGCTCGCCCTCGCGGAGTTCTCCCAGGAACAGATCGACGCCGTCGTGGACGCGATGGCTCAGGCCGCAACCGCGCAGGCCGAGGCGTTCGCGCGCATGGCGAACGAAGAAACGGGCTACGGCGTCGTCGCCGACAAGATCCAGAAGAACCTGTTCGCGTCCGAGAAGGTCTATCAGTTCATCCGGCCGATGAAGACCGTCGGCGTCATCGCCCGCCACGAAAACACCCGCGTGGTCGAGATCGCCGAGCCGTTCGGCGTCGTCGCCGCCATCGTCCCGTCGACCAATCCGACCTCGACCGCCATCTACAAGATCCTGATCGCCATCAAGGCGCGCTGCGCCATCGTCATCAGCCCGCATCCGGCGGCGGTCAAGTGCATTACGCGCGTCGCGGAGGTCATGAACGAGGCCGCGCTCCGCGCCGGCGCGCCGGCCGGCGCGAACCACTGGATGACGACGGTGACGCTCGAGGGCACGCAAGAGCTGATGAAGCACCGCGACGTCGCCGTCATCCTCGCGACCGGCGGCATGGGGCTGGTGCGATCGGCCTACAGTGCGGGCAAGCCCGCATACGGCGTCGGCCCAGGCAACGCGCCCGCGTACATCGAGCGTACCGCCGATCTGAAGAAGGCCGTGCGCGACATCATCACCGGCAAGACCTTCGACAACGGCGTCCTCTGCTCGTCCGAAAACTCCGTCGTCGTGGACGAGGCGGTGGCCGAGGACGTCAAGAAGGAGTTCATCGCGCAGGGCGGCTATTTCATGAATGCCGCCGAGATGGAGGCCGTGGCGCGTGTGCTCGTCTCGCCGCAGCGGCTGCCCAATCCGGCGCTCGTCGGAAAATCGGCGACGGTCATCGCCGAGAAGTGCGGCATCACGGTGCCCTCGGGCACGCGCGTGCTGATTGCGCCGCTCGAGGGCGTCGGACGCGACTATCCCCTGTCGATCGAGAAGCTCTGCCCGGTGCTCTCCTTTTATGTAGTCAGAGACTGGCGCGAGGGCTGCGAGCGCTGCAAGCAGATCCTGCGCTACGGCGGGATGGGCCACACGATGTCCATCCACTCGAAGAACGAGCAGGTCATCCTCGAGTTCGGTCTGAAGAAGCCGGCCTTCCGGATCATCGTCAACTCGCCGACCACACTCGGGTCGATCGGGCTGACGACCGGGCTCGATCCGGCGATGACGCTCGGATGTGGCGGCTACGGCGGCAACATCACATCCGACAACATCTCGCCGAGGCACTTGCTGAACATCAAGCGGCTCGCGTACGAGCTCACGCCTGCGTCGCCGGTCGCACAGGCCTTCAGGCCTGCCAATTCCGAACGGAATGTGCCGCAATCGACCGGGATCAGCGCCGAGACGCTCGCCGTGCGCGTCAGCACGTTTCTCGGGGAGCGCGGCTTCGCGCCGGATGCGTCCGCGACCCTGAAAGGGTCGCCCGATGTGCCTGCCGCGCCGGCGGCTCAGGCTGAGCCGCCGCTCGACTTTGTCTGTGAAGAAGATGTGCGTCAAGCCATCCGCGGCGGCCGCAAGCTCGTCGTCTCGGAGCGCGCCATCATCACGCCGTCCGCGCGCGACCTGGCCGAGGCGCACAAAGTGCTCACTCTGGCCACACTTTAATCTCAGCAATACCGCAACTTCTGACCGGCTTCGACTTAGGTTGACGAAGGCTGAGCCGGGCTGTTACTCTGCTTCCTGGCATGAAGCGTCTCAGCCCGCCGTGGCGGATTGTCGCGTGCTTCGTGATCCTCCTG
>CAZOIK010000047.1:0-7734 GCA_964579765.1 uncultured Bifidobacteriaceae bacterium
TAGGCGACTCCAACTTCCACTTGCGTGGCATTGAAGACGTTGATCAGACGCATCCCGATTGTCGTGGAGAGGCGATCCATGATTCGGTAGCGCCATCCATAGCGCTCGTAGACGCGCGTGATCCCCGGCTCGTCGAGCGGCCGAGCCACGACATAGCCGACCTGCGCAATGACGCTGAATCGCGCGATGATGTGCTCGTAGCCTCCGTACACACCCGTGGTCCAGCGCTCGCTCGGGGCCGCTCGCGTGGCCAGATCGAGGCGCGCTCCGACGGCCCCATCATAGGTGAGCTCCACGCCGGCTGCAGCCTTGCCAAAACGATAGAAATGCCGCTGCACCGCGAAAGTCATCGTCCCGGTACGAAAGTCCTGCCGAATCGTGGGATGTGACTGTTCAAGCACGTTTTTCAAACCAGCGGTCCCACCGATCACCATCTCCCATTCAGGATGAAATGCAGGCAGCGGGGGCAACATGATGAGGACGGGCTCGTGTCGTTGGTCGCTCAGGTTGTACCGAACGTTGAACCGGGGCCCGATGACGTTGATGCCGTCATTCGGCTGGAGCAACTCGCCGTTTGACCGATGCGTGAAGTCAAGCCCGCCATACAGACTCAGGCGTGGCGTGATGATGTAGCGCGCATAAAAGCCCCAATCGAACCGCACATTCACGTTCGATCCGATGATTGTGTCAAACGGGTTCGTGGTTTCGTTATATGGCCGCCACCGCCACGACAAGCCCGTGCTGAAGTCCGTCGTGAGCTCGAGGTTGTCGAAGATGTGACCGATCGGCCATGAAACGAAACCGTATACCTCGAGCGGTTGACCCAGCTCTCGCGCGTCGCTGAACCATGCGGATGAAAACCCCAGACCGTACGCCGGAAAGTGATAGAAGTGATGCCACAGACGGCTTCCATCGGTTTGCCGCCCGATTTCGATCGTCGCGTTCGGCGACCAGCGAATGGGTTGTCCGGCCGCGTTCGCGCCGGAGAGAAAGTCGCTCGTGGGCAGGACGAAGCCTGGCTCGAAGCCTCCGCGCACGAACCAGGGGTTGTCTTCAACGATTTGATGTCTCGGCTGTCCGAAGGCCGCGCCGACGCAGAGAAGCCAGACAAAGGCGTGCGCCGAGGCCGTGAAAACCCACCCGCGCGGCATGGCCGTTCCATTTAGTCGGAGGCAATCTGCGCGCCGTTCTCATGCCGAAATTGCGGCAGATATTGTTAGCTTGGACGACCATCGGGGCAGCCCGGCGGGCCGTCGCGGGCACGATGCTGTCGCTCACGCTCGTTCTGATCAGGCAGGACGTTCAACCGTGCCCGCCGCCGGCTGCGCGGATCTCGATATCGGCATCGGGAGGCTATCCGTTCGGTACCGTGACTGGCGAGCCGCTCAAGAATTTTCGGAAGGCGTGGGAAACTGTCTTGAAAATCGCGAAGATTACGGATCTGGAGATCGGTCCCACCGGCCGTCTCGCCCGATTCGCCATCACAAAAGCCACCGTTTCTATTGGTGGGCCCCCCGGGGATCGAACCCGGGACACCGTGATTAAAAGTCACGTGCTCTACCACTGAGCTAGGGGCCCGTTGCGGCGGGAAATCTCCTGACGATACCACACGGGTTAGTCGGTCAGTCTCCAGTCTCCAGTCAGTCAGTCTCCAGTCGGCAGCCGCGGGCGGGCCAGGTCAGACGCCGAACGCGGGTATACTGGTGGCGCCGATGACCAAAGACTCCACACGCCTCGTGCTCGTCGTCGAAGACGATGTGTCCGTGCGCCGCCCGCTCGTGAAGTTCCTCGAAATGCACGGCTTCTCGGTCGTGACCGCGGAAACGGCCGACGAGGGCCTCGAGGCGCTCGGCAAGAACCGGCTCGTCGCCGCCGTCGTCGATCTGCGGCTCAAGCGCGGATCGGGACGCGACGTCGTCGTCGCGACGCCGGCTGAAGTGCCGGTCATCATCTTCTCGGGCGTGCCGTCGGAGTCGGCCGAGCTCGAGCGCCTGCGTCCGCGCACGCGGCTCATCGAGAAGCCGTACTCGCTCGTGCTGCTCGTCGAGACGCTCGAAGAGATGCTCTCCGAGTCGAAGGCGAGTTGAGGCGGGCCTGAAAGGCCCGCCCTACTTCAGTTTCACCGTCACCGACATCCCTTCACTGCCCGGGCGCACGATCGACGTCGCGAGCGACGGGCTGTCGGCGATTGCCGCCAGGAAATCCTTCATCTCCGACTGCTTGTTGACGACGTTGTGGGCGAGGAAGAGGCCGCGCGGCGTGAGCCGCGGGAACACGAGGTCGAAAAACTTCTTGTAGTCCGGCTTCCACGCGTCGAGAAACACGAAGTCGAACGTGCCCGGGATCTTCGGGATCTCCTTGAAGGCATCGCCTGAAATCACCGTCACCGTGTCGGTGAGCCCGGCGCGGCGGATGTTCTCCCGGGCCGCCTTCGCGCGGCCGGCGTCGTATTCGATCGTTGTCAGACGCCCGCCCGTCTGCCGCAGGCCAAGGCCGATCCAGATCGCGCTGTAACCGTACGCGGATCCAATCTCGAGCGCGTGCTTCGCGCCGATCGACATCACCAGCACGCGCATGAAGCGGCCGTCTTCCTCGGACACCGACAGCTGGCCCGTGTCGATCTTCCTGATCGACGTGAGCAGGTTGACGACATCGGACGGAATCTGGGCCTGCGCGCGCGGCGCGAGGAGAAGCAGCCACGAAGACACAACGAACACGAAGCACGCACGGGCTACGACGCGGGTAGACATTCAGAAACCTTTCGTGCGGTCGCGCGCGCGTCGGCCACGCAGTCGGGGATGCCGACGCCGCGAAATCCGCTGCCGGTGACATACAGATCGGGGTGCGCGGCGAGCCGGCGGTCGATGGCCGCCATGCGATCGAGATGCCCGACTTCGTGCTGCGCGCTCTTGCGGTCGAAGCGGTACACGCGCGAGAGGATCGGCTCGCCGGTGATGCCGAGCAGCGGCCGCAGCGCCGCCAGCGCGACGCCGACCAGCTCGTCGTCTGATTTCGAGAGCGCCTCCGGATCGCGGCCGCCGCCGACGAACGCGCGCATCAGCACGCGATCGTCCGGCGCGCGATTCGGCCACTTCGACGACAGCCACGACGCGGCCATGATGCCCGTCCGCTCGACGCGCGGCACGACGAAGCCCGAGCCGTTGAGCGGATGCGCGACGGCCGCGCGAGGGAAGGCGAGGGCGACGGTGCCGCTCGACGCATACGGGATCTCGGCGCAGAGGCGCGCCAGGTCGGGATCGACGCCGCGCACGAGGTCCGCTGTGACATACGCCGGCGAGGTGACGACGAGCGCGCGGCCGGAGTAGCGCGAACCGTCAGCCGTCTCGACCGTCCACGCGCGGTCGCGAGACACCCGCTGCACCGCCGCGGCGAGCCGAATGGACTCGGCAGGCAACGCCTGCGTGAGCGCCGTGACGAGCTCGCTCAGACCGCCCGGAAACGATCGAAACACGCCGTCGGGCGAAGGAGGCCTGCGCTCCCGCCGGAACGCGCGCAGCAGGCTGCCGTACGTGCGCTCGGTCTCGACGAAGCGCGGAAACAGCGCGCGGATCGACAGGCGGTCCACGTCGCCCGCGTGGATGCCGGCGAGCAGCGGCTCGGCGAGATACGTCACCGCCTCGTCGCCGAATCGCCGCCGCATGAACGATCCGATCGATTCGTCCGCCCCGTCCGTTCTCGCCGGCACGAACAGCTCGGCGGCCATGCGCAGCTTGCCCGTCCACGAGAACAGGCCGGTCTGCACGAACGGACCGACCCGCGTCGGGATGCCGAGCACCGAGCTCGCGGGCAGCGGATAGAGACGCCCGCCGCGCTGGATGTAGGCGAGGCGCGGCGGCTTCGTCGGCACGAGCCGGTGGGCGATGCCGAGCTCCTGGCAGAGGGCGACGCCTTCGGGCTTCTGCGTGAGCAGCGAGTCGGGGCCGCCGTCGATGACGAAGTCGCCCACCTGTTCGCTCACGATCACGCCGCCGGTGCGCGCGGCGCGCTCGAGCACGACGAACGACCGGCCCCGCTTCTGCAGCTCGAAGGCCGCGCTCAACCCGGCGATCCCGCCGCCCACGATGACGACGTCGATGTTCATTCAGAGCAGCGCGCGGACGATCGACTCGAGCGCGGCGATGAACGTGCGCGAGGTGTTGAGCGACTCGGTGCGCCGGAGCGCCGCGCCGGCGTCGCGGGCGGCGCGCGCCGCCTGGACGTCGATGTCGAACAGGATCTCCGTGTGATCGCAGACGAACCCGATCGGGACGACGAGAAACGCGCGGGTGCCACGGGCGGCGCGCTCCGTCACGAACGCGCCGAGATCGGGGCCGATCCAGGGCTCCGGCGTCCTGCCCGCACTCTGATAGGCGATGTCGTACGCCGCGACGCCGGCGAGCTCGGCGACGCCACGCGCGGTCGCGGCCACTTCGTCCGCGTAGACGTCGCCGCCCTCGATGACGCGCGTCGGCAGGCTGTGCGCGGTGAAGACGATGGCTTCATCCGCCCGCGGCTCCGCCTCGCGAATCCGCTCGGCGAACGCCTGCAGGAGCAGCGGGTGATTGTGAAACGTGCGCACCGGCACGAACGCGACGCCGGAGGGCAGCGCGGCCGCCGCCGCGTCCATGTACTTCTGCACGCTGAGCGTGGAGAACTGCGGCGCCAGCGGGACGCCGATGACACGCTGCACGCGCTGCGCGAGCAGGTCCTTCACCACGTCGGCGATGTACGGATGCCAGTTCCGCATGCCGGCGACGACCGGCACGTCGGGGCCGAGCCGCGTCGCGAGCGCCTCCGCCTGCGCGCGCGTGATCTCGGTGAGCGGCGAGTGTCCGCCGATCGCCGTGTAGTTGTGCGTCATCTCCTCGACGAGCTCGGGAGACGGCGGCCGCCCACCGCGCACCGCCGTCAGATACTCCGGCATCTCCGCCAGAGACGCGGGCGTCCCGTGGGCCATCAGAAGGACGGCGGACTTCATGGTTCCACAGGTTCCACGGGTTCCAAGGGGTCTAGGTTCAAGAGGTGCAGGTTAGCACCTTTGGAACCGGCGGAACCTCCGGAGCCCCTGGAACCTAGTTCCTCGTTTGCTGATGCACGTACCGCGCGGCGGCCTGGACGTGATCGACGGGCGTCATCGGCAGGATGCCGTGGCCCAGGTTGAAGATGTGGCCGGGGCGTCCGCCCGCGCGCTCGAGCACGTCGTCGATCGCTTCGAACAGGCGATCGATCGGCGCGAGCAGCAGCGTCGGGTCGAGATTGCCCTGCACGGCGCGATCGGCGCCGATGCGCTCCCACGCCTCGTCGAGCGGCGTGCGCCAGTCCACGCCGATGACGTCGCCGCCGGCCTCGCGCAGCTCCTGCAGAATCGCGCCCGTGCCGACGCCGAAGTGAATCGTCGGGACGCCGAGCGGCGCGATGCGCTCGAAGATGCGTCGCGTGTGCGGCAGGATGAACTCGCGGTAGTCCTGCGCGTTCAGCTGGCCCACCCACGAGTCGAACACCTGCACCGCGTCCACGCCGGCTTCAATCTGCGCCGCCAGATACTCGCCGACGACGTCGGCGAGGAGATCGCAGAAGGCGTGCCACGCTTTCGGGTGGCCGTACATCAGCGCCTTGGTGTGCGCGAACGACGTCGAGTGCCCGCCCTCGATGGCGTACGACGCGAGCGTGAACGGCGCGCCGGCGAAGCCGATGAGCGGCACGCGTCCGCCGAGCTCGCGCTGAATCTGCTGGATCGCGACGAGCACATACGACAGCGCCTGCCGCGGCTCGAAGCGCGTGACGGCCGCGAGATCCGCCTCCGTGCGCAGCGGCGTTTCGATGGCCGGCCCCTCGCCTTTGAGGAAGTCGAACGGGATGCCCATCGGCGCCAGCGGCAGCAGGAGATCTGAAAAGAGAATGGCCGCGTCCACGTCGATGCGGCGCACCGGCTGCAGCGTCACCGCGGTGGCGAGGTCGGGCGTGCGGCAGATCTCGAGCAGCGAGTAGCGCTCGCGCAGCTGCCGGTACTCGCTCATGTACCGGCCGGCCTGGCGCATGAACCAGACGGGCGTCGCGTCTACCGGCTGTCGTCTGCAGGCTCGAAGGAACCGACTGCCCGGGTCGGTCAGTGCGTCACCTTCAGCAGGTTGCGCGCAAGGCCGACGAGGTCTTCGAGCCAGAGCGGTTTGAACCGGAGCTCGGCGCCGAGCTCGCGCAGCTCGTCGGCGACCGAGTCTTCGAGGAAGTAGTCGCCCGTGACGATGGCCACCGGCGTGGCGCGCTGCTCCTGCTGCGACCGCAGGCGGCGCAGGAAGCCCAGGCCGTCGATGAGCGGCATCCGGAGGTCCAAGATGATGGCGTTCGGCTGACTTTCGTTCGCAACCCGGAGGCCGGATTCGGCGTTTATGGCAGTACGGACTTGAAACCCTTCGAGTTTCAGCATCCGCGCGAAGGTCTGGGTCACGCCCTCATCGTCGTCTACGATGAGGATCGTGGAGTTGGCGACTTCGGTGGCGGCCATCGACACGTATGACATTATATGCCTGTTCGGTCGTTTACCACAGTGATATCTTCCTCGTATCCGTCGTGATACAAGCTCTGGCGCAGGAAACATGTTAGAGTTATGGATTTGACAATCCAGTTGGATTCAACTGTTTGGAGGCGCATCCGGTGAGCCCCATCCTCGTGCGGCCCGTTCGTGAGCAGCTCGAGCACGACCGCCTGATCCGTCTGCTGCAAACGAAGCTCAAACGGAAGTTCGAGGCGGGCATCAACCCGGGCGTCGAGCAGAACGCCGCTGTCGGGCAAGGCCCGGCCGCGCTCTTCCCCGACGTCGTCCTGTTCTCGCCCGAGCGCGGGCGGAAGCTGCAGGGCGTCATCGAAGTCGAGACGGGCGAATCGGTCAATCACCTCGAGGCGCTCGCGCAGTGGACGCATCTTTCGAAGCTGCGCGTGCCGTTTCACCTGTATGTGCCCGCCGGCATGGTGGATGTCGCGCGCCGGCTGTGCGAAGACAATCAGATCCCGGTGAACGAGATCTGGAGCTATCACAGCATCGGCGACCAGGTGCGCTTCGCGCTCGTGCACCGCACGCGCGAGGTGCCGCCGGCCCGAGTCGCGTCGTCGCGGCCGGCCCCCGCCAAGCCGGCGCCCGCCAAGCCGGCGCCCGCCAAGCCCGTGGCCGCCGCGAAGGCGAAGAAGGCCGCGAAGGCGAAGCCGAAGGCGCCGGCGAAGTCCAGAAAACCCAACGGCAAAGCCAAATCGAAGCGGAAGTAGGAAAGTCGCACGGCCGTGCCCGTCCTGAAATTTTCCCGCGACAAGCGTGGCTACGAGCATTACTACCTGATGGAGTCGCCCGCGGGCGGGCGCCGCGGCGGTGGCGCGGGACGTCCGCGTCTGCTGTTTGCGTTTCGTACGCCGCCACATGTCAAAGTCGGCCGCGAGCCGTTTGCGGACGAGGTGCGGCAGACGATCGAAGCGCACTATCCCGACATCACGTTCGACTGGGCGCGCATCATGGCGACGCCGATTCCGCCGCCCGACGTCGAGCACTGGCGCGAGCGCCGCCGCGCCGAGAAAGCCGCGCGGCGCGCGGCGCGCGACGCCGACACGGACGTCGAGATCGCGCCGGCGCACGACGCGACGCCGGTGGCCGCCGCCGCGGACGTGGATGCGCGCGACGGCGCCCTCGACGCGCCGGACGCGTCACCCGCTGCGGACGCCACGGCCGAACCGCCCGCCGCGTCGTCTGAC
>CAZOIK010000048.1:0-8868 GCA_964579765.1 uncultured Bifidobacteriaceae bacterium
CGATGTACCCGATCGTCGAGGCGATCACGGGTGCGATGTTTCTCGGCGGCTATCTGCTGTACGGTCCGAGCCCGCTGCTCGTCGTCCGCCTGCTGTTCGGCTGCGCGATGATCGTCCTCTTCGTGATCGACCTGCAGCACAAGATTCTCCCGAACGTCATCACGCTGCCGGGCATCGCCGCCGGGCTGCTGCTCAGCGAAGTGGCCGGGCCGGGCTGGAAGGCGTCGCTGCTGGGCGCGCTCCTGGGCGGCGGCGTCCTGTGGCTCATCGCCGAGGTCTACTATCGCGTCCGCCACCAGGAGGGGCTCGGCATGGGCGACGTCAAGATGCTCGCGATGGTCGGGGCGTTCCTCGGCTGGAAGCTCATGCTCCTGACGATGGTGCTCGCGTCGTTCTCGGGCACGATCGTGGGCATCGGCGTCCTCGTCGCGAAGAAAGAGTCGTTGAAGTACGCGCTGCCGTTCGGCACCTTCCTGGCGATTGGCGCCATCGTCGCGGCGGCTGTGGGCGACCAGATCGTCGCATGGTATTTGGGGCTGTACTGAAGCAGGCGGTCCGCACGACACGATGACTCCCGCAGGACAGGCATTTCTCGGGCTGACGGCGATCGTCACGGTGCTCGTCGCCGTGCTGACGTTCGCCGTCCTCCGCTTCATTGCGGCGTCCCGGCAGGCGCGCGGCCGGGCGCGCGAGAGCGGGATGGAAACCGCGTTCCTCTCCGCGGCGTTGCAGGAGGCGGTGACGAAGCTCAAGGCGCAGGAGCGCGCCATGGCGCTGCGCGCCGAAACCTCGGAGCGCATTGCCGAAGAGATCATCGCGAATCTCACGGCGGGCCTGCTGACGGTGAACGCCGCCGGCCTCGTGCAGATCGTCAATCCAGTCGGCCGCCGCCTTCTCCGCCTCGACGACGCGCCGCAGGACGGCCGGCCCTATCGCGACGTGCTCGCGCATGCGGCGCCGGTGGCGGCGATCATCGAGGAGTGTCTGCGCACGGGCCGCCCGATCATCCGCCGCGCGGTGGAACTGCCCGGGGGGCGCGCCTCGGCGACGCACCTCGGCCTGACGGCGTCGCCGCTGCGCAGCGACGGACCCGCGCCTCACGGTGTCATCTGTCTCTTCACCGACCTGTCGTCGGTCGTCGCGCTCGAGGAGCAGGTGCGGTTGAAGGACAGCCTCGCCCGCGTCGGCGAGCTGACGGCCGGCATCGCGCACGAGTTCCGCAACGGGCTGGCGACGATCCACGGTTACAGCCGCCTGCTCGACCTCGACGCGCTGCCGCCCGCATTCCGGCCGTACGTCGAAGGCATCCGCGCCGAAACCGAAGCGATGCGCGAAGTCGTCACGAACTTCCTCAACTTCGCCCGGCCCACGCAGCTCACCTTGTCGCCGGTCGATCTGCGCGCCGTCGCCGAGCGCGCCGCCGACGATCTCCGCGCCGACGCCCGGGCCCTTGGCGGCGACATCGCCGTCACGGGCGAGTTCGCCACGATCGAGGGCGACGACGTGCTGCTGCGTCAGGCGTTGAGCAACCTGCTCAGAAACGCGATCGAGGCGTGCGCGGCCGCGTCGGTCGTGCCGGAGGTGGCGATCACGGCGCGCACCAGCAGCACGCCGCCGGTCTGCACGCTGGTCGTGAGCGACAACGGGCCGGGTTTCCCCGACGGGGTCCGCGATCGCGTGTTCCACCCGTTCTTCACGACCAAGCCGCAGGGCACAGGCCTCGGCCTCGCGCTCGTGCAGAAGATCGTGGTCACGCACAACGGCCGCGTCGGCCTGGGCAGCGGCCCCGGTGGCCGCGTCACGCTGACTTTCTCGGCGGCTGGCGAGGGCGTTACTGAACGTAACGTTTCATGAAATTCCAGAAGTTCTCCTGTCGCCGCCCACGAAGTTCAGTAGACGGCAAGTAGCTGTCTGTCAGCAGCTTAATAGTCACATTCGCTTACGGTAGAGCCTTGGCAGGTCGTTTGCTCAATCGAACGGCATGTTCAAGCGTCTCGCTCATCTCTGGCACGCCGAGCGCGGCATCTCGCTCATCGATCAGCTGGCCACGCTGGCGATTCTCGGCACCGTGGCTGCCATCGCCGTGCCGGCGCTGTCCAATTCGGTTGAGAACCAGCGCCTCGGGATGGAGCTGCGCAACGTCAAACGTGAAATCGAGCTCGCGCGCCTGAGCGCCGTCGCGACGAATCGTCCCATTCGCGTCCGCTTCGACTGTCCCAGCACCGGCTACTACCGCCGCGTCGAACTGATTGGCACGCCCAACAACGAGAACGACGGCGACGACAACAACGGCCAGGGCGTGCGCCGCTGCTCGACGACGTACTACCCGTATCCGGCGGCCGACAAAGACCCGCTGACGCGCCCGAACGACGACGGCCCGGTGATGCAGCTGAACACCAAAGTCACGTTCACGAGCACCCAGACGATCGAGTTCTGGCCCAACGGCACGGCGCACGTGGCCCCGAGCGACGGCATCACGTCGCCGTGGCCGCAGATTGGCGACACCCCGGTCAACATCCTGATGACCAAAGGTTCAACCACGCGATCCATCACGGTGAACAGCCTTGGCAGAGTCCAGATTCAGTAACGCGCGCGGCTTCTCGATCGTCGAGACCATGTTCGCGACCGCGCTGATGGCGACCGCCGTCGTCGCGCTCGCGCAGATGTTCACGATCTCGGTGAAGAACAACCAGGACTCGCGGACCGGCAGCTACGCCACGACGCTCGCCGAGCAGAAGATGGAGCAGCTCCGCGGGCTGACGTACGGCTTCGACACGATCGGGCTGCCGATCACCGACACGACGACCGACACGGCGCAGCCGGTCGAGACGCCGGCCGGCGGCACGGGCCTCTCGCCGTCGCCGCCCGGAACGCTCGTGGCGAACGTCAACGGCTACGTCGACTACATCGATCAGTTCGGCAACATCCTCGGCGGCGGCAACGCGCCGCGCCCGCGGACGATGTACATCCGCCGCTGGTCGATCGAGCCGCTGCCGACCAACCCGAACGACACGATCGTGATCCAGGTGATGGTCACCCGCAGCGTGAACCGCGGCACGGCCGATCAGACGGGCTCGACCCAGCGGCTCAAGAACGAAGCTCGCATCATGAGCATCAAGACGAGAAAAGCGCAATGACGACACTATCGCCGTCGCGTTCCGACGCCGGCTTCTCGCTCGTCGAAGTGCTGATCGCCACGGCGATCATGCTGACGGTCACGGGCGCCATCTTCACCGTCCTCAACCCGAGCGGCGACATGTTCAAGGCGCAGCCGGAAGTCGTGGACATGCAGCAGCGGCTGCGCGTCGGCGTGGACACGCTCACGCGCGACCTGATCATGGCCGGCGCCGGCGCGTATTCCGGATCGCAGTCGGGCAGCCTCGCCGGCTTCTTCGCGCCGATTCTGCCGGAGCGCCAGGGCAACCTCGCGGCGTACGACGACGGACCGGGCGTGTTCAAGCCGGACGCGCTCACCCTCATCTACGTCCCGTCCACGTCGGCGCAGACGACGATCACGTCGTCGATGCCGAGCACGTCGGCCGAGCTCAAGGTGGACAACACGGCGCCGAACTGCCCGCAGAACGACCCGAACCAGAACTGCGGGTTCCAGGTGGGTCAGCAGGTGCTCATCTACGACGACACCGGCGCGTACGACACGATGACCATCACCCAGGTCCAGACGAGCGCCGCGCACCTGCAGCACAACCAGACAGGCGATCTGTCGAAGTCGTACGGGCCGGGCGCCAAGGTCGTGCAGGTGCAGGATCACGTGTACTTCTTCGACCCCGTCAACCGGAAGCTGATGCACTACGACGGCTTCCAGACGGCGACGCCGGTGCTCGACGAGGTCGTCGGCGTCAACTTCGAGTACTACGGCGAGCCGCAGCCGCCGGTCATGCGGAAACCGGGCGTCGATCAGACGGTGACGTACGGGCCGATGCCGCCCGCGCTCGGCGTCGTGAAGGGCAACTGGGCCGCCGGCCAGAACTGCACGATCAACGTCGTCGGCGGCCAGCAGGTGCCGCGCCTCGCGACGCTCGGCGCGATCGGCTCGGGGCTCGTGAAGCTCGACTCCGCGACGCTGACCGACGGCCCCTGGTGTCCCGACCCGGCCAGCCCGAATCGCTTCGATGCCGACCTGTTCCGGATCCGGAAAGTGCGCGTCACGATCCGCCTGCAGACCGGCGACTCGTCGCTGCGCGGCTCGCTCGCGGGCGGCCAGGACGCGATCTTCACGATGGCCGGCACGGGCCGGGGCGATCGGCTGGTCGGCGACCAGCAGATTCGCTTCGACGTGACGCCTCGCAACATGAACCTGAACAGGTGAGCGCCGTGACCATCACCACACCTCCACGCGTTCTCGCACCGTCGCACCGCCGCCTCTCGAGCGAGCGAGGCATCGCGATGATCGTCGCCCTGATGGCGATGACGCTGATGATCGCGCTCGGCACCTCGCTCATCCTCATGACGGTGACCGAGACGAAGATCACCGCCAACTTCCGGAACAGCAGCGAGGCGCTCTATGCGGCCGACGCGGCGGCCGAGCGGTCGCTGGACGACATGCTCACGATTCCCGACTGGAACAACCTGCTCAACGGCAGCGCGAAGTCGGCGCTCGTGGACGGCCCTCCGTCCGGCGTGCGCACGCTGCCCGACGGCACGACGCTCGACCTCGGCGAGATCGTCAACGTGGCCAACTGCCAGAAGGTGACCACGTGCACGTCGGGCGATCTGCAGGCGGTCACGTTCGATCGGCCGTGGGGTCTCAACAACCCGCAGTGGCAGCTGTTCTCCTACGGCCCGCTCAACGACGTCATGGGTGTCGCCGGCGACGTCAACTCGCCGTTCTACATCGTCGTCATGGTGGCGGACGATCCGTCGGAAAACGACGGCGACCCGCTGCACGACGGCGTGTCCTCGACGAACCCCGGGTCGGGCGTGATCGCGATGCGCGCCGAGGCGTTCGGCCCGCGCGGGACGCACAAAGTGATCGAGCTGACCCTGGCGCGCACCGACACGACCGAGCTCGAGCGCGGGTACACGGGCCAGCGCGGTCAGGACGAACAGAACCGCCGCGCCCGCAAGGCCGCGGTGCAGTCGCCCGGCAAGGCGCTCACACAGAAGTCGCTGACGCTGACGTCGGGCGGCATCTCCTAGAGGCAATCATGGCAGCGCATTCTGCATCTTCGTCTCGTCGCTGGCGGACGGCCGCCTCGGTCGCCGTCGCGTTGACCGTGTCGGTCGTGCCGGCGTACGCGCAGCTCGACCCGACGCTCTTCCTCAAGCGCAGCGCGCCGAACGTCATCGTGATGCTCGACACGGGCGTGGACATGCAGCGCGACGCGCCGACCGATCCGTCGTGCATCCCCGGCGCGAGCAACGCGTCGAACTGCACGCTGACCGTCGCGAACCAGTCCAGCAACTACTACGACCCGTTCATCTACACCGAGCAGGGCGGCGGCAGCACCGGCTGGGAAGCGGCCATCGGCGTCAGCGGCGCGACGGTGACGACGAACTACCGGCGCAAGTACGTCGGTCTGACGCCGTCGTCCGGCACCAACGCGTACACGGCGACGACCATCACGACGGTGGGCGACAAGAGCACGTCGGCGTATCAGTACTTCGAGGCGCCGACGCGCCTCTCGATCGCGCGCGCGGCGATCTACCGCGCCATCGTGCAGAACCAGGCGGTCGCGCGGTTCGGCCTCTACACGATGCGGCAGAACAACCCGCAGCCCGCGACCAAGGGCAACACGAGTCCGATTGTGGACAACGACAGCAGCCAGCAGCTCGTCACCGAGAGCGGCATCGCCAGCAAGTGGAAGCTGTCGATGCCGACCGTGAGCGGCGTCAACGGGGCGTACGGCGGCGGCTGGTGGGGCGCCAACAGCGAAGCCTGTTCGACGTGTTCCGTCACCGACGAGAACGAGGCGGCCATGCTCGGCGTGCTCGCGAAGGACACGCGGACCTCGGGCGGGCTGCTGCCGGCCGGCCAGGACGTCGTCGTCAGCGGCGGCAACTGGATCTTCCATCGCGATCGCCCGGTGCAGTCGATGCTCGACGACGCGCTCGCGGAGGCGAACCGTCTCATCCTGTTCGACCTGTTCCAGCAGCAGTGCCGCAACACGGTCGTGATCCTGGTGACCTCCGGCGGCGAGGGCACGACGACGGCGGGCGCCGATCCCCTGTCGCGCGCCTCGACGTTCCTCTCGTATTGGGTGGGCCGCCGCGTGCCGATCTATATCGTGGCCATCGCGCCGCCGGCCGCCGACCGCAGCCAGCTGCAGACGATCTCGACCAACAGCGGCGGCCAGTACTTCGAGATCACCAAGGCGGAAATCGACACGGCGCTGGCCTCGCCGCTGTGGACGGGGGCGGCGGCGAGCGGGCCCGCGAACACCGTTGTCGTGCCGGAAGCGGTGAAGGCGATCAACGTCGGCATCCAGGCGGCGTTCGAAGACTTCGAGGACCTGAATGCGCGCACGCCTGGCGCTCGCGACCATTTCTGGTGGAGCTGGTTCCGCTGGGGGTCGGACCGCGCCGTCTCGAGCGCCATCGGCGACAGCGAGTATCAGGTGACGACGCCCATTATCGGCACGGTCAACCTGCAGGGCGCGAAAGACATCAACGGCAACACGCTGACGCCCGACCCGTCGAGCGTCAAGGATCGCGCGGGCAACGTGATTCCCGAACGGTCGAACGTGATGCTGACCGCGGCGTTCACGCTGCCGGGCTTCGACGGCCTGGTCCGCGCGTTCCGCATGTATCAGCCCGTCGTGGACAGCACGCAGCCGACCGGGTGGAAATTCCAGTCCGACGGGACGCCGCTCTGGACGGCGTGCGCGCCGGGGACGACGGCCGGGGGCGCGTGCGCGTCGCTCACGACCGATCAGCGCAACCTCTTCACGACGCTCGCCGACGGGACGATGGTCCCCTTCACGACGGCCTACGTGAACCAGATCGCGCCGCTGATGAACGTGGGCACGACCGACGCGACCAACATCATCAACCTCGTGCGCGCGCAGCCGTTCGGGACGATTCTGGATTCGACGCCGGCGATGATGAACCCGCCGTCGCTCGACCCGCCGCCCGACGACACGTATCCGGCGTTCGCGGCGGCCAACGCGAACCGGCGCAGCCTCATCTTCGTCGGCACCAACCGCGGCATCCTCGAGGCGCTCGACGCGCGGCTCGGCGTCGAGGTGTGGGGCTACATCCCGACGAACCTGCTGCCGAAGCTGCGGACGCTGTGGGACGGCCAGGCCGTGGGCTCGACGGACTTCATGATGGACGGCTCGCCGAAGATCTCGGACATCAAGCTGGCCGACGGCACGTGGCACACGTATCTCTTCATGAGCCAGGGCGCCGGCGGCACGTTCTACCAGACGTTCGACGTGACGATGCCCAACATGGCGACGAGCGTGCAGCCGACCGACGACACGGTCACCAACGTCCTGAGCTACTTCAACTCGCCGACGATCGTGCCGCTGAAGTGGAGCTTCCCGCTGCTCGCCGACTGGGACCCGACGTTCAGCTCGACGCTGATGCCGTACGGCGACCTCAAATCGACGGCCTCGACGCTCGAGAAGACCGTCGGACAGACGTGGTCCGACCCGGCCATCGGCCAGGTGCAGGGACCCGCCAGTCCGTACGTCATGCTCGCCGGCTCCGGGTATCTCCCGTACTCGGTGCAGGCGCAGACGAACCGGGGCGGTCTCGTTGCGGGCACGACGTTCTACATGTTCAACGCCGAGACCGGCGCCCTGCTCGCCTCGAAAGACGTCGGCAGCAACGGCCTGTACGAGACGCAGGACAACTGCACGGGCACGAACATCTCGCCGACCCCGTCGTCGGACTGCACGCAGTTCAAGAACGCGCTGCACTCCGACCCGGTGGCGACCGGTCCGGCCGACTCGCGGTTCATCACCAAGGCGTACATCGGCGATCTCGACGGCCGCGTCTGGCGGTTCGACATCCAGCTCGACCCGTCGAACAACCCGACGTTTGTCTCGGGCCCGCCGACCAAGCTCTACGACGACTCGGCGCACCAGCCGATCTTCGCGTCGATGGCGACGGTGAACGTCGGCGGCACGCAGCAGTACATCTTCACGGGGACCGGCGCGGATCTGCTGCCGAGCAACAACGTGACGCAGCAGTACAAGCTGCTCGGCATCCTCGACAACGGCAGCTCCGGCACGAAGACGTTCGAAATCGACCTGACCAAGGTGGACAACTACGCCGGCGACGAGAAGGTCACGACGTTCCCCGCCGTGGCCGGCGACATCGTCTTCTTCACGACGACGACGTTCAACCCGCGCTCGCCGTGCACGGGGCCGACGGCCAGCCTGTATGCGCTGACGTTCATCGGCGGCCCGGCGTACGACACGAACAACGACGGCACGTTCAGCAGCAGGGACTCCGTGCTCGTGAAAAGCGTCTCGAACGCGCGGGGCACGGCGCCCTTCATCGTCGATCAGCACCTCGTGTTCGGCACGACCGACAAGGTGCAGATCTTCGGCAACGACGCGGACTACAATAACGGCATCGGGCAGGCCGGCGTCCGCATCCTGTCCTGGCGTGAGGTGAGATAGCACTGGCCGATCGGGAAGAACTCGAAGAAATAGGTTTCGTCCTCTGCTCGAAGTGCGGCGCGCGCATCAAGGCGGATCGGGAATGGTGTCTGCGCTGCCACGAGCCGCTCGTCCCCTACAAACGTCCGGACGTGCCGCTGCCGTCGTGGCTCAAGGCCATGGGCGGCGGCACGCTCATTTTCGGCACCGTCGTGTCGCTGGCGCTCGTGCTGGTGGCCGTGACGCTGTTCCAGTCGAAAACCCCCGCTGACGACCGGGCGCGTCCGGCGCCCGTGCC
>CAZOIK010000049.1:0-7802 GCA_964579765.1 uncultured Bifidobacteriaceae bacterium
CGCTCGATTCGTCCATCGAACGCGACTTCGTGGCGGCGCTGACGGCGCGCGCGCCGTCTGTGCTCGCGACCGTCCCGGCCGGCGACGAGGTGCCGGCGGCCGCCTACACGCGGCTGGGCGCGCGCACGGAGCGCCTGGACGACGCGGCGGATCCCGCGTCCGACCTGGCGCATCTGCGACGCCACGTGTTCACCGTCGAGCGCCCCCCCGCGCGCACGCCCGCCGGCGACGTTCGTCTCTTTTCGGCGCCCGGTGAGGGGCGCGAAGCCATCGAAATCGTGCGGCGGCTGCTCGACGAGGCCGAGCGCGGCGTGCCGTTCGACGAGATGGCCGTGCTGCTGCGCGCGCCGTCGCACTATCTGGGCCTGCTCGAACACGCGTGCGCCCGCGGCGGTGTGCCGGCCTATTTCGATCGCGGCGTCCGGCGTCCGGATCCTGCGGGCCGCGCGTTCGTGGCGCTGCTGTCGTGCGCGGTCGATGGCTTGTCCGCGAAACGCTTCGACGAGTATCTGTCGCTCGGACAGGTGCCACGGGTTGTTGCCAGTCTCCAGTCGGCAGTCGGCAGCCGCGACGAGATGTTTGCCGCCACGCGCGTCGATGAGAAGGAGCCCGATTCTCCCGAGACCGCGGCGGAGCTGCACGATCTCGTGCCGGATTCAGACGACGAGGCGGTGATTGCGGGAACGCTGCGCTCGCCGTGGAAGTGGGAAGAGCTCGTCGTCGAATCCGCGGTGGTGGGCGGACGGACACGTGCCGATGGCGGGGCGCGGTGGCGGCGTCGGCTCAACGGGCTGGCCGCCGACTACCGGCTCCGGATTCAGGAGCTCGAGAAAGACGAGCCGGAGTCGCCGCGCGTTGCGCGCTATCGGCGCGATCTGAAGAACCTCGACCATCTGCGGCACTTCGCGCTGCCGATTATCGACGCGCTGGCAGCGTGGCCCGACCGCGGCCGCTGGGGCGAGTGGCTCGATCGCTTCGAGGCGCTTGCGCGGACGTCGCTGCGACGACCCGATCGCGTGCTCGAGACGCTGGCGGCGCTGCGTCCGATGGCCGAGGTCGGCCCGGTCATGCTCGACGAAGTGCGCGACGTGCTGCGGGAGCGCCTGGTGATGCTCGACTGGGAGCCGCCCGCGCGGCGCTACGGCCGCGTGTTCGTCGGCACGCCGCATCAGGCTCGCGGACGCACGTTCCGGGTCGTGTTCGTGCCCGGGCTGGCCGAGCGGATTGTGCCGCAGCGCCCGCACGAGGATCCGCTTCTGCTCGACGGTCGGCGACGCCAGCTCGGCGCCGATCTTGTCGCGCAGGACGACCGCAAGAACGCCGAGCGCCTGTTGCTGAAGCTGTCGCTCGGCGCCGCCGAAGAGCGCGTGTACCTTTCGTACCCGCGGCTCGACGTCGCAGAGACGCGCGCGCGGGTGCCGTCCTTCTACGCGCTGGACGTCGTCCGTGCGATCACGGGAGCGATTCCCAACCACACGCAGCTCGAGCGGGACGCGACGGCGGAAGCGGGCGCGAGCCTGGCCTGGCCGGCGCCCAGAGACCCGCGCCGCGCGATCGACGATCTCGAACACGATCTCGCGTCGCTCAAGCCGTTGCTGGAGTCTCGCGATCCCGCCGCGGTGCGCGGCCACGCGCATTACCTGCTCGATCTCAACCCGGCGCTCGGCCGCTCCGTGCGGAGCCGCTGGGCGCGCGCGCAGAGCAAGTGGTCGAAAGCCGACGGGCTCGTCGCCGTGACGCCGGCGATCAAGACCGCCATCGACCGTGAGCGGCTCGCCAACCGGCCCTATTCGCTGTCGGCGCTCCAGCGGTTTTCCGCGTGCCCCTATCAGTTCCTGCTCGCGACGATTTACCGCCTCGAGCCGCGCGAAGAGCCCGAACCGCTCGTGCGCCTCGATCCGCTGACGCGCGGCAGCCTGTTCCATCGCGCGCAGGCCGAGTTCTACCGCGCGATGCGGCGGGCCGGCGCGCTGCCGGTGACGCGCGATCGTGTGCCTCAGGCATCGAAGGTCGTGGAAGCCGCGCTCGAGCGCGCCGCCGCCGAATACAAGGAACTGCTCGCGCCGGCCATCGAACGCGTGTGGCGCGACGAGATCGACGAGCTGCGGCGCGACCTCGGCATCTGGGTGCAGAAGATGGCCCCGGAAAACGGAGTCGCGGACTGGATTCCGGAGTACTTCGAGTTCAGCTTCGGGCTGTCGGACGAGGGCCGCGACGAACGCAGCCTCAAGGACCCGATCACGATTGACGGCCGCTTCGTGCTGCGCGGGTCGGTGGATCTCATCGAGCGGTCGGCGTCGGGCGACGCGCTGCGTGTGACCGACCACAAGACCGGGAAGAACAGGTCGAACAAAGATCTGATCGTCGGCGGCGGCGCCGTGTTGCAGCCGGTGCTCTACAGCGCTGCCGTGGAGCAGGGCCTCGGCACGCCGGTGGCGGCGGGGCGCCTCTACTACTGCACGACGTCAGGCGGCTTCGCCGATCACAGCATTCCCATCAACGACTACACGCGCACCCAGGGGCTCCACGCGCTGACGGTCGTTGACCGCGCGATCGAGCAGGGATTTCTCGTTGCGGCCCCGACCGAACGCGCGTGTACCTGGTGCGACTTCAGGCCCGTCTGCGGTCCGCGTGAAGAGGAGCGCGTGAAGCGCAAGGCCTCGGATCGGCTCGCCGACGTGACGGCGCTGAGGGAGATGCGATGAGCGACGTGGACGCCCGCGACTCGATTCGCGAGGCCCTCGACGACACCCTCGTCGTCGAAGCCGCGGCCGGCACCGGCAAGACGACCGAGCTCGTCAACCGCATCCTTCGCGTCGTCGAGACCGGCCGCGCGCGCATGGACGAGATCGTCGCCGTCACGTTCACCGAGAAGGCCGCCGGCGAGTTGAAGCTGCGGCTGCGTGAGGCGCTCGAGCAGGCGAGGATCGGCGCAAAAGCAACGAAGGTGCGCGCGCGTTTCGACGAGGCGCTCGAGTCACTCGAAGAGGCGCACGTCAACACGATTCACGGCTTCTGCGCGGAGCTGATTCGCGAGCGGCCAGTCGAGGCGCGCGTCGATCCGCTGTTCGCCGTGCTCACCGAGCCGCAGGCCGATCAGCTCTACACGCGCGCGTTCCAGGCGTGGCTGCAGCAGGCGCTCGCTGCGCCGTCCGACGGCCTGCGGCGGGCGCTGCGGCGGACGAGCGCGCCCGCGTTCGGCGGCGGCGGCGACGGCGACGGTCCGATCGATCGACTGCGCCGCGCCGGACGCCAGCTCGTCGAGTGGCGCGATTTCCCGCATCCCTGGCACCGGCCGCCGTTCGATCGCGCGGTCGCCGTCAACCGCGTGCTCGAACATCTGCACCGGCTCGCCTCGCTGACGGAAGAGCCGGTGTCCGAGCGCGACAACCTCTACATCGACACCGACGCCGTGCGCAGGTTGAGCCGCCAGATCAGGCTCGAGGAGTCGTTCGGGCAGGTCGATCACGACGGGTGGGAATCGCGGCTCGTCGATCTGGTCCGTGATCGCGGGCTGTCGAGAACGCGCAAGGGCAGCGGCTACAAGTTCGGGAAAGCCGTGCTGCGCGCCGAAGTGCTGGCGGCGCGCGATACGCTGTTCGCGGAGCTCCAGCAGTTCAAGAAGGACGCCGACGCCGATCTCGCGGCGTGTCTGCAGGAGGAACTGGCGGGGGCGACCGCAGGCTATCAGGCACTGAAGGCGGCGGCGGGCGCGCTCGACTTCGGCGACCTCCTCGCCAAGGCGAGGGACCTCATCGCGTCGGACGACGGCGTGCGCGGGCATCTGCAGGCGAAGTTCACGCGCATTTTCGTGGACGAGTTCCAGGACACCGATCCGATCCAGGCTGAAATCGTCCTGCTGCTCGCCGGCGACACGCCCGGCAAGCTCTTCATCGTCGGCGACCCGAAGCAGGCGATCTATCGGTTCCGCGGCACCGACGTCGGCACCTACTGGCGCGTGCGCGATCAACTCAAGGCGCAGGGCGGGCGGACGCTGCAGCTGACGACGAGCTACCGCAGCGTGCCGTCGATTCAGCGGTTCGTGAACGCCGCGTTCAGCCGGCGGATGGTCGAGCACCGCAGCACGCTGCAGTCCGGCTATGTCTCGCTCGAGCCGTTCCGCGGCGAGGAGCCGACGCAGCCGTCGATCGTCGCGCTGCCCGTGCCGAAGCCGTACGGACGCCGAAGCTTCGGCGGGCTCAAGGCGTCGGCAAAGGCGATCGACGAGTCGCTGCCCGATGCCGTCGCCGCGTTCATCGCCTGGCTGACCGAGGCCGATCGCGGATGGACGGTCGCCGAACGTGCGCCCGACGGGACCGAACGGCGCGTCCGCGTCGAACCGCGTCACATCGCGGTGCTGTTCCGCCGCTTCACGAGCTTTGGCGACGACGTGACGCGTCCGTACGTGGACGCGATCGAAGCGCGCGGCATTCCCCATCTGCTCGTCGGCGGCAAGGCGTTCCATGGCCGCGAGGAAGTCGAGGCCATCCGCGCGGTGCTGGCGGCGATCGAATGGCCGGACGACGAGCTGTCGGTGTTTGCCTCGCTCAAAGGGCCGCTCTTCGCGATCGACGACGAGCAGCTGTTCGAATTCCGATCGCGCTACGGCACGTTTCATCCGTTTCGCGTGCCGCTCGAGCTCGGCGGCAACTCCGGCCAGGAGCTCGCGCTCGCCGGTGCACCCACGACGCACCTCGTGCCGATTGCCGACGCGCTGCGCCTGCTGCAGGATCTGCATCGCAAGCGGAACTATCGTCCGGTCGCCGACACGATCGGACGTCTGCTCGACGAGACGCGCGCGCACGTCGGCTTCATCCTCCGTCCGGCCGGCGAACAGGCGCTGGCGAACGTTCTTCACGTGGCCGAACTCGCACGTCAGTACGAGGCGGCGGGCGGCATCTCGTTCCGCGGGTTCATCGACGAGCTGCAGCGCGCGGCGCAGGAGACCGACGTCGCCGAGGCGCCGATTCTCGAGGAGGGCAGCGACGGCGTGCGCCTGATGACGGTGCACAAAGCCAAGGGGCTGGAATTTCCAGTCGTCGTCCTCGCGGATCTCACCTGTCGGATGAACCGCACCGACGCGAGCCGCTATCTCGACGCCGAACGCGGCCTCTGCGCGATCCGCATCGGCGGCTGGGCGCCGCACGAGCTGCACGAACACGAGGCGCTCGAGGTCGCGCGCGACGAAGCGGAAGGCATCCGGCTCGCATACGTCGCTGCGACACGCGCGCGCGATCTGCTCGTCGTGCCCGCCGTCGGCGACGAACCGTGGGAAGGCGGCTGGCTCAGTCCGTTGAACGACGCGCTGTATCCGCCGATTGAGCAGCGTCGAGCGTCAACGCGCGGCCCCAAGTGTCCGGCGTTCACGTCGAAGGACTCGGTCCTCGAGCGGCCGAACGACGAGACGGCGACGCCCGGCACCGTCTGTCCGGGCCGCTACGACCTCGCGGGCGGCTACTCGGTCGTCTGGTGGGATCCCCGCGCGCTCACGCTCGGCCTGAAGCCGACGATGGGGGTGCGACGCGACGACTTGATCGTCAAGGACGTCGCGAAGCACGTCGTCGCCGACGGGCGGACGAAGTACGACGCGTGGAAGAACGCGCGGATTACCGCGAGGGAGCAGGGATCCGTTCCGACGCTGCGCGTACGCACCGTCCGCGAACACGCGCAGGTTGGCGACGACGTAGGGCGGCCTTTTCAGGGTCGTCACGACGGCGATCCTGAACGCGTCGCCCTACGGACGATCACGATCGACCACGACGATCGTCGTCCGTCAGGACCTTCATTCGGCTCGCTGGTCCATGCGGTGCTCGCGCGCGCGCCGTTCGACGCGACGCGCGCTGTCCTCGCCGACATGGCGTTGGCGGAGGCACGCCTGCTGGCCATGGAGGACGACGACGCGTCGGCGGCGGCCGTCGTCGTCGAACGCGTGCTCGCCCACGACCTGCTCGCGCGCGCGCGGCGGGCCGACGCGCGCGGCGCCTGCCGGCGCGAGACGCCGGTCACGCTGACGCTCGACGACGGCACGCTGGTCGAGGGCGTGGTGGACCTGGCGTTCGAGGAAGACGGCGCGTGGACGGTCGTTGATTACAAGACCGACCGCGAGATCGCTGACGCGGGCGAGGAGCGCTATCGGCGCCAACTGACGCTCTATGCGTCTGCGATTGCGCGCGCGACGGGCGCGGCGACCTCGGCAGTGCTTGTCCGGCTGTAGCGTCCCGAAGCCGGACGCTACGACTTCGGGTGAGTCAGGTCCGCGACGTAGCCGCTCCGCGCGTGCACTTTGTACGTCGGGTTCGTGGTGCGCACGCGGATGCTGTGGTACTTGCCGTCGGCGCCGTGCATCGGCGTGTAGCCCATCACGTACTGATGGTTCAACTCGTCGGCAATCCGCGCCGACGCGGCCGCGATGTCCGCGTAGTTCGTGACGACTTCCGTGCGGCCGCCGCTCTCGTCGGTGATCTCGCGCAGCGTGGTCGGATTGACCACGCCGTTGATCACGCGGCGATTGGGAGAGTTGATCGCGATGGCGTAGACGAACGCCTGGCTGCGGCGCAGCGCGAAGCGGACGTCTTTGAGCGTCGCCGTGCTGGCGGTATCGGCGCCGTCGGAGACGATGAGCAGCGCCCCGCGTTCTTTGTTTCGTTTGGCGATGAGCGGCATGCCCGCCAGAACAGCGTCGTAGACCGCAGTACCGCCGGTCGGTTTCAGGCTGTCGAGCGCGTCGCGGACGACGGTCGGCGTCTGCGTCCAGGGCGTGAGCACGTGCGGGCGATGGTTGAACGCGAGGATGAAGAACTCGTCGTCGTGATCGAGCTGGTCGAAGAGGAAGCGGTCAACGGCCGATCGCGCGTCCGCAATCGGCCGGCCGAACATGCTGTCGCTGATGTCGAGCAGGACGCCGAGGCTGACGGGCACGCGCTCGTTCGTGAACTGCGTCAGCGTCTGCTGGACGCCGTCCTCGAAGATCGCGAAGTCGTCGCGCGTCAAACCGGTGACGAAGTGGCCGTCGGCGTCGCGCACCGACACCGTGATGCCGGTGACGTCGATGCCCGAGCGGAACGTCTGGCTGCTGCGAACGGGCGGCTGCTGCGCGCCGACACGCGGCCCGGCGCTCCAGACGAGGATGACGGCCGCCGCCAGGGCCAGGGCGCGCATGCGCCAGCTTAGCACTCGCGCCGACGGGGCCGCCGCGAGCCTTCTGGTAGGATCAATGGATTGAGTCCCCACACGGTTATTGTGCCGGATCGGTCGCTGCAGGAATCGCTGTCGCAGGACGGCTTCGTGTTCGTGCGCAGCGAGGCGATGCGGCAGGCGCTCGAGCGGTTCGGGCCGCTCGCCGACTGGGACGCGTTCGCGTCGAGCTGGGACGCGCTCGAGCTCGACGAGCACATGGCCGACGGCGGACGCTATCGGCGGCGGCGGCACGCCGTGTACGCTGCCGGGCGTGAGGGCGCGATCGAACGGCGGCCGCATCAGCCGCACTACCAGACGCTCGACTACAACCCCCTCAACGGCGGCGTTGCGCGCTGGTTCGCGCCAATCACGACTGAGGTCGGCCGCGGCGAGTCGATGTGCACGATCCTCGCGTTCAGCCACGCGCTCTTCGAGCGCCTCGCCCCGAACGTCGATCGGTGGAAGATCGAGGTGCATCAGTTCCGCATCGAGGCGCAGCCGGGAAGCGAAGGCCTGCCGACGCCCGAAGGGATGCATCGGGACGGCGTGGACTACGTGCTCGTGCTGCTCGTCAATCGCGTCAACATCGCGAGCGGCACGACGTCGATTCACGCGCCGGATGGGCG
>CAZOIK010000050.1:0-14647 GCA_964579765.1 uncultured Bifidobacteriaceae bacterium
TCTTCTGCCTCGACGAACGCGAGGAGTCGTTCCGCCGCCATCTCGAGGACGTCGAGCCGGCGTGCGAGACGTTCAGCACCGCCGGCTTCTTCAACGTCGCGATGTACCACCAGGGCGCGGCCGACGCGCACCCGCGTCCGCTGTGCCCCGTGGCGATCCGGCCGGATCACTACGTCGCCGAAGTCGATCCCGACGCGGATCGCTTCGCGCGCCGCTGCAGCCGCTGCGTGCGGCGCGCCGCAGGGTTCCTCGGCTACAACGTCCACCTCGGCAGCCGGCTGCCGGTCCGCGGCGCGCTGCTGATGACGGCGTTCGGATGGCTCACGCTCGTCCCGCTCGTGCTCCGCGTCGTCTTTCCGTGGCTGTTCTCGAAATGGCGCAACGTGACGCCAGACGCCTTCACGGCCTCGCGCACGCGACTGCAGATCGATCGCGACGACACGACGCCGCCGATCGGCACGCATTCGGGATTCACCATCGACGAGATGGCCGCCGTCGTCCGGCGCGTGCTCGAAGACACGGGACTCGGCGTCCATCTCGCGCCCGTCGTTCTCGTCGTCGGCCACGGATCGAGCAGCCTCAACAACCCGCACGGATCGGCCTACGACTGCGGCGCCTGCGGCGGCGGACGCGGCGGACCCAACGCGCGCGCGTTCGCGCAGATGGCGAACGATCCCCGCGTCCGCGGCGCGCTCGCCGCGGCCGGACTGCCGATTCCCGACGCCGTCTGGTTCGTCGGCGCGGAGCGCAACACGGCGAACAACACGGTCACGGTCTTCGACGGCGACTTGATCCCGGATGCCTGCCGGGCCGCCTTCGACGCCGCGAGCGCCGCCGTCGAGACGGCCCGCCGGCGCGAGGCCCACGAGCGGTGCCGGCGTTTCGACTCGGCGCCGCTCTGGTATCCGCCGGTCGCCGCGCTCGCGCACGTGCAGGGGCGCGCGGCCGATCTGGCGCAGCCGCGGCCGGAGCTCGGCCACGCCACCAACGCGTTCTGCGTCATCGGCCGCCGCGCGCGGACGCGCGGCCTGTTCCTCGACCGCCGCGCGTTCCTCATCTCCTACGATCCGCGACGGGACGACGACGGCGCGATCCTGGCGCGCATCATGGCGGCGGCCGTTCCCGTCGTCGCCGGCATCAGCCTCGAATACTTTTTCAGCTACGTCGATCCGGCCGGCTACGGCAGCGGGACGAAGCTCCCGCACAACGTCGCGTCGCTCGTCGGCGTGATGGACGGCGCGCAGAGCGACCTGCGCACCGGCCTGCCGTGGCAGATGGTGGAGATTCACGAGCCGGCGCGGCTCGCGATCGTCGTCGAGGGCCCGCGCGATCGCCTGTCGCGCGTCGTGGACGGCAACCCCGCGCTCGCGCGGCTCGTGCGCAACCGCTGGGTCTGGCTCGCGTCGCTCGACGAACGCTCGGGCGCGCTCTGGGAGCTCCGCGCGGACGGCTTCGTGCCGCACACGCCCGCGGAGGCGCTGCCGATCGTCACCGGCGACTCCGCGGCGTGGTATCAGGGCAAGCGCGGGTTCCTGCCCCCGGTCGCGCTCGTGCCCGCGCAATGATCCACGTGTCGCTCGCGTGGCTCGTTCTCGCCGGCGTCGCGTCGCCGGCGGCGCTCTTCGCGGTGCTCGGCGTCGCGTCGCTCCTCAACCGCCCGCTGCCCGAGCGCTGGACCGGCCGCCTCGCCGGCGCGGCGATGACGATGGCGTGGGCCGCGTTGTCGATCGCGCTCGTCGTGTACGGCGTCACGCGCACGGGCACGCGGCTGCTGTCCTACGGCGCATGGTCCACGTCGCACGGCGGCGGCATCGCAATCGAGTTCCTCGTCGATCGCCTGTCGCTCGCGTTCGCCGCGCTGTCGGCCGCCATCGCCGGCGTCGTCTCGGCGTTTTCGAACCGCTACCTGCACCGCGAGCGCGGCTACAACCGCTACTTCGTGCTGCTCGCCATGTTCGTGACGGGGATGCTGCTCGTCGCGCTGGCCGGCAACGTCGAGGTGCTCTTCGTCGGCTGGGAGCTCGTGGGCCTGAGCTCGGCGCTGCTGGTCGCGTTCTTCCACGAGCGGCCGGCGGCGGTCGGCAACGCGCTGCGCGTGTTCTCGGTGTACCGCACGAGCGACGCCGCGATGCTGTCGGCGGCCGTGCTCCTGCGGCACGTCGCCGGCAGCGACAGCCTGGGGCTCCTGTTCGGCGGCGGCCGCGCGGCGTCGTTCGGACTCGGCCAGACGAGCGCCACGATCATCGCCGTCCTCCTCATCGTCGCCGTCGCGGGCAAGAGCGCGCTGCTCCCGTTTTCCGGCTGGCTGCCGCGCGCGATGGAAGGCCCGACGCCGTCGAGCGCCGTCTACTACGGATCGCTGTCGATTCACGCCGGCTGCTTCCTGCTGCTGCGGTCGGCGCCGCTGCTCGAGCATGCGCCGGCGGCGCGGCTGCTGGCCGGCGGCCTCGGCGCCGCGACGGCGGTGTTCGCGGGCGTGACGACGCGCGTGCAGAGCGACGTCAAGTCGCAGCTCGCCTACGCGTCGCTGACGCAGGTCGGCCTCATCGTGCTCGAGATCGCGATCGGCTGGTACACGATCGCGTTTCTCCACCTCGCGGGACACGCGTGCTACCGCCTGCTGCAGTTTCTGAGCGCGCCCAACGTCCTGCACGATCTGCACGGGATCGAGAACGCGATCGGCGCCCGGCCCGCGCGCGCCGCCGGGCTGCTCGACACGCTGGCGCCGGAACGTGTGCGCCGCCGCCTCTATCTCGTCGCGCTCGAACGCGGATTCCTCGACAGCTTCCTCGATCGCCTCGTCGTCTCGCCGTTCGTGCGCGCGGCCCGCGCGCTGACGGCCGTCGATCGCCGCTTGTGCGACGTCGTGCTGCCCGCGCGGCCTTCGGCTGCCGAGGCCGAGACCGGAGACCTCGATGAGTGACGCGCGGCTCTGGATCGCCGCGCTCATGGCGTGGCCCGCGCTCGTCGTCGGTGCGTCCTGGCTCCGGCTCGACGTCGAACGGCTGCGCCGTCTCGCGGTCGCCGCATCCGGCCTCATGCTGCTGACGGCCGCCGCGATCGCCCTGTCGCCGCACCTCCGCACGTTCGCGATCCGCAGCGCCGCGCTGACGGCCGCGCCGGGCGGCGAAGCGATCCTGCGCATCGACACGCTCTCGAGCGTGCTTCTGCCGTTTGCGGCGGCCCTGTGGCTGCTGACCGTCGCGGTGACGCCGCGCGCCTCGCTCGACCGGGGCGGCCTGCGGCGCACGGCCGTCGCGACGCTCGTCACCGCCGCGTCGTTTCTCACCGAGAGCGCGGTCGTCCTGGTGCTGCTGACGGTCGCGTCGGTGCTGACGTTTCTCTCCGCGCTGCCGGGCGAGGCGCACCGCAGCCAGCGGCGGGTCGTCGCCGCCTACCTCGGCGGCTCGACGCTGCTCTTCGCCGCGGGCGTCGTCCTGCTCGCCGGTCCGTTCGCCGCGCATCCACGTCTTCAGGCGATCGGGCTGTGGCTCATCGTCGTCGCCGCGCTCACGCGCAAAGGCATTCTGCCGCTGCACGCGTGGGTGCCCGAGGTCTTCGACCGCGGACGGCTGGGACCCGCGATTCTCTTCACCGCGCCGCAAGTCGGCGCTTACATCACCGTCGTGCTGATCGTGCCGCGGGCGACGCCGGAGATGCTGCGCACGATTGCCGTCCTCGCGCTCGGCACGGCCGTCTACGGCGCGGCGCTCGCGCTGGTGCAGTCGAGCGCGCGCCGCGCGTGCGGCTATCTCTTCGTGAGCCAGTCGGCGCTGGTGATGGCCGGCCTCGACTGCACGAGCGCGACGGCGCTCGCCGGCGGGCTGCTCGTGTGGCTCTCGGCCGGCCTCGCGTTCGCGGGCCTCGCGCGCGCGGTGCTCGTCCTCGAAGCCCGCCGCGGCCGGCTCGACCTGACGACGTATCACGGCGGGTACCATCGGATGCCGGTGCTCGCGATCAGTTTTCTCTGCATGGGCCTCGCGTGCACCGGCTTCCCCGGCACGCTCGGCTTCGTCGGTCAGGAACTGCTCGTTGACGGCGCGGTGGACGCGTTCCCGATCATGGGCTTCGCCGTCGTCATCGCGTCGGCGCTGACCGGACTGGCCGTGCTGCGGATGTACTTCTCGCTCTTCTGCGGACGTCCCACCGTCCGGTCGCGCGCGGATCTGCGTCTCGGCCTGACCCGGCGCGAAGCGTGGACGTTCGTCGCGCTGGTCGTCGCGCTCGTCGGCTTCGGCCTCGCGCCGCGCCCGCTCGTCGATTCGCGCTTCGCCGCGAGCGACGCCATCCTCCACGCGCGCAGCCCCAAGTAGCGATGTAGGGCGATCCTTTCAGGAGCGCCGCGCCGCACGCCGCGCGCTGAGGTACTGCTGCAGCGCCACGGCGTTGTTGTGCTCGGTGTCGTGCGCGCTGTAGACCAGCGTCACGGTGCCGCGCCGGGCCGCGGCGAGAATCGGCCGCCACGTATCCGGGTGCGCGTCCAGCTCGCGACGATAGCGTTTCCGGAACCCGTCCCACTTCTCCGGGTCGTGTCCGAACCACCGCCGCAGCTCGGTGCTCGGCGCGACGTCCTTCAGCCATGCGGCGACGTGCAGCTTCGTCTTCGAGACGCCCCGGGGCCAGAGCCGCTCGACGAGAAACCGCGTCCCGTCGGCCCGCTTCACCGGTTCGTACGCCCGCTTCACTGCAATCATCGGATGCCTCTCGCTGCGTCGTGTCCGCCTTCAGGCCTGCTAAATGTTCGGCAGCAGATCGAAGTACTCGTCGTCTTCGTTCTTGCCGCCCTGCCCGGCCCCGACCTGGCGTATCGATTCGATGAACTCGATGCGTCGAATCCACTTCACCATCTTGTAGCCGAGCTGGTTCTCCACGCGCAGCCGGAGCGGCGCGCCGTACACGTCGGGCAGAGGACGGCCGTTCATCTCGAAGGCCAGCAGGCACTCCGGCTTCAGCACGTTCTCCAGAAATTGCGTGTCGTAGTACTCGTCGCCGTACAGCGACGGACCGTACGAGAAGAACGCGACGACCTTCGCGTGCGGCAGCGGCCGGACCATGTCGATGAGGACGCGCATCGGCACGCCGCGCCACTTCGCGATGCCCGTCCAGCCCTGGATGCAGTGGTGCATCGAGATGTGCTCCACGGTCGGCAGACGTTCGAGATCACGCAGCGTGATCGCGATCGGCTGCTCGACGAGGCCGCCGATCGAGAGCACGTAGTCGTGGAAGCCCTGCTTCGCCAGGGCGGCCCACTCGCCGCCGACCGGCAGCTTTCCGTTCGGCCAGAAGAACGGCGAGATGTCTGCTTCGCCGTAGTGCTCGCGCGGGTCGAGGCGGTTGAGCGTGATCATCTGCATCGGATAGGTCACGCGGTTCACCGCGCGCTGCAGCGCGCGCGGATGCGTCCACGAGACATGGTGCGCGACGATCCACACGGCAACAACGATCCCGATGCCAACCGCGCCCCACAGCACGCCGCCCAGGCCGAGGTCGTCGGTGCCCATCACGATGTGATTCATGTTGCGGACGAGGCCGGTCATCACGACGAGCGTGACGTGCACGGCGAGGAAGGCGACGAAGCCGGCCATGGTCAGGAAATGAATCGAGCGCGCGGACTGCCGCCCCCCGAAGAGCCTCGCGTATGCGGGGAAGCGGTTCACGATCGCCGGCGACATCGCGATGCCGCTCAGGATGGCAATCGGCCCGAACAGAAAGAAGACCGAGAAATAGGCGAGCTGCTGCAGCGCGTTGTAGCCGTAGAACCCGTTGGGCTCCGGCGGCAGGTGCAGCGTCGCGTAGTGCACCCACGTGTTCCACGCCTGCGAGAGGACGAGCCACGACGTCGGCACGAGCCGCCGCCACTGATCCGTCGCAAAGAGCATGATCGCGAAGACGATGCCGGTGCCGATGAAGCCGTGGACGTTGATGAAGTGCCACGCGCGCGCCACGCCGATCGTGTGGCGATAGCCGGGCGTCGCGATATAGGGCGAGACGTACCGCGCGTCGTCTTTCGCCGTCCAGAGGCGATCGCTCGGGACGCGCGTCGGCGTGAACCGGATCCACTCCGTGCCCGGCGCGCAGCCGTCGTTGAAGTACAGCCGCGGATGATCGGCGAGAATCGACAGCCCGCTCCGCACGAGCATCGTCACGAACAGGAAATTGAAGAAGTGGCAGTAGCGCACCCAGACCGGAAACCCGTGGGGCGAGGGCGCGCTGTTGGGATTGCCGATGGAGAGCGCCGTGATGATCGGTTCGCCGGCGAGACCGACCTGGATCCATGCGGCGACGATGACGACGAGCAGCACGGCGACCGCGCCGATGAGAATCGACGGCCGGATCCAGATCCGGATTCGGCGGTCCGCGGGATAGTGGACCGCCGCGTGGGCCGCGTCGAACGCGATCATCGTTCGATCCTACCGCCGCCGCACTACTGCAGAACGCCGCCGACCGTCGCGCGGCCGCTGCCGGTGCAGCCCTCCGCGCCGAAGCGGATGAACTTCTGGACGCGCTTGCCGTTGTCCACCTCGCCCGTATAAATGTTGCCGTGCGAGTCGATGCCGACCTGGTGCAGCCAGTGGAACTCGCCCGTCTCGCGCCCGCTGCGCCCGAGCCGGCCGAGCTCCTCGAGCGTGTCGCGCTTGAGGATGTAGATTGTCTGGTTGGAGTTGTCGCCGACGTAGAGGCACGACTGGGCGGCGTCGGTCGAGAAGTTCATCGACACGGCGGAGCCCGGCAGGTTGTTCGTCTTGATGGCGACGAACTTCTCCTTCACGAACCCGCACTTCCCCGCCTCGCCCGACGGGTTCGCGCACGGCGTGCCCAGGTTCGCGTCGCGCACGTTGAACACCTGCACGCGGTTGTTGCCGCGATCGCAGACGTAGAGGAAGCCGTCCTTGCTGATCTTCACGCAGTGCACCGGGTTGCGGAAGAACGCCGGCTTCGCGTGGCCCTTCGTGTAGTCGTCCATCCACGTGCCGGCCGCGGCGGCGGCCTTGTCGTCGATCGGGTTGTTGCCGTACGCGCCGAAGTGGCCGATGTACTTCCCCGTCGCCGCATCGACGATGACGACGCGGCGGTTGCCGTAGCCATCAGACACGTACATGCGGTTGGTTGACGGATCGACCGTGATGTCGGCGGGCAGATAGAACTGCGGCGTGCCGTTTTTTCCGCCGTTGACGTTGTTGCTGTCGGGGCCCTTCGCGCCGGGGCCGCCGATCATCATCACGAACTTGCCGTCTTTCGTGAACTTCAGAATCATCCCGTCGGCGCCGTTCGTCGTGGACCACGCGGAGCCGTTCGGCTTGTCGTTGACCGCGTTGCCGCCGAGATAGACGAAGCCGTTGTGATCGACGAAGATGCCGTGCTCGGTGGCCGGCCACACGCAGCCGTCGGCCGCCTTGCACTTGCCCGGATCGGCGGGCCCGCCCCACGCGCGCAGGAGTTTGCCGTTCGCGTCGAACTCGAGGACCGAGGGCGCCGGCACGCAGCAGTCGCCGAGCGGACCGTACGGCCGCGGGAATCCGAGGACATCGACCGGCTTGCCGTCTTTCGATTTGTTCGTTGCGCCGGTCAGCGCCGCCTCGTCGCTCGTCAGCGTGCGCGGGCGCTGGTAGACCCAGACGTGATCGTCGGGCGCGACGTAGAGGCCGCCGACCTGGCCGATGATCCAGTTGTTCGGCAGCTTCTGCGGCCAGCTCGCGTCGGCGACGAACCCCGGCACCTTCGCCGTGGCCGGCACGCCGTAGACGCCCGTGCGGTCGGCGAGGCGCTCGAGGATGCCCGTCGCCGCGAGCGTCTTCGCGTCCGGCTTGGGCGCCTGCGCGAACGCCAGAGAAGAGAGGAACACGCAGACCAGCGTGCTGCATGCGGCAAGTGGCTTGATCGTCATCGAGCGCTCCTGATTTGTAGTGCGGACCGATCTCGTCTCCGTCCATGAGGGCAGCAAACGCCCGCCCAGGTGGATGAGGCTACTTCAGAACCGCCACACGCTGCTGCTCACCGGGTAGTGGGCTACTTTGGTGCGTACAGGCTCCAACTGAGCATCGTCACGACGAACAGAATCGACCAGAACAACAATCGCCGCAATGTCGGGGTCATTGCCGCCTCAGCAAAACGCGCTTCACAGTTACACCCTCTTCCGGCGTTGGCGTTGCCGTTTGCGCGCAGGCGCCGCTGCGGCTTTACCTTTGCGCGCCATATACGACCGTAGAACGGCATTCATGCGCGTCTGGTAGCGCGGGCCTGTCCGTTTGAACCAATCGAGCACGTCCTCATCGACACGCAAGGAGATGGCCTGCTTCGGTGCGGGAACTACGAGCTCGGCGTCATCCCAGAAATCCTCTGGCAAATCCGCAAGCTCTGGCGGCGCCGTCTTTCTGATCTCCGTTTCCGTCATTCGACGCAGCCTTTCCAGATCCGCACGGCCACGAGTCGGGCGCGTCGGCTCACCTGCTTGCTTTTTCGTAACGTGTTCGTTCACGGCGATTACTCCTGCGCGCTGAAATGATACGGCGGAGGATCTCTTCATTCGCCGCAATCCTTCCTGAGGTCCTCCCGCTCTAACGTGGGACCGCTGAAGATGAGCGACGCGAACTCGAAATCGAACCCTCTGTCGCGCAGGTTCGCATCGCTCTTCGCGGCATCCCATTCAAAGCGCACGTTTGAGTATACGACTGTATATACACTTGGGCAACAGCCGGTCGCTAGGGACTGGAAGGAGCTCGACCCGCCGGTGAAAAACGACAGATGCGAAAGCCACCTGGCTGCACTCCCCAAACGGTCGGCCGAGGAACGGGCGGAGCTCGCGATGGCACTCTGGGAGAGCCTGACCGACCAGGAGCGGGAATCGGAGCTCGAGCCGAGCGACGAACAGAGAGCCGACCTCGATCGACGTTGGGCCGATCGCGTCGCCAATCCCGAATCCGCGATTCCCGTACGCTTTGGCAATTCTTGAGCTGGGAGCTATGTGCCAAAATGCTTACACTTGTAAGTGGGTGCAAGTAAAACAGCACAACGCCATGGTCTGACCTCAAAGAAGCGCCTCATAGCGCTGCTTCGCCGAGATGCGCTTCTACGCGCGAAGGACGCCGCCGCAGAAGGCGTGCATCGCGAAACGCTGAATCGAATGGCTCGCGCTGGACTCGTGGAACGAGTCGGGCCTGGCCGATATCGTCTGACGGATCCCCCAAACGCTACTGAGCACCACGACCTGGTTCTCGCTACCCGCGCGGTGCCGTCCGCCGTCGTCTGTCTGCTGTCGGCCCTGCGCTTCCACGATATCGGGACTCAGCTGCCGCGGCAGGTATGGCTGGCCGTTCCTCGGGGCACGCGCGTTCCACGACTCAACTACCCGCCAATCCGCGTGACCCGCCTTTCATAGGCTTTCTTCGACCAGGGCATCGAAGAACATCGCCTGGAGGGGCATGTCGTGCGCATCTACAGCCTGTCTCGCACGATTGCCGATTGCTTCAGGTTCAGAAACACGGTTGGGCTGGATGTCGCGCTGGAAGCTCTTCAAGAGGCCTGGCGTAGCCGGACACTGAACCTCGACGAGCTCCATCGCACCGCGACGCTGCTGCGAGTCAACCGAGTGATGCAGCCCTACCTGGAAACCATCGTGCTGTGATTCGTTCACTCACGAACATTGCCGCTTCAATTCAGGCCCGGCTTCTCCAGCGTACCTGGGAACTGACTGTCGATCATCAGGCCACGTTGTTTCGATTTGCCGGCGAACACTCCTCTACCGCCTCTCAGCGTCAAGATACGCCGACAAGTTCATCCTCAAGGGCGCCGCGCTGATGCTTGTCTGGCTTGATGCACAGAATCGCGTCACCAAAGACATCGATTTGCTGGGCCTCGGCAACAATTCAGCGGAAGAACTGAGGCGAGTCTTCACTGCGATCTGCGAGCAACGCGTGCCGTCCGACGACATCAGCTTCTCGACTTCGACCGTTCGTGTGGCGCCAATTCGCGAGCAGCAAGAGTACGGCGGCATGCGCGTGACGCTCACGGCGATGCTCGGGAAGATCAAGATTCCGTTGCAGGTCGATGTCGGCGTCGGTGACGCCGTCGTCCCCGCAGCCGGGATCCTCGACTATCCGGGCTTACTGGATCTACCGCAGGCACGACTTCGCGCGTATCGCCCGGAGACGTCGATCGCCGAGAAATGCGAGGCCATGGTTCGACTCGCGTCGGCAAACAGTCGAATGAAGGACTTCTGCGACGTCTACGCGCTGGCAGGCGCTCTGTCTTTCGACGGAGACACACTCCGCAGGGCCGTCGCCGCGACGTTCGACCGGCGGCACACGCCGATATCGGTGTCGCCACCGCCCGTTGCTTTCACAATGGAGTTTGCGAACGACGCTCAGAAACGACGGCAGTGGGAGGCCTTCGTCCGCCGGAATCGGCTTGCAGACTCCGCGCGTGATCTTGAATCCGTGATCGCGAAGCTTGCCGAGTTCCTCGGACCCGTGCTGGACGCCGTAGCCCGCGGTCGGCGATGGCGCCGCAAGTGGGCGCCGAACGGTCCGTGGAAGCCCCGCGCATAGTGCGCGCGGAACGCCGGTTACCGCGGCGGCGCGTTCGAGGGCCAGGAAAGCGGAGCCGCACTCGGCGTCCCGGTCGGCATCGCCTCGAGGATCGCGTCGGTGCTCGTGCCCCAGACGATGTTGTCGTCGTCGGTGCCCCAGACGATGTTGTCGTCGCTCGTGCCCCACACGATGTTGGTGCCCCAGACGATGTTCGTCCCCCAAACGATGTTGGTGCCCCAGACGATATTGCTTTCCCAGACCGCGTTGGTGCCCCAGACGATGTTGTCGTCGTCGGTGCCCCAGACGATGTTGTCGTCGCTCGTGCCCCACACGATGTTGTTGGAGTACATCACGTCGCCGCCAACGATCGTGTCGCCCCAGACGACCTGCTGGCCCCAGCTGTATCCCTGCTTGCCGAGCGTCGAGGACGGCGTGATGCCCGTCAGGAGCCATGACTGACCAACCTTGACCGAGGGATCGATCGCCGACGCGAGCGTGACGGCGCCTGCAGCATTCACTTCGCCCGCGCCCTGCGTCAGCGCATCGACGCCGACGAGCGGAATCGAGGTGTACTCGAGAATGGCCTTGACCAGGTTCGGCGGCGTCGCCACCTTCCAATTGATCGCGTTGCCGTTCGCCTCGAGGACCAGCGCGGCGATGCCCGACACGACGGCCGTCGACATGCTGGTCCCGCTCAGGCTGAGCATCGGCATGCCGTTCGAAGCCTGCCGCTCCGAGGCCGAGAGGTTCTTGAACAGGGTCGTGTTCGTGGCGCTGTCTGAGATGAGATGGTGTCCCGGCGCGACGACGTCCGGCTTGGCGTAGGCGTCGAACCACGTCGGCCCGCGCGAGCTGTACGGCGCCACCACGTCATCGTCGCGCGTCGCCGTGTTCTGCGTGTCCACCGCTCCGACCGTAATCGCCGACGGGGCATTCCCCGGGGAGTTGATGCCGGCATAGCCGGACTGCTGCGTGGTCGCGTTCCAGCCGTTGTTGCCTGCCGCGACGACCACGACGAGCCCAGATCGCACGGCCGCTTCGACCGCCTGCACGAGCGGATCGGTCGCCGCCGGCTCGAAGATCGGGTGGCCGAGCGAGAGGTTCACGACTTGCGCGCCAAGCGTGCCCCGGTACTGCGTGACGAACTCGAGCGCTGCGATGACATCGCTCGTGTTGCCTTGGCCGTTCGCGTCGAGCACCTTGAGGCCGATCAGGCCGACGTTGGGCGCAACGCCCTGGAACTGATTTCCCGATCCCTGCCCGCCCGCGCCGATGAGGCCGGCGACGTGCGTGCCGTGGCCGAAATCGTCGTAGGGAGCCGTCGCGACAGGAGTGCCGCTGGTGAAGTCGTAGAACGCCCGAATGCGGTCGCCGAAATCGTTGAGCGGCGCGATGCCGGAATCGATGATCGCCACGCCGATGTCGGCCGCAGTGGCCGAGCCTCGTCCGGCCGGCATCGACAGGCCAAGCGTCTGCCGGAGCTGCGGGCTCGCCGCGATGGCGACCGACGGCAGGATCACGCTGCCAGGACCGCCGGGACCACCACGGCCGCCCGGGCCACCCGGCGCCGGAGGCAGGCCGTGCGCAACGACGGGCGCATCGACCGACACCGAACGGACGCAGCCATCGGCTTCGAAGTCGGCGAGATCGGACGTCTTGATCCTGGCGGATACGGCTCCGATTGATCGATGACGAGCCTTCAGCGTCGCGCCGTGCCGGTTCAGGGAGGCGACCGCTACCCCCTCGCATCCGGGGTTCAGGCTGATGATGACTTTCTGCGCGGCGTCGGTGTCTCCTGCCGTGGCCTGCGCCAGTGCATGGTCGAGTTTGGGATGACGCTTACCCCGGCTCGTCTGTCCGAATGCCGGAGAACAGAGGACGGCGACGAGTCCGAGAGTAATGGGCCAACGACGGGGCCCCCAAACTGCCTTTCCACGCGGATATCGAGTCATTGCAGACGCCCTCGTCCCATATTGACGCAATCTGATCTACCGACCTGCGGCTGAGCAAGTCCGGTACCGATTCGAGATTGGGGACGGGTCAGAGACTGTAAGACGATGCCTTAGTGAGGTTTGTTCGCTTGGACACGCGTTGCTATCGGCGGCACTGTCAAACCGTGCACTTGTTCTATTAAAGAACATAGATTCATGCATACGATCTCGATCAGCGACAATTTGGGAGCAAATATAGAGATATTTCCTGAATTTCCAATTCGAGACACAAATAGACGCAATAGGACATAGAAGTCCATGAAGTCATCTTGATGAGTGGCGGTGGGCCCGTCGCTGCTTCAGCGACTACTTGCAGACGAAGCTGCTCGCGTCGTCCGTGCTGCCCTTGCCGCGGTACGTCGCGGTCTGCGGATACGGACAGAGCGGGCGCGTGCGCACGACCTTCCCGTGCTCGACGCGCGAGGCGATCACGGCGTTCGGCGCCTGGCCGTCCTCGATCCAGCTGCGCATGACGCTCAGCATGTCGAACGTGTCGGTGCCGGGGCCGCCGTTGCACTCGATCATGCCCGGCACCATGTAGAGGCGCACCGCACGCGCGGTCGCGGCGCGGCCGATCGTCGTCTGCACGCGCGCGTAGTAATCGACCACCGCGCCGGCCGGGACGAGCGCGTTGTTCCAGCCGCCCGAGAGAATCAGCTTGCCGCCGCCGCGCACGAACGGCGAGATGTCCGCGTTTGACGCGTTGACGCGCGCGACGTCCGAGCGATCCGCCGCCGCGACGTCGCGATCGTAGTCCACCGGCGACGTCCGGTAGTCCCACTTGGGATCCTTGAGGATCGCGTCGCGCAGTGTGCCGGTCGCGATGCCGATCGGCGCGGGCGCGTCGGTGAAGAAGCCCCAGTCGAGCTCGCTGCCGCGATAGAGCGGCGACCACACGCGCTCCTTCGTCCGCGGGTTGATCGGGCCGGCGTAGATCTTCCGCACGGCCTCGACCTGCGCCGGATTCAGGCAGTTCGGGCCGTCGCCGGTCTTGCACGCGATCTCCTTCGGGTCGAACGTGCACCGCGTCGGGTTCTCGAGCAGGCCGTCCTTGACGCCGTCGAGCAGATCGCACTTCGCCAGCACGGCGTCGTGAATCACCTGCAGCTTCGCCGGCGGCAGGATCGGCTTCCCGTTCTCGTGCGTGGCCTGCCACAGCCAGATCTGCCCGAAGATCTGCCGCGTCAGATGCGCCGCGTGACCGCCGACGACGACGCCGTTGTAGTCGGAGGGAAATTGCTGCACTTCGTGCAGCGCCGCCGCGCTGCCGCCGCCGCACTCGATCATGTACGAGTACTTCGGCGCGCTGCCGTAGTACGCCGACGTCAACGCCTTCCCCACGACCGTCGTCTCGTGCATGGCGCGGCCGGCGAAGTCGGTCACCTTGTCGGGCACGAGCATCCACGCGGTGCTGCCGCCCTGATGGCCGTGATCCGTGCTCGCGACGGCGAAGCCGTCGGTCAGGCCGACCGCCATCGCGTTGTAGTTGATCACGCCGCCCAGGCCGTTGGGGCTCGTGCCACGGAAGCGGCCGTTCCAGCCGGCGACCGGCAGCCACACCTCGACGCGAATGTCCGAGACGGCGGACGGCTTCAGCGTCAGCGCGACGCGGCAGAACGCGGGCAGCGTGCTGTAGGCCGGGATGCCCTTGCCGCCGTTGTAGCCGAGGCCGAGGCCGGCGGTGTTCGCGGTCACGCGTCCGGGCACGTCGGGCACCGCGCCGATCGTGCCGGCGAGCGCGGACGATCCGCCGCCGCCGCGGCCCGCGGGGTTGTCCGGCGCGACGAACTTCCCGGCATCGACAACCTGCGCCAGCGTGATGGTCGCGTTCGGCAGGGACAGCGACGCGAGCTTCTCGCACGCCGCCGGCGTCTGCGCCGTCTGCGCGAACACGCCCACAGGCACGGCGAACAGGACGGCAGCGAGCGCGCACGACGCCGCAAGAGGTTTCAGGATCATGCGTGGATTCTACGCTTCAACGCGCGGCACAATAAGACGGACACGAAGAAAGGCGGGAACGATGGCGACGGTCCAGGTCCGGTACATCGTGCACGACGTCGATGCGGCCATCGCGTTCTACTGCACGCATCTGGGGTTCCACGAGGTGATGCACCCGGGGCCCGCGTTCGC
>CAZOIK010000051.1:0-12144 GCA_964579765.1 uncultured Bifidobacteriaceae bacterium
GGCCCGTGGCCGTGCCCGGCCGCCTGGTCGTCGTGATGCGCGTGCGTATCCGCCGGGCCGTGCGTGACCTCGTGATCGTCGCGCTGCGCCTGCCCGTGCGCGTGCGCGTCGGCCGGATGCGCGACGTGGTGCGCCGCGGCGGCGTTCGTCGCGGCGTGCGACGCGTGCGCGGCCGTTTCCCACGCCGGACCGCGATAGGCGCCGAAGAACGTCATGGCCATCAGGCGGTACATGTAGAACGCGGTCATGAACGCCGTGACGACGCCGATCGTCCAGATCGCCTTGTTCGCGACGAACGACCGGAAGAGGATCTCGTCCTTGCTGAAGAACCCGGACAGCGGCGCGATGCCGGCGATCGCGAGCGTGCCGATCATCATCGTCGCGAAGGTGACGGGGAGGTACTTCTTCAGCCCGCCCATCTTCCGCATGTCCTGCTCGCCGGCCATCGCGTGGATCACCGAGCCGCTGCAGAGGAAGAGGAGCGCCTTGAAGAACGCGTGCGTCATCAGGTGGAACACACCGGCCGAGAACGCGCCGACGCCCATCGCCGTGAACATGTACCCGAGCTGGCTGACTGTCGAGTACGCCAGCACCTTCTTGATGTCGTACTGCACGACGGCGATCGTCGCCGCCATGAACGCCGTCAGCACGCCGACGATCGCGACAATCAGCATCACCTGCGGCGCGTGCGAGAAGAGCACCGCGTTCCGGCCCAGCATGTAGACGCCGGAGGTGACCATCGTCGCCGCGTGGATGAGCGCCGAGACCGGCGTCGGCCCTTCCATCGCGTCCGGCAGCCAGACGTAGAGCGGAATCTGCGCGCTCTTGCCCGTCGCGCCGACGAACAGAAACAGGCAGATGAACGACAGCACGCCGAAGTGCATCGACTCGACGGGCATCGTCGCCGCGGCGTTCTGGATGGCGCGGAAGTCGAACGTGCCGAACACCGAGTAGATCAGGAAGACGCCGAGGATGAAGCCCCAGTCGCCCACGCGGTTGGTGATGAACGCCTTCTTGCCGGCGTCCGACGCGCTCTTCTTCTCGTACCAGTAGCCAATCAGCAGGTACGAGCAGAGGCCCACCCCTTCCCAGCCCACGAACATCACGAGGAAGTTGTCCCCGAGGACGAGGTTGAGCATGAAGAAGCAGAACAGGTTCAGGTAGCAGAAGAAGCGCGCGACGCCGCCGCGCGGCTCGTCGGCCATGTAGGCCGTCGAGTAGACGTGGATCAGCGTGCCGATGCCGGTGACGATGAGAATCATCATCCCGGACAGCGGGTCGAGCCGGAACCCCCACGGCACGTGGAACGAGCCGATGCCCGTGCGCGTCGCGAGCGGGATCGCTGGAATCCACTGCGCGACGACGACGTCGATGCCGCGCGCCTCCGGCGGCAGGCCGAGCATCTGCCAGAACGCCGCGACCGACAGCGCGAGCGCCGCGGTCATCATCGTGCACGCGACGATGCCCGCCGTCTTGCGCGAGAAATAGCGGATGCCGAGGAGCCCGTTGATCGCGGCGCCCGCGCCCGGCAGCAGTGGAATCAGCCAGAGGTATCGCATTACCAGCGCATCAGGTTCATTTCGTCGATGTTGACGCTTTCCTTGTTGCGATAAAACGCCAGGATGATGCCGAGGCCGACCGCGGCCTCCGCGGCGGCCACCGCGATGACGAAGAGCGCGAACACCAGGCCGATCACGTTGTGCAGCTGGCTCGAGAACGCGACGAGGTTGATGTTGACCGCGTTCAGCATCAGCTCGATCGACATGAAGATGATGATGATGTTGCGCCGCACCATCACGCCGATGACGCCGATGATGAACAGCGCCGCCGACAGCAGCATGTAGTGCGTTGGCGTGATCATGAATTTCCCCATCTGGTGATTTGGTGATCCCGTGATTGCAGATCGCCGAATCGCCGAATCGCCAAATGCCCCGATGTCATAGCTCCCGTTTGGCCAGCACGATGGCGCCGATCATCGCCACCAGCAGCAGCATCGAGGCAATCTCGAACGGAATCAGGTAGCTCGTATACAGCAGCCAGCCGACCTGCTCGGTGTTGCCGCTGACGGGCAGCGCGGCCGACGTCGCCGCCGCGGCCGCCGGCGCCTTCATGTAGCCCGAGACCGCGATCGCGCCGAGCTCGATCAGCACCGCGCCCGAGAGTCCGAGTCCGAGCTTCGTCAGGCGGTGCGGATCCTTGTGCGCCTCCGCCGGGCGCTTCAGGTTCACGAGCATGACGACGAACAGATACAAGACGACGATGCCGCCGGCGTAGACGAGGATCTGGATGACGGCGAGGAACTGCGCGCCGAGCAGCACGTAGAGCGCGGCGACGAACAGGAAGTCGAGCACCAGAAACAGCACGCTGTGCACGGTGTCCTTCGTGGTGACCACCAGCACGGCGAAGCCGAGAATGCACGCCGCAATCGTGTAGAACGCGATCGCCTGAGCCATCAGACCAACAAGACCTTTACGATGCCGGTGACGACCAGATTCGCGATCGCCAGCGGGATGAGCACCTTCCACCCGAGCCGCATCAGCTGATCGTACCGATAGCGCGGCAGCGTCGCCCGCACCCAGATGAAGATGTACAGGAACACGAACGACTTGACCAGGAACCAGGTCCAGCTCGGGATGAGGTCGAGGAAGTGGAGCGCCGCGACGTTCGGGAACGGCCGCAGCCACCCGCCGAGGAACAGCGTCGTCGCCACCGAGGAGACGACGATCATGTTCGCGTACTCGGCGAGGAAGAACAGCGCGAAGCGCATCCCGCTGTATTCGGTGTGGAACCCGCCCGTCAGCTCCTGCTCGGCTTCCGGCAGATCGAACGGCGCGCGGTTGGTCTCGGCGAGGCCGCCGATGAAGAAGATGACGAACGCGAGCGGCTGGCCGAACGCGTACCACAGATGGCTGTTGTACTGCGCGTTCACGATGCTGACCATGCTCAGCGAGCCGGCCATCAGGATGACGCTCACGAGCGTCAACGTCACGGCCACTTCGTACGAGATGAGCTGCGCCGACGCGCGCAGGCTGGCGAGCAGCGGGAACTTGCTGTTCGAGGCGTAGCCCGCGAGGATGATGCCGTAGACGCCGACCGACGCGACCGAGACGATGTAGAGCAGGCCGACGTTGATGTCGGTGATGTAGAGGGTGACGCTGCGGCCGAACAGGTGCACGGTCGGCCCGAACGGAATGACCGCGTACACGATGAGCGCCGGCACCATCGAGATGATCGGCGCCGCGGTGAACACCCACCGATCGGCTTTCACCGGCGTGATGTCTTCCTTGAGCATCAGCTTGATCGCGTCCGCGACCGACTGCAGCACGCCGTACGGCCCGACGCGCATCGGCCCCAGACGCGACTGCGCCCACGCGATCACCTTGCGCTCGAGCAGGACCATGTACGTGACGCCGACCAGCGTCGCGTTGAGGACGATCAGGATCTTGAGCAGCGGGATGACGAGCGTATCGATCATTTTTTCACTGGCGGCGGGGCCCCACCCCCGCCGCGAACTGACGCCGAGCCGCTCGCTCCCGCTCGCGGCTGGCCGCGGGCGCCTGACCGACGCCGGCCCTCATCGATCGACCTCTCCCAGGACGATGTCGATTGACCCGATCAGCGCCACGACGTCCGCGACCAGATGGCCTCTCACGAGCATCGGCAGCGCCTGCAGGTTGCAGAACGACGGCGGGCGGACGCGGAAGCGGTAGGGGTTGGTCGATTTGCCGTCACTCACGATGAAGTACCCGAGCTCGCCCTTCGGCGACTCGATCGCGTGGTACGTCTCCCCCGCCGCCGGCTTGATGAGCCGCGGCACCTTGCCGACGATCGGCCCTTCGGGAATGCCCTGCGTCGCCTGGCGGATGATCCGCAGCGACTGCCGGAACTCCTCCATGCGGACCAGATAGCGATCGTAGGTGTCGCCGGCCATGCCGACCGGCACGTCGAACTCCATCTCGCTGTACGCCGCGTACGGCTCGTCTTTGCGCACGTCGCGCGCGACGCCCGAGCCGCGCAGCGCCGGACCGCACAGGCCGATGCCGATGGCGTCTTTCGCCGAGATGACGCCGACGCCCTTCGTCCGCTCGAGCCAGATGCGGTTGTGCGTGAGCAGCGTCTCGTACTCGTCGATCTTCGCGTCCATGATGTCGCAGAACGCGAGCACCTTCTTGTCCCAGCCCGGCGGAATGTCCTGCGGCAGGCCGCCGATGCGCATCGAGTTGTACGTGAGGCGCGCGCCGCAGAACTCCTCGAAGAGATCGAGAATCAGCTCGCGCTCGCGGAACGCGTAGAGGAACACCGTCATCGCGCCGATGTCCATCGCGTGCGTGCCGACCCAGAGGCAGTGGCTCGCGATCCGCTGCAGCTCCATCAGGATCGTGCGGATGTACTGCGCGCGCCGCGGCACCTCGATCTGGAGCAGCTTCTCCACGGTCTCGCAGTAGCCGACGTTGCTCGTCGCGGCCGCCACGTAGTCCATGCGGTCGGTGAGGAGCACGATCTGCGTCCAGTTGCGGTTTTCGCTGAGCTTCTCGATCCCGCGGTGCAGGTAGCCGATGACCACCTCGGCGTCCACCACCTTCTCGCCGTCGAGCCGCAGGATGACGCGCAGCACGCCGTGCGTGCTCGGATGCTGCGGCCCCATGTTGATCACGAGCTCGCTCGTGTCGAACATCTCGCCGTGGATCGTCTGGGGTTCGACCGCCATTACTCGATGTCCGCTTCCTCGCGCGCCTGGCGCAGCTTCAGCCAGTCGCTCGGGTTTTCCATCAGCAGTTCGCCCGGCCCCTCGAGCGGGTAGTCCTTGCGCTGCGGATAGCCCTGCCAGTCCTCGGGCATCAGAATCCGCCGGCGATCGGGATGGCCGGTGAAGTTGACGCCGAACATGTCGTACACCTCGCGCTCGAGCCAGTTCGCGGCCGGCCAGACGCCGGTGACCGACGCCAGCGGCTGGTGCTCGGCGACCTTCACCTTCACGCGCACGCGATGACGATGGCGCGTCGAGTAGAGCATGTAGAGGACGTCGAAGCGCCCTTCGGCGCGCGGCGGCCAGTCGGTGGCCGTGAGATCCGACAGGTAGTCGAACGCGCAGTCGGCGGCGTCGTGCAGATACTGCGCGGCCTGCAGGAGGTGCGACGCCGGCACGACGACCGTCCAGTCGCCGAGGTACAGACTGAGCTGCGCCACCGCGCCGGGCACGCCGTTCTGCAGCGACGTAATGAAAACAGGAAGCGCGGCGTCGGCCGGCGGCGCGGGCTCGGCCGGTCCGGTCGGCGCGGCCGCTTTCGGTACGTGTTCGTCAGCCACGGGCTGTGCCCACTATACCCATTCCAGGGCGCCCTTCTGCCACGCGTAGTAGTAGCCGACGACCAGGATGAAGATGAACACGATCATCTCGATCAGGCCAAACAGCAGCAGCTTGTCGAAGATGACCGCCCAGGGAAACATGAACACGGTCTCGACGTCGAAGATGACGAACAGCATCGCCACCAGGTAGTAGCGGATGCTGTAGCGGTCGCGCGCGTCGGTCACCGGTTCGATGCCGCATTCGTACGGCTCGAGCTTCACCTTGTTGTAACGCTTCGAGCTGATGAGCCCCGAGACCACGAGCGTGAAGATCGCGAAACCCGTCGCGATGACGACGAAAATGGCAATGGGAATGTACGCTGAAAGCATCCGGAGGTCGGCGGAAAAGCCGTTGGTTTATAACATGCGGGTGTAGGGGTGTCAAGAAACGCAGCCCCGCGCAACGGCCGCCGGGATTCGCCGCAACTCTTACATTCCACAACGGTTTTTGGCGCGAAAAATCGGCTCCGCCGGAGACTATACTGATCCGATGACCGACCGGCGCACCGTCATCGGCGCGTGTCTGCTGCTCCTCCTGTCGTCCGGCGCCGGTCTGCGCGCGCAGACCGAGCAGCGCGGCGTCTACACGAGCGTCCTCGACAAGGGCGGCCAGCCCGTCGCGGGCCTCACGCCCGCCGACTTCACCGTCCGCGAGGACAACGTCCGGCGCGAAGTGCTGCGCGTCGAGCCGGCCACGACGCCGATGCTCATCGCGCTGCTCGTGGACAACAGCTCGCGCTCGAACAACACGATTCGCGACATCCGCGACGCCGCGGCCGAGTTCGTCAAGGGCGTGACCGGCAACGGCATGAAAAATGAACTCGCCGTGATCACGGTCGCCGAGCGGCCGACGATTCTCGTCGATTACACGTCGGATCAGATGAAACTGCTCAAAGGCAGCGCGATCTTCACCCAGCCGATGAGCGGCGCGTACATGCTCGACGGGATTGTGGAAAGCGCGCAGGGCATGAAAAAGCGCGAGCCGGCCCGTCCGGTCATCGTCGCCATCGCGACGAACGGCCCCGAGCTGAGCAACCGCTATCACGACCAGGTGATCGGCGCGATCAAGAGCGTCGGCGCGGTGTTCGACGTCATCATGGTGGGCGCGCCGCCGACCGACACGCTCACCAACGAAGGCCGCGAGCGCGCGTACAGCTACGCCGAAGGCACCGACAGCACCGGCGGCCGGTACGACAACGTCCTGGCGCCGAGCGCGCTGCCGGCCCGGCTCAAGCAGGTGGCGGACGAGCTGACGCATCAATATCTCGTGACGTACGCCCATCCGCAGTCGCTCATTCCGCCCGAACGCATCACGATCTCGTCCACGCGGCCGGATCTGAAAGTGCGCGGGACGCCGGTCAAGGTGTCGCGGTGAAATACCTCGCCGCCGTCGGTGCCGCCCTGTGCGCCGCGACGGTCCTCGCGGCGCAGACACAGCCGTCCTTCCGCGCGGGCGTCGAGCTCGTGTCGCTCAACGTCACGGTGATGGAAGGCACGCGGTACGTAACCGACCTGCAGCAGGGCGACTTCAACGTCTACGAGGACGGCGTCAAGCAGGACGTCACGTTCTTCAACAAAGCCAATCTGCCGATCGCCCTGTCGCTGCTGCTCGACACGAGCGCCAGCATGGACACGAAGCTGCCGACGGCGCAGGAAGCCGCCATCGGCTTCGCCAAGCGCCTGCGGATGCAGGACCTCGCCGAGGTCATCGACTTCGACAACCGCGTCACGGTTCTCCAGAACTTCACCAACGCGGCGCCCGAGCTCGAGGCCGCCATCCGGCGGACCTCGGCCGGCGGCTCGACGGCGCTCTACAACGCGGTCTACATCGCGCTGAAAGATCTGAAGAAGGCGGTCGCCAAGAACATCGACGAAATCCGCCGACAGGCGATCGTCCTGCTGTCCGACGGCGAAGACACGTCGAGCCTGCTGCCGTTCGAAGAAGTGCTCGACCTCGCGAAGCGCTCGGAAACGGCCATCTACAGCATCGGCCTGCGCGACAACGAGGGCGGCGGCTCGAAGACCTTCCGCGAAGCGGAGTTCGTCCTGCGGCAGCTCTCGCAGCAGACCGGCGGCCGCGCGTTCTTCCCGAACCAGCTCGCGGATCTCAACGGCGTCTACGGCCAGATCTCCGACGAGCTGTCGAGCCAGTACACCGTCGGCTACACGTCGAAGAACCCGCGCCGCGACGGCGCCTGGCGGCGCGTCGTCGTCCAGGTCGCGCGGCCGGGCGTCGCGGCCCGGACCAAGCAGGGCTACTTCGCGCCGAGCAAATAGCGTGTGGGGGCCGGCTTCAGCCGGCCGCCGACGTCCGCCCGAAGGCGGCCCCCACACGCACTACACTAGTAGCACCACGCATGAATCTGGTCCCGCTGGTCCTCTATGCCGCCGCGTTCGTCGCCTACACGCTGCACTTCGCGCGGCGGACGGCGGTCGCCCGCCGGCTCGCGACGACGCTGCTGGTCGCGGCGGCGCTCGCGCACACCTTCATCATCGGGATGCAGACGATGCAGGTCGGCCAGGTGCCCGTGTTCGACGCGACCTCGGCCATTTCCATGTTCGTGTGGCTGCTGGGCATCGCGTATCTCTACACCGAGGTCACCACGGACGAGCGGACGATGGGCGTGTTCATCCTGCCGCTGATGCTCGCGCTGCAGGCGATTCCGGCCTTCACGACCGACCTCGAGGTCCGCTCGCCGGTGCTGCGCGGCCCGCTGTTCGGCCTCCACGTGTCGTCGCTGCTCTTCGCGTACGCCAGCTTCGCGCTGGCCTGCGTCATCGGCATCACGTACGTGCTGCTCTTCAAGGAAATCAAGACGAAGCACCTCGGCGTCTTCTACGCGCGGCTGCCGTCGCTGCAGGTCCTCGATCAGATGAACCAGCGCGCGATCGTCGTCGGCTGGGTGTTCCTGACGATCGGGCTCGTCGCCGGCGTCGTGTTCGCGATTCAGGCGAAGGTGCCCTCGATGCTGTCACTCGAGGATCCGAAGATCTTCGTGGCCCTCATCTGCTGGGCCGTGTACTCGTTCGAGCTGTTCGCCGCGCGCCGGATCGGATGGGCGGGCCGCAGGGCGGCCTATCTCTCGGCGCTGGGCTTCGCGATCGTGCTGCTGAACTTCGTGCCGATCAGCTATCTGACCAGCAGCCACAAGTTCTGATGCATCTCCTCCTCGTAGGGATCAGCCACAAGACCGCGCCGGTGGACGTGCGCGAGCGCGTGGACTTCCAGGCGCGCGGGCTCGAGCTCGCCCTGCGCACGCTCGCCGCGCGCAAGCCGGGCGGGAACGGCGGCGAAGTCGCCGTGCTCTCGACCTGCAACCGGGCCGAGCTCTACACGGCGTGCGACGACATCGCCGCGGCGCGCTCGGAGCTCGTGTCGTTTGTCAGCGCCTTCCACGACCTCGACGCGTCCACGGTCGAGCCGCACGTCTACGACGTCACGGATCTCGACGCCGCGCGCCACCTCTTCCGCGTCGCCGCCGGGCTCGATTCGCTCGTGGTCGGCGAGCCGCAGATTCTCGGGCAGGTGAAGGAGGCGCACAGCGCCGCGCGCCAGGCCGAGACCGCCGGTCCGCTGCTCAACCGCCTCTTCCACGCGTGCTTCGCCGTCGGCAAACGCGTGCGCACGGAGACGAACCTCGGGTCGGGCGCGGTGTCGGTCAGCTACGCCGCGGTGAGCCTGGCGAAGAAGATTTTCGGCGACCTCGCCGGACGCAGCGTCGTCGTCCTCGGCGCCGGCGAGATGGGCAAGCTGACCGCCCAGCACATGAAGTCGCAGGGCGTGAAGCACGTGACGATCGTGAGCCGGACGATGGCGCGGGCCGCGCAGACGGCGGAGGCCATCGGCGGCGCGACCGCGGCGCGCTGGGAAGACATGGACGCCGCGCTTGCCGACAGCGACATCGTCATCACGGCGACCGGCGCGGCGACGCCGATCCTCACGAAGGCCCGCGTCGAGTCGGTGATGCGGCCGCGGCGCGGACGGCCGCTGTTCATCATCGACATCGCCGTGCCGCGCGACGTCGAACCCGCGGCCGGCGAGGTCGATCAGGTGTTCCTCTACAACATCGACGACCTGCAGGCGGCCGTGCGCGAGAACCTGGCGCGGCGGGCGGGCGAAGTGGAGCGCGCGGAAAAGATCGTGGACGAGGAGCTCGCCAAGTTCGCGATGTGGCTGCGGGCGCGCGGCGTCATCCCGACCGTCGTCGCGCTGCGGCAGTCGTTCGAGGCCATCCGCCGCGCCGAGGTCGAGCGCCTCGACTTCAAGCTCTCGGCGCTGCCCGCCGAGGCGCGCGACGAAGCCCGCGCGCGCGTGGACGAGATCACGCATCTGCTGGTCGAGAAGCTGCTGCTCACGCCGACCGAACAGCTCAAGTCGCTCGCCGATCCCGAGACGGCGACGATGTACGCGGAGGCGATCACGCGCGTGTTCGGGCTGCCGGAGTCGCCGGAGAAAGAAGCGGACGCGCGCACGGACAACCGCGTCGAGCCCTTCACGCGCGCGAAGCGGTCGGGGCCGTCGGGCCGCCCGCGCTGACCGTGTCGCCGCCCCGCGGAGAGCTTCGCCTCGGCACGCGCGGCAGCCAGCTCGCGCTCTGGCAGGCGAACGCCGTCGCCGCGCGGCTCGCCGCCGCCGGCGCGCCGCCCTGCCGCATCGTCGTCATCAAGACCACCGGCGATCGGCTGCAGGATCGGCCGCTGTCGGAGTCTGGCGGCAAGCGGCTGTTCGTCAAGGAAATCGAAGACGCGCTGCTGCGCGGCGACGTGGATCTCGCCGTGCACAGCAGCAAGGACATGCCCGCGCTGCTGCCCGACGGGCTGACGATCGGTGGCGTGTTGCCACGCGAAGATCCGCATGACGCGTTGGTGTTACCTGTCAGGGCAGAGGGCAAAGAGCACAGGGCAGCAAGTACGCTTGCCCTGAGCCCCCTGCCCTCCGCCCTGGTAGACCTCCTCGGCCCCGCTCCGTCGATCGGGACGGGCAGTGTCCGGCGCGTCGCGCAGCTGCTGAACCTCTTTCCCAATGCCCGCTTCGCGAACGTGCGCGGCAACGTGGACACGCGGCTGCGGAAGCTCGACGCCGGCGAGCACGACGCGATCGTCCTGGCCGCCGCCGGCCTGCGGCGGCTCGGCTTCGAGTCGCGCGTCTCCATGACGCTCGCCGCCGACATCTGCGTCCCGGCGCCGGGACAGGGCATCGTCGCGATCGAGATCCGGCAGGACGACCAGGCCGCGCGCGAGTTCGTCGCGCGCATCAGCGACGCGGACGCGGCGGCCGCGCTCGACGCGGAGCGTGGAGTGGTCGAGGCGCTCGGCGGCGGCTGCCAGACGCCCATCGGGGCGCTCGCCACACCGGCCGCCGGCGACAGCCTCGAGCTCGTCGGAGCGGTCGCGTCGCTCGACGGCCGCCGCGTGCTGCGCGCGCGGGCGCAGGCGCGCCGCGCGGACGCCGCCGAGCTCGGCATGCGCGTCGGCCACGAGCTGCTCGCGAAGGGCGCGGGTGAGATACTGTCCGAGGTCCGCGCGCAATGAGCATCGTCTACCTGATCGGCGCCGGTCCGGGCGATCCGGGCCTCATCACCGTCCGCGGGATGGAGTGCCTCGCGGCGGCGGACGTCGTCGTCTACGACCATCTCGTGAACCCGCGGCTGCTGCGCCATGCGCGCGCCGACGCCGAGAAGATCGACGTGGGCGCCGCCGCGCCCGCGCCGACGCAGCAGGACGCCATCTCGTACCTGCTCGTCGAGAAGGCGCGCGAGGGCAAGACCGTCGCGCGGCTGAAGTGGGGCGACCCGTTCGTGTTCGATCACGGCGGCTCGGAAGCGCTCTTCCTGCACGAGCAGGGCGTGCGGTTCGAGGTCGTACCCGGCGTGCCGGCCGGGCTCGCCGCGGCGACCTACGCGGGCGTGCCGCTCACCTATCCTGGCGGCGGCGATACGCTGACGTTCATCCGGGGACACGAAGACGGCGGCAAGACGCGCGCGTCCGTCGACTGGAAGAGCCTCGCGCGGCTCGACGGCACCCTCGTCTGCTACGCGGGGCCCGACCAACTCCCGGGCATCCTGAACGCGCTGCTCGCGAACGGGCGTCCGCCTGACGATTCCGCCGCGCTCGTGTACAACGGCACGCTGCCGACGCAGGAGACGACGCTCGGCACGCTCGAAGAGATCGCCGCGCGCGCGAAGGACGCGACCGACAGGCGGACGGCCATCCTCATCGTCGGCCGCGTCGCGGCCTTGCGCGAGCACCTGCGCTGGTTCGACGCGCGCCCGCTCTTCGGCAAGCGCGTCCTTGTCACGCGTCCCCGCGAGCAGGCCGGCGAGCTCGTGGATCTGCTCGAAACGCTCGGCGCCGAAGCGATCGAAGCGGCGCTCATCCGCATCGTCCCGCCCGAAGACTACGGGCCGCTCGATCACGCCTGCAGCAACGCCGGAGAGTTCGACTGGATTGTGTTCTCGAGCGTGAACTCCGTCGACGCGTTCATGGCGCGCCTGCATGAAGCGGGGCTCGATCTGCGCGCGCTCAAGGGCGTGAAGGTGTGCGCGGTCGGCACCGCCACCGGCGCGCGCCTGGCCAGGGCGGGGCTGCGCGTGGATCTGATCCCGAAGGCGTTCAAGGCCGACGCGGTCGTGCAGGCGCTCGCGGCGGCAGGCGACGCGAACGGCCTGAAGGTGCTCTTCCCGCGCGCCGACATCGGGCGCGAAGTGGTGCCCGAAGAGCTCCGGAAGCGCGGCGCGGAGGTCACCGAGGTCATTGCGTATCGCACGGTGATGGCCGACCCCGAGCGCGACGGCGAAC
>CAZOIK010000052.1:0-2886 GCA_964579765.1 uncultured Bifidobacteriaceae bacterium
CCCGGGATGCGTTCGTACATGTACCAGCAGAACGCGCCGATGACGCCGACATAGTCGTCGTACCACATGTTGCCGTCGGTGACGATGTCGAGGCCGGCGCCTTCCTGATCGCGAATGATGGTCGCGACCGCATCGTCATAGGCTTCTTCGTGCTTCACTTCCTTGAAGGCGACGCGGATGTCGCGTCCGAGCAGCTGTTGCGTGAACCACTGCGGACGGGGATACGAACCGACCATGGTGGTGGGGAGCAGAGTCTCGACGATCTTGGTGGTCATAGGTGCGGCCTCGTGAAGAGTTGAGAAGCGGCCAATGTTAATTTCTGCTGAACATATCCGTCAAGCCGCGCCGCGATCCGCCTGCTTGGATCCGCAACGAAAAAGGATCTTTCTACCAGAATGCGTGTATTGACACTACACGGACCGGTCGCTAGCCTTGCGCAAACTTTACGAAAGGCAGGCCCATGAACCGAGTGATGACGGGTTTGTTGCTCCTCGTGTTAGCGGCCGGGATTCCGGCCTCTGTTGGCGCACAGGAACTCGGAAGTATCGCCGGCGCGGTGAAGGATGCGTCCGGCGCCGTGCTTCCCGGCGTCACCGTCGAAGCCGCCAGCCCAGCGCTCATCGAGAAGGTCCGCACGGCTGTGACCGACGGCTCGGGTCAGTACCGCATCATCAACCTGCCGCCGGGCACCTATTCGGTGACGTTCACGCTGACCGGTTTCAGCAACGTGCGGCGTGAGGGCCTCGACGTCGCCATCGGCGTCACGTCCCAGGTGAACGCGGACATGAAGGTCGGCGCCGTCGCCGAGACGATTACGGTCACCGGCGAAGCGCCGGTCGTGGACGTCCAGACGGCCGCGCAGACGCGCACGGTGACAGCGCAGGCGTTCAAGGAGCTGCCGTCGGGCGGTTCGTGGATTCAGATGGCGGCGCTCGTCCCCGCCGTCCGGGCCTCGAACACCGACGTCGGCGGCGTGCTGGGCGACCAGACGGGCGCGCAGGTGTCCGGGCACGGCAGCCTGCCCGGCGACGGCGTGTCGATGATCGACGGCATGCGCATCGGCAACATGTATATCGCGTCGAACCTGACGAACATGAGCCTGTCGCCGCTCCTCTTCGACGAAGTCAACGTGCAGCTCTCGGGACAGATCGCCGAAACCGGGACCAACGGCGTGATCATGAACGCCATCCCGCGGTCGGGCGGCAACCGGTTCAGCGGGTCGCTGCTGGCGAACGGATCGGGGCCGGCCCTCCAGAGCTCGAACATCACCCCCAACCTGAACTCGCGCGGCGTGCAGGGCGCGTCGAGCACGCTCAAGACGCTCTACGACCTCAACGGCGCCATCGGCGGCCCGATCAAGAAGGACAAGGTCTGGTTCTACGCGACGTCGCGGTACTTCACCAACGAGTTCTTCCTGGCGTCGAAATTCTATGCGCAGGATCCGAACGCGCTCGTGCGGACGAGCGACACGGGGCGTCAGGCCTACGCGGGCACCTACACGTACGACAACAACGGGCGCGTGACCTGGGCGATCTCGCCGAAGCAGAAGATCTCGGGCTGGTACGCCTACCAGTACAAGGTAGACCCGCACTGGCTGCTCAACGTCTTCAACTACTCGCCGGAAGCGGCGCGCATCACCACCTGGCACACGCAGCTCTCGACGACGAAGTGGAGCTACGCGGCGACCAACAAGCTGTTGCTCGAAGTGGGCGTGATGGCGGGCGCGAGCCCGGACACGATTCTGCTCGATCCCAATCAGGTCGGCACGTGTCCGTCGCAGGGCGGGCTGGCGCCGCGCTGCATCGGGATCATCGAGCAGGTCGGGTTCCAGGGCGCGACCGCCGGCATGACGTACCGGGCGCCGACGGGCTTCGACTTCAACGACAAGCTGCCGTCGCAGTCGGTCATCGGCTCGATGACCTACGTCACCGGCTCGCACAGCGCCAAGGTCGGCTTCGAAATGCAGCGCGGCTACGTCTGGCGCGGCGACAACAACGACTCCACGGGCGGCCTCTGGTACACCACGACGGCCGGCGTGCCGACGTTCGTGACGATCCAGTCGCCGGTCACCGGCTACCAGAACGACCTCAACTACAACATGGGCCTCTACGCCCAGGATCGCTGGACGTTGAACCGGCTGACGCTGGCCGGCGGCGTCCGCCTCGACATGCAGAACGAGTCCACCGAGCCGTTCACGGCGGCGCCGCACCGCTGGCTGCCGAATCGCAACGTGCCCTTCGCCGCCGTCGAGAACGTACCGAACTGGAAGGACATCAACCCGCGGGTGTCGGTGGCCTACGACCTGTTCGGCAACGGCAAGACGGCGGTCAAGGCGAGCGCCAGCCGTGGCGTGCAGCAGGATTCCGTCGGCATCGCCGCGTCGAACAACCCCGCCACCACGCTCGTCACGCAGACGCAGCGGACGTGGACCGACGCCAACCACAACTTCGTGCCGGACTGCGACCTGACGATCGGCACGCTGAACGGCGAATGCGGCCCGTGGCAGACGCCCAACTTCGGCAGCGCGAACCCGGCGACCGTCTACTCGCCGTCGATCATGAACGGCTGGGGCGTGCGGCCGTGGAACTGGGAGTTCTCGGCCGGTGTGCAGCAGGAGCTCGCGAGCCGCATCTCGCTGTCGGTCGGCTACTTCCGCCGCGTCTACGGCAACTTCTTCATCACGGACAACCAGGCGCTCGGGCCGAACGACTTCACGCAGTATTCGGTGACGGTCCCGAGCACGATCGGCAACGGCTTCACGCTGCCGAGCGCCGGCCAGGTCGTCGGCGGCCTCTTCGATCAGAACAAGATCGTCGCGCCGCAGAACGTGGTGCTCAATGCCTCGACCTACGGCGCGCAGTACCAGCACTGGAACGGTTTCGACGT
>CAZOIK010000053.1:0-6140 GCA_964579765.1 uncultured Bifidobacteriaceae bacterium
CGAGGCCGTGGCGCCCGACGGCACACCGCTCGCGGCGAGGCTCACGGCGTCGGTGAATCAGCTCACCGCGCCCACGCTGACCGTGTACGTCGCGCTGCCGCCCGCCACCACGGTGTTCGAGCTCGGGGCCGCCGAGATCGTGAAATCAGGCGACGGCGGGCCAGTCGGCACAATCTGCAGGCCGTTGATCGGCGCGCGGCGCACGCCGTCCGACGCCTGTCCCGGGACCGCGCTCAGCGTGAATGCGGTCGCGGCGGCGACGCTGAACCTGACGTAGTTACCGCTCGAGCCGTTCGCCTGGACGAACGACGTGTTGAAGTTCGTGTTCGCCGAATCGGTGAGGCCCGCGCTCGTCGTCTGGAGGCCGGGACCGCTGATTTGATACGTCGCCGACCGCGACGCGCGGCCGTTATCGCCGTCCGCGTAGACGTAGATGTCGTAGGCGCCGCCGGCCAGTCCCGCGACGTTCACGGTCGTCGTGTGACCGTTGATGGTGTCCAGATAGCCGCGCATCAGGCGTCGATTTGCGGTGAACGTGTTGACAGGGAGATTCCATGTGTTGTCGGCGGTCCACGTGACTGTCACGCCCGTCACACCGCCGGTGTCGTCGAGTACGGCGAGCGGGCTGCTGCGAGATGCGCCGGATGCGTTGTTCCAGTGTGATGTGGCGAGCACGCCGGCGCTGTCGCTCGTTGACAGCGAATATCCGCTGCCGACGAAGTTGACGCCGATCGTGCCAGTCGTTGCCGCATGAACGGCATCGCGAGATGTCGATCGCACGAGTGCGATCACGAACACCACACTCACACCAATAGCGGCCCAATGTAGACGCAACCGAGATTTCGACATGGCGCCGTACCATATCAGAGGCGTGCCCGTCGAAACCGTTGACTCGCGCTCGATTCGGGAGAAAACAACAGACGAGTCGCGCTCGCGAAACTCGCGCTCGATTCCGTAATCGGTTTCGGCGAACGCGGAGTGCGTCGGAGGGATCAGACGATCGCGATCGCCTCGATTTCGATCAACCAGTCGGGATGCGCCAGCGAAGCAATCTCGACGAGCGTCGAGGCCGGCCCCTTCTTGCCGAGATACTCTTCGCGGATCGGCGCGAGGTCGGCGCGATAGCGCATGTCCGTCACGTACGTCGTGATCTTGACGACGTTCGCCATCGTCCCGCCCTGCGCTTCGACGAGCGCCTTGATGGCGTCAAATGCTCCGCGCGCCTGCGCCTTGAAATCGCCACGGAAGGCCGGACTGCCGTCCTTCTCGTACGCGACCTGGCCCGACAGAAAGAGCATCGTCCCGGCGCCTGTCACTTTCACGCCCTGGCTGTAGGTCGGCGGATCGAAGACACCCGGGGCTGAGAATTTGTCGATGCTCGGCATGGTCGTCAGTCTCCAGTCTCCAGTCTCCAGTCGGCCAGTCTCCAGTCGGCCAGTCTCCAGTCGGCCAGTCAGCGATCGTGCGCGCGGGCGCCGCTGAGGACGTTGCGGATCGAGTAGTTGCCCTCGTGGCAGGCGTACTCGTAGATGACGTAGTCGGGCAGGTTCGTCATCGGCAGCACCGCCGTCCACGGACGCGTGTAGGTGGTCGGATCGTCGATCGTGAAACGGTAGTCCATCTTGTCCGGCGCGATGCGCGTGAAGCGCTCGGTGGCGCGCAGCGTCTCCGGCGCGACCGGAAAGCGGAACGTCGTCTGCGGACTGTAGTTCGTCGTCTCGACGACGAGCGTGCGGCCGTCCCAGTGTCCAATCGAGTTGCCGTTCCATTGACGGAGCTTCGGTCCCAGATGCGCGCGGCCGTCGAGGGGAATCGTCCTGACGTCGTGGATGTTCTCGTCGAGGATGACGACCTGCCCCGGGGACTGAAAGATCTGGTAGGTGTTGTTGTAGCCCGACGGCAGCGGCGGGACGCCGTGATAAATGATGCAGCGCTCCTGCAGCGGGCGGTCCTCGTAGGAGTCGTACTCGTGCGCAGCCTCCGCCGCCAGGGCGGCCTGGCGCCGGCGGCCTTCGGGTGTCAGCGGCGGCAGGCGCCCGTCGGGCGGGTCGATGATGAGCGACGTGCGGCCGATCGATCCGCCGCGGTCGTACCAGTACGCGTTGTAGGCGCGGGCCACGTCAACTTCGGCCGGGCCGTCGCGCCGGTCGGCGCTGGTGCGCGCCTCTTCGTTCAGCTCCGCAACTTCCGCCACGCTGAGCACTGCCTTGTTGGCCTCGTCGGCGGGCCGCTCGAGCGGCGTGATCGTCGCGTACGACCACTTGCCCGTGAGATCGGGGTCACCCCATGCGGTGGTCGTGGGCGTCCACGTCTTTTTCGAGCTCGCGCTCTGCCCTGCGAGCGACACTCCGGCGAGGGCGACAGCAGTCGTCAGGAACAAGGTGCGCATGTTCAGTCTCCAGTCCCCAGTCTCCAGTCTCCAGTCACTTGACGTGTCCTTCGGCGAGATCCTTGTTGTTCTCCGTGCACGAGTACTCCATCAGCTCCCAGTCCGGGCGCAGCGTGAACGTCCGCACGTTCGTCCACGGTCTCGTATAGGTCACCGGGTCCTCGACGACGACCTCGTAGGTCAGGTGCCGCGCGTCCGTTCTCGTGAAGCGCTGCGTCAGCCGCAGCTGGTCGCTGTGCGGATGGCCGACGGTGTCGAGGTTCGTCCTGCCGTTGAAGCCCCGCGTCTCGACGACGAAGGTGTCGCCGTCCCAGCGGCCGATTGACGTGCCGATCCACGTCGGCTCGAGCTCGCGTGGCCAGGTCCGGCCGTCGGCGGGCACGACGTGGAACACGTTCCAGGCCTCGAAGAGAATCGCGACCCGCGTGGGCGCCTGGAAGATCTCGATCGGGAACGGCGAGTTCATCGACCGCGTCATGCCCTGCGGCAGACAATGCGCGGTGTAGTCGAACGCGCCCGGATCGTAGTGTTTGAAGCGCTCGGCGCCGGCCGGCGTGAACGGCAGTTCGCCCGCGCCCCGCTGGTCGCGGAACGTCTTCGTCATGTCGGGCACGTAGGGCCGCTCCCAGACGCCGCTGATGTCGGGCCGGCCATCGACAGTCCGCGGGATGGTGCCCGCGGCCGCGCCCGCGCGAGACTGCGCGGCCGCGCCGGCGCCCGCACACGTGAGCACGATCGCGATCGCGCCGGCGACGTCAGCGCGCGTCATAGCACCGACGCCGCGGGCGCCCTGAACGCCGGAATGACCTGGGCGCCGACAAGCGCCGCCGTCCGCATCGCCTCGTCGAACGTGATGTCGCCGAACGCGACGTCGCACGCGACGTAGTCGGCGCCGATCGCCTCGACCTGGGTCCTGACGAACTCGACGAATCCGCTCGCGGTGCCGACATACGACGCGCCCGCCTCGACCATCGGTCCGATCTCGGGCGGCAGCGGCAAGGTGAATTCCATGCCGTTCTGATCCCAGAGCAACCGCATGTGGCCGAGCCAGCGTCGATACGCACGCTCCGCCGTCTGGTAGGCGGCTCGCTCGGAGTCTGCGAGCACGACGTGGCGCATCACGCCCATCGTCGGCAGCGGTCCCGTCCCGCCGAGCCTCGTCCACTCCGCCTTGTAGCGATCGATCACGGCGGCGGCGCCCGCCGTCGGCGCCAGCGTCACGATGTGCGCACGCTCGAGCGCCGCCCAGTGCGTCGTCTCGGGCGAGACGACGCCGTACCAGAGCGGCGGATGCGGGCGCTGCACCGGACGCAGCACCATCGGCACGTCGTGAAAGTGGTAGAACTCGCCGTCGAACGTCAGCGTCTCGCTCGAGAGGCCGCGCGTGATCACGCGCAGCGCTTCGGGAAACTGCCGCGGGCCGTCGTCCGGGTTGACACCGTAGAAGCCGACTTCGATCGGCGAGACGCCGCGGCCGACGCCGAGCTCGAGGCGCCCGTTCGTCAGGTGATCGAGCATGCAGATTTCCTCGATCAGGCGGACGGGATGGTAGAGCGGCAATGAGTACACCAGCGGGCCCAGGCGCAGGCGCGTGGTCCGCTGCGCCGCCGCGGCGAGAAAGAGACCCGGCGAGGGCGCGAGCCCGAGCGGCGTGCCGTGATGTTCCGCGAGCTGATAGGCGTAGAAGCCGAACCGGTCGTACGCCTCGACGAGCCGCAGCCGTTCCTCGAACTGCTGCGCGAGCGGGACGCCGGCGCGGTCAATGTGATCGAAGACGCCGAACTTCATCGCTCCGCCCTCCGGCGCAGATCGGCAGACGGCGCATGCTAGCAGAAAAGGACGCCGCGCCGGGCCAACCCGTTGGCCGCACCAGCCAATGCGTTGGCCGCCCCCGTTTTCTCGTGCGCGGCCGCCGTCGTTAGGAAATAATGCGCGCTTTCGACATCCGTCACAACAGCGACGCGCGTGAGCCGGCAACGACGGTTTCCGCGCGTGTCCGGGAGGCACACGTATGAGCCATCGCCTCGCGGTGACCGTGGCCGGGGCCGTGTCGCTCGGCAGCTTCGAAGCCGGCGTCCTCTTCGAGGTGCTCGACGCGCTGAAGCAGCACAACGCCAGCGCGGCGCCCGACGACCGGATCCTCGTGGACGTGCTGACGGGTGCGTCGGCCGGCGGCATGACGGCGGCGCTCGTCGCGCAGCGCCTGCTGTACGACGCGCAGGCGCTCAGCGATCCGTACGCGAACGCGTTGTACGACGCGTGGGTCACGAGCGTGGACATCGACGGCCTGTTGCCGCTCGACGGCGATCCGCCCGACCAGTCGATCCTCTCGTCAGACTTCGTCTACCGGATCGCCGAGCGGCTGCTGCTCGGCCGATACGGCGCGACGGCGGTGCCCACGCCGCTCCCGCATCCCGCGTTGAGCGCCACCGGGGTGCTGCGCGTCGGCCTCGCGCTGTCGAACTTGAACGGCGTCGCGTACGAACGGAGCGTGTTTGGCGGCGGCAACTTCGCCTACACGCGCTTTCAGGATCAGATCACGTTTGTCTGCAACGGCTGCACCGACACCCGCGCCGACTGGGCGCCGGTGGCGGAGGCGGCCGTCGCGTGCGGCGCGTTTCCGTTCGCGTTCCGGCCGCGCGGCGTGCCGCGCTACCAGCGGGACTACACGAGCGACTTCCTCGTTCCGTTTGCGACCGATCCGTACACCTTCACGTACACGGACGGCGGAGTCTTTCAGAACGAGCCGCTGGGGCTGGCCAAGAACCTGGTGGACGAGATCGACGATCACCGCGACACCGACACACGGTCCTATTTGTTCGTGTCGCCGTCGCCGCACGGCGTGACGCTCAACGGCGTCGCCGCGGCGGGCTGCGACTTCAAGACGATGGCGGGCGCGCTCGTCAACGCGGTGTACAACCAGGCCGGCTTCAGGGATTGGATTGAGGCCGAGTCGGTCAACACGGCCATCACGACGCTCAACGACCGCGCGGCGACGCTCAGCGGCTTGCTGCGGCATGGGACCGTGAAGGCATCGACGTTGGCGGAGATGGCCGCGGGTGTGCTGCCAGCGCTCGAAGACGCGGCGGCACAGCGCAAAGCGCACGTGCGCCTCGTCGAGCAGTTTCGCTCCGAGTACGACGACCTCGTCAGGGCGACAGACACGGCGACGGCCGACGCGTGGATCGACACCATTCAAGTGCTCGAGCGCGCCGCCGACCTCCACGAGAAGGACGAGATGGCCATTTACGCGGTGACCGCCGATCGCGGCAGCCTCGCCGGCGCCGGGCTGTTCGCGTTCTTCGGCTTCCTCTATCGCGACTTCCGCAAACACGACTACGATCTCGGGCGGCAGCATGCGCAACAACTGCTGCTGAACCTGAAGGGCGTGTCGGGCGGCCGGCTGCCGCAACTGCGGTTCACGCCGAGACCGATCGATCCCATCCAGCCGACGCCTGCGGGCGGTTTCACGGCCGCGCAGATCCCGAAAGCGAACCGCCAGGCGCTGTACGACGCCATCTCACAGGCGGCTGACGTCCTGCTCCAGGAGGCCGGCTTGAACTGGCCTGCGCGCAAGGGCGTCGAGTGGCTGTTCGTCAACCGCCGTCTCAAGGAGATGCTCGGCCTGTGACTCGAGGGACGCTGCTCCTCATGCTCGCGGCGGCGCTCGCGTACGTGTCGGCCCCGGCGCGCGGCCGCGGCGCCGCGCACGCGCAGGCCGCGGCGCAGCCCGAGTCGAACGCCGGCGGCG
>CAZOIK010000054.1:0-3219 GCA_964579765.1 uncultured Bifidobacteriaceae bacterium
CCGTCGCTCTTCGCGTTCGGCACGGCCGGCAAGGAGCAGATCATCGCGTCGGAGTACGCGCCTCAGGCGCTCACGCAGCGCGACGAGCTGCAGACGCGCCTGTACGAGGCGCTCGACGAAATCGACGCCATGCCGGCCCTCGCCGATTTCGTCGGGACCGCGCGGGATTCCTCGACCGAGCGGGCGCTCGCGGTCTGGTCGAACACCGACCTCGCGCGCTACCGGTTGACGTCGGCCATCGAGCTGTACAACGCCGACGGCGCGCTCGTCAGCCGGTTCGCGCTGAACCTGCCGGAGTACGCGCCGCGCCGGCACGAAGCGACGAGCTGCGACTGGGAGGTGTTCGAGGAAGTGCTGCCCTTCGGTGCCAGCGAGCGGCACGTGCCGCAGGCCAGCAGAGGCATCTGCGAGCGCGGCGTGATCCGCGGATCCATCGTGGTCCGCGCGATGCTCGACTACCGCTCGCTGCCGTTCCTCTCGTCGCAGAACCCGTATCTCGAGTCGCTGCGCCCGGAACGCGCGGCCGCGCCGGAAGGCTCCCAGGGCAGCGACATCGAGTTCGTCGCCTACGGATGGAGCCGCGCGCCGTTCAACGAGGCGGGCGCGAGCACGTGGCCGCTGCCCGACGCGATCTTCACGCGCGCGGTGGCGTCGCGCGAGCCGTTCTGGGCGACGCTGCCGCGCAACGGCAGCCTCTACCGCGTGTACTTCGCCAACGACCGCGGCGGCATCTATGCCATCGGCTATCCGGTCGTCACCTGGTTCAACCACCTCGTGAACCTCGCCGAGCTGATGGTGCTCGTCGGCGCGCTGTACGTCCTGCTGCTGGCCGGCGCCACGATCTTCTCGCTCGTCACGTTCGCGTCCCCGGCGAGCGGACGCGCGCTGCTGCGCGAGTTCCGCACCAGCTTCTACCGCAAGCTGTTCCTCGCGTACATCGCCGGCGCGGTGGTGCCGGTCGCCCTGCTCGCGTTCGGCGTGCGCACGTATTTCGCCCGCCAGGCCGGCGCCGATCTCGAGGGCGACGCCGCGCGGACCGCGACCGTCGCGCAGCGCCTCGTCGAAGACTACGCGTCGCTGCAGCAGCGCGGGCCGTTGGCGCTCGGCTCCATCGACGATCCGGTCATGGTGCTCGTCAGCCGCGCCATCGGCCAGGACGTCAACCTCTTCGACCGCTCGCGTCTCGAGGCGTCGAGCCAGCGTGATCTGTTCGCGTCGGGCCTCTTCTCGATGCGCACGCCCGCGACGGCCTACCGCGAGGTCGTCCTCGAGCGGCTGCCGCTCTTTGTCGGCGTCGAGCAGATCGCGGACTTCCCTTACCGCATCGCGGCGGCGCCGGTCCGCGCCGGCGGGCGCGACGGCATCGTCATCGTGCCGCTGCCGCTCGGCCAGCAGCAGCTCGATCGGCAGATCGACGAGCTCGATCGCCAGGTGATCTTCGGTGCCGTGCTCGTGATGCTGCTGGGCGCCTACATGGGCTACTGGATGGCCGAACGGATCGCCGATCCGATCAACCGGCTGAGCCGCGCCACACGCCGCATCGCCCGCGGCGATCTCGACGCGCGCATCGCGTCCGCGTCGGCGGACGAACTCGGCCGGCTCGTGCAGGAGTTCAACCGCATGGCGACCGACCTCAAACGGCAGCGAAGCGAGCTCGAGCGCACGCAGCGCCTCGAGGCCTGGGCCGAGATGGCGCGCCAGGTCGCGCACGACATCAAGAACCCGCTCACGCCGATCCAGCTCTCGGCTGAACACGCGCAGCGCGTCAACGTCGATCGCGGCCGGCCGCTGTCGCCCGCGCTCGACGAGTGCATGACGGCCATCCTCCACCAGGTCACGCTGCTCCGGCAGATCGCGTCGGAGTTTTCGAGCTTCGCCTCGTCGCCGACGGCGCGGCCCGAGGCGACGTCGCTCGCGGCCGTGCTCGAGGAAGTCGTCGCGCCGTACCGCACGGGACTGGCGGGCCGCGTGGCGATCGACCTCAGCGCCCCGCCCGACCTGCCCTGCGTCCTGATCGATCGCACCCTGTTCGCGCGCGCGCTGACGAACGTCATCGAGAACGCGCTGCACGCGATGCCGGGCGGCGGACGGCTCGACATCCGCGCCGCCGCCGGCGACTCGGGCGTCACAGTCGAACTCGCCGACACGGGCGTCGGCATGGACGCCGAGGCGCTCACGCGCATCTTCGAGCCCTACTTCTCGACGAAGGCGACCGGCACCGGTCTCGGGCTGACGATTGCAAAGCGGAACATCGAGCTGACCGGCGGCGCGATCGACGTGCGAAGCGCGCGCGGCGTGGGAACGACGGTGACGATTACGTTGCCGACGGTGGCTGCGGCGTAGCGTCGGCGACGTGGCGGTCGCGCCGGAAACGCGCCATCCCCATGCCGACGAACCCGGACGCGAGGTAGGTGTACGCGGCGACGAGCAGCACGGCGCGCGGATGCGCCCAGACGGCGACGATGCCGGCCGCGATCAGCACGAGCACGCGCGACGAGCGCCGGCTCCGCAGGTCGAGATCCTTGAAGCTGCGGTACTTGATGGTGCTCACCATCAGCACCGCCGGCACGAGCACCATCGCGAGCGCCGGCAGCGCCGCGCGGTAGTCGTACAGCCCGTACGGATAGATGAACACGGTCGCGGCCGGGACGGCCGCGGCGGCCGGGCTCGGCATCCCGACGTAGTAGCGCTTGTCGCCGCCGCCGGCACTCAGGATGTTGAAGCGCGCGAGCCGCATCGCCGCGCACGCGACGAACATGAAGCCGGCGGCCCAGCCGAGGCGGCCGAGCGGCTGCAGGCCCCACGCGTACGACAGCACCGCCGGCGCGATGCCGAACGAGATGACGTCGGCCAGCGACTCGAGCTGCAGGCCGAAATCGCTCTCCGGGCCCGTCATCCGCGCGATGCGGCCGTCGAGCGCGTCGAGCGCGTAGGCGATGCCGATGAAGGGGGCCGCCGTCTGGTAGTCGCCCCGCAACGCGTACACGATGCTCGCATAGCCGCACCACATGTTGCCCATGGTGAAGAGGCTCGGGAGCAGCGAGACGCCGCGACGGTGGCGTCGCTGGCGCGGGTGATCGGTGACTCGGCGGAAGAACCGGAGGCGTCCGTCCGGCTGACTGAGCACGCTACGAGTGTAGCACCGCGATCAGGGTTTCCCCGCCGCGCACGACTGCTCCCACCTGCACGGTGACGGTGGCGTCCTGCGGGACGAAGACG
>CAZOIK010000055.1:0-6667 GCA_964579765.1 uncultured Bifidobacteriaceae bacterium
TCGACGGCCGCGCCTTCAGCGGGTCCGTCGTCGAGATCGGCGGCTACGTCGTCCAGGCCAGGCGCACGTCCGCCTGGGACGCCATCGTCGAACTGCTCGCCGCGCTCGACGCGGACCATCCCACGCAGTTCGCGCGCGTGATGCGGGCGTCGGTCGGGCTGTCGCACGGACCGCGCGAGGAGAACGGCTTCCACGACCTGCTCGACGACGACGAACAGGACATGTTCGATCTGGCCGCCGAGCGCGAGACACGGCGAGACGCGCAGGGCTACGTGTCGGCCGCGCAGGCGCGTGCGTTTGTCGAGTCGGCGCGCCGCCTGTCGTTCGACGGCCCGCCGCCGCGCACCGACCCGATTGCACGGGCGTACTTTCGTGCCATGGAACCGGAGCCCGCGATCGCAGAGGCGACGTCCTCAGAAGCCGCGGGCGCGGCAGACGCCGAACCGCCCGGCGCCTCGACCGCTCTCAGCGACGTGATGGAGATCCTGCGCGAGGGTGGCGCGCTCCGCGCGGAGCCGCGCGGACTGCTTCCGCCCGCAGACGCCGGCCCAGCACGGCTCGCGGACGTGCGCGCCCACCTCGCGCGGCATCCCGAGCGCACCGCCGAGCTCGCGTTCCTCGCGAACGTGACGATGGCCGGCGGCGCGATTCAGGGACAGCCGTTCACCGCGCCGCAATCGCGCGACGCGGCGCTGGCGCTCTGCAATCTCGGGCTCGTGCGCTGGCCGGAGGGATGGCCGGATCGCGATCTGGTGACCGCGTTCCAGGTCGGCCTCGCGACGCTGCATCGGGAGGCGTGCACACGAGCCGCGGAGCGGCTGCTCGACGCGATTGGCGCGCTTCGGTGCACCGATCGCGACATCCAGCTCGATCTCTTCGCACTGCAGCGCGAGCTGAGACGGGGCCTTGCCGAGGGGAAGCCCTGGATGGCACGGCAGGCGCTCGAGGTGCTCGTGATGATCGACGCGGCGACGTGGGCGGCCCTCGCCGCGCTGATCGACGAGTGGCCCGTGCTGCACGCCGCGGTGCGCGCGTTACACGATCGTCGAACGACGATCGCGGCGGCAGACTTCGAATTCATATCTGACGATGCGCAGCTCGCGTCGGTTCGCGAGTTCCTGGACGCCCTGCCCGGACAACTTTCCTGACGGATATCCGTCTAAGCGATTGGCGGCCGCGAATCGCGAGGTGTTAACAACCGAGACCGCTCGACGTAACTAGCAACCACGGGGCGGGACGACGGCGCGCGGCAACGCGCCATCGTCCCTGATCGCAATCCGCATCAGCGTGCGGACTGGACTTCGTCAAGTATACGGAGAAGCGCCAGCCTGCATCAGGAGGTTGGCGTGTTGAGCGCTGCAACGGTCTTCGTCTGCGCACTGGAACTACTCGGCCGCAGCCCGGCCAGTTTCCCGCCCGTGGAATTCGTCGATCACCCACCCGTCGGCGTCTCACGGCTGGCCGAGGCGTACGTGCTCGGCGAAGAGGGGCGCATCGTCCTCATCACCTCGACGGAGGCGTTCCAGCGCGCCCGCCGGGCGACGCCGCGCTGCACCGACCTCGAAGCGATTCAGGAAATCGCCGGTGTTCTCGCCCATGAGGAGTTTCATCTGCGGCATGGGCCCGACGAAGAAGCGGCGTACGACGCGCAGATGACCACGCTGCTGGCGATCGGAGTGAGCGACAACAGCCCGCTCGTGCACAAGGTCAAACGGGCCAAGCTCGCGGTCGTGGCGGCCGCGAAACGGGCGGCGTCGGCGCCACTCGTCGCGCGCGGCAGCACTCCGTAACGGCGACAGGTGAAGCAACGGCTGCAGATGTAGTGCTAGTGCGCGACCGGCGTGGACACGTCTAGCGCGGGAACGGGCGTGCCCGGCAGCGACGCGCCGAGCAGCGTCGCGACGGTCGGCGCGATGGCGCGCATGTCCACGTCGCCGAGATCGGCACCCGATCGGATGCCAGGGCCCGAGAGAAACAGCGACGCGCGCATGTCCGGATGCGACGGCGAGAAGCCGTGGTCGCCGTGGACGGCGATCTCACGAACGAGCGGGCCGCCGAGACCATTGCCGACGTCGTAGCCGGGCTTCATGTCAACGAAGAACTCCGCGTCAGCTGTGCCGCCGTACATCGCGATCTCCTCGCGGCCGAGCACGCGCGCGATGCCGTTGGCGGGATCGGACGCGAGTCGTTCGAGCAGCCTCCGCACCGTGTCGCGGAGCGCCCCATCGTCTGGATGCTTCAGGATGATCAGCGCGCCGCCACCCGACGTCCACGGCGCGGCGGTCCAGTCCACGATTGTGCCCGGCCGCGCCGGATCCACCGTCATCAGGCCGGCCGTGACGAATGCCTGTCGAATGGCAAGCTGGTGCACGGACCTGGCAAACCCGTGGTCCGACACGACGCAGATGACGCGATCCGGATCCTCCGCGCGCATCGCTCCGTCGAGGGCGGCCACCATCTGATCGAGCGCCTCGAGCGTCTCGAGCGACTCCTTGCTGAAGGGGCCGGTCTCGTGCTCCAGATGATCGAGAGCCGCGAGGTGGACGGTGACGAAGTGCGCGTGCTTCTCGCGGATGAGTGCCTCCGCATAGCGCGTCCGCTGCCAGTCGCCGCGCACGCCGGCGTTGATGTCCGTGATGTAGGGGCCCGCGGTCTTCTCGATCTCGCGCAGCAGGCCCGGCGTGGACACGAGCGCCAGGAGCTTGAGATCTTCCGTCGTCCCCGCACGCCAGAACTCCGGGATCAGATAGCGAACGTTTCGCGCGCCGACGCTGGCCGGCCAGCTCACGCTCCCGACGGTGTAGCCGGCCTCGGTCGCCGCATCCCAGAGCGTGCGCGCGTGAATGTCTTCGCTGTACCAATACCACCCGCCGGCGTTCTTCCCCAGCGGATCGAACGTCGTGTTCCCGTAGATCCCGTGTTCGCGCGGTGTCACGCCGGTGATGAGCGTGGTGTGATTCGGATAGGTGACCGTGGGCAGGACTCCGCGCACGCCTGAGGCATGCGCTCCGTCACGCAGGAGGCGCCGCAGCGCCGGAATCTTGAGGCCGTACCGATCGGCCTGTGTGACGTACCCCGGCACCAGGCCGTCGATCGAGATCATCAGCACACCGCGCCCGGGCGCCGCGTGCGCAATTGCCACGAGCGCGGCGGCCGCCACAAGCGCGGCGCACAACATCCTCTTCATGGACGCCCACTCTACCGCCGCGGGTTGTCAGCCGTGTAAACGTCGTGCCCGACGCGCCCTGTCGTCACGAACGCCGCGACGAACAGCACGCACAGCACGAAGTCCGGGATGGCGGCCTGCGCGTCCTGCCACGGAATGCGCGCGCGGCTGTACAACACGAGGCAGGTCGTGACGAAGCCGAGCTTCTCGATCACCGCGGGGATCATCAGCGGCCGGAAGCGCAGGGGATTGCTGCCGATCATCAGAAACGCCAGCTGCCACGCCAGCGCCACGCCGATGAAGCCGTAGAAGAAGTGCGGGTAGTCTGCCGGAGCCGCGTAGCGGCGGCCGGACACGTCCACGAGCGCGTAGAGCGGACTGAGCACCGCAATCCCCCAGATGCCGGCGACGATGAACACCGCGCGTGCGAATTTCATACATGACTCTCCTGTTGGTGTGACGGCACGGCGCGCAGCTCGCCGTCGATCGCTCGACCCGTCCGCGCCGCGATGCGAACGAACGCGTCGATGTCCTCGCGCTCGGTGTGAAAATTGACGACGCACGCGCGCAGCAGGTAGCGGCCGCCGACGACGGCATTGGAGACGAACGTCTCGCCGCCGCGCTGCAGGCGATCGACGAGCGTGCGGTTCAGCACGTCGAGATGGCGTTCGACCTCCGGGCGGCCGGACTCGGCGCGCAGGTCGGGCGGCACGTAGCGAAACGTCGTGATGCTCAACTCCTGCGTGGCGAGCTCGAGCGCGTCGTGCCGCGCGATCGCGTCAGCCATCGCGCGCGAGAGCCGCATGTCGTCCGCGATCATCTGCCGATAGCCGGCGGCGCCGGCCTGTCGGAGCGCCAGCCATACTTTGAGCGCACGGAAGCCCCGCGAGTTCTGCGGCCCGGAGTCCACGTAGTTCGTCGCCTGCTCGTCGAAATGATAGTACGGCGGGTGATACGCGAACGCGGCGCGCAGCGCGTCGGCGTTGCGCACCAGCGCGCAGCCGGCTTCGAGCGGTGCATAGAGCCACTTGTGCGGGTCAACGGCGACCGAGTCGGCCGCGTGCAACGCGCGCAGTGACTCTGGCGCGCCCGGGACCGCGGCCGCGAATCCTCCGTACGCGCCGTCCACATGGAACCAGGCGCCGTACTCCCGGCAGACCGCGCCGAGGTCGTGAAGAGGATCCACCGCGCCCGTGCTCACCGATCCCGCGGTGCCAACGACAATGCCGGGCACGTCGCCCGCGGCGACGTCCGCGTCGAGCTGCCGGCGCAGCGCGCCGACGTCCATGCGCAGCCGGTCGTCCGTGGGAATCCATCGGATCGCGGCGGTGCCGAGGCCGGCGATGTCCGCGGCCTTCTGAATCCACGTATGCGTCTCGGCCGACGCGTAGACGCGAAGCGCACACGAGCCGCCGTACATCCCGTGCGTCCGCACGTCCCACGGCGCCCTGGCGACGCGGCCCGCGAGAACGCCGACCATGTTGGCCATGTTGCCGCCGCTCACGAGCAGGCCGCCGGTGTCCAACGGATACCCGATGAACTCGGCAATCCATCGAACCGTCTGCGCCTCGATCTCGGTGGCCGCCGGCGACAGCGTCCACGCGCCGACGTTCGCGTTCACGGCCGAGGCGAGGAAGTCGCCGAGGATGCCGATCGGCGCCGGCGACGCGGTGATGTACCCGAAGAACCTCGGATGGCCGTTGACGAGCGAGTGATCGAACAGTAGCGGCGCCGTCTCCGCCAGAAGCGTCGCGGCGTCCGTGCCCGCTTCCGGCAGTCCGCCGGTCAGGTTCAACGCGGTCCGCACGGCTGACGGCGACACGTCGCGCGTGACGGGGCGCCGCGGCACGGTGTCGAGGAAGTCCGCGACGTCGTCCACCAGCCGATGCGCCGCCGCGCGAAAGCTCGCCCCGTCCATCGCGAGCGGTGAGGGCCTGCTCATGTGCGTAGTCCTTCGAAGAGATCGGTCTCGCGCACGCGTCCGCCGTTGACGAGGCTGAACGCGCGATAAAACGACTGCCGGCCCCACAAGCCCTCGTGGAGTTCCGGCGTCAGATCCTTCAGGCGGCCGTAGGCGGCCACCTGCGACTGGTGACACGACACGGCCCGCCAGACGGCCGGCCAGACGTCGCGCGTGTCGATGACCGTCGTGATCGCCCATTCGGGCCACGGCGTCGCGACGCGTTCGACGCCGTCCACCTTCGCCGACAGTCTGTTCACCGCGGCCTGATACGCCGCCCAGGTCGTTTCGGGCCACGCCACGTAATAGAGCTTCGACACCGAGTGTGACGTGTCCGCCGCCAGGACGAGGGCCGCCGTTGCGAACTGCGAAATCGCGATGTGATCGGGATGGCCGTACGCGCCGTCGGGAGCGAACGTGACAACGACGTCCGGTCGGACGCGGCGCACGTGCGCCGCGATGTCCGCGACAACATGCCGGGCGTCCGCGCGATCGAGCTGCCCGTCGCCGTAGCCGAGCATCGACACCTCGCGCACGCCGAGCGCCGAGGCCGCGGCGCGCAGCTCCAGCTCCCGAATGCTCGCGAGCGAGGCCGGCCCAGGATGTCCGGGCTCTCCCGGCCGCCGGCCGCGATAGCCGCCCCGCTCGCCACGCGTGGCGGTGACGACGAACACGTCGATGCCTTCGGCGGCGTATCTGGCGAGCGTGCCGCCGACGCCCAGCGACTCGTCGTCGGGGTGGGCGAGCACCGCCATCAGTCTGTATGGACGCATGCGCGTGCTCCGTCCTTCTCGCGCGCCGCTCGGCCGCCGCCGGCGCGAGAGGCCACGAGGCGCACCATGCCGCGCGGCGCCGTGTCGATCGTCGCGTGGAGGCCCAACCGCTCGCAGGTCGATCGCAGCCAGGCCGGGCTCAGCCGCAGCTTCGCGTAGCTGCTGACGCGCATGCTCCAGCCCGAGGCCGTCCGCTCGTGCACGACGTCGTACACCGTCGTCGTCTCGTCCTGATACTCGAGCACGCACGTCAGGATGCGGCGGTCGTCCTGTCGAACCGGGATGAAACGATCGGTGCCCGACAGAGGCACGCCGGAGTAGTCGCGGAATGTCGCGACGAACACGCCGTCCGGCGCCAGGACGTGCGCGATCGAGGCGAGCAATTCCTCCACGGCCGGCGCGGACGGCAGATGCGTCAGCGTGTCGCCCATGCACGTGATAACGTCCACCGCCGTCTCGCAGTACGCGTTCACGTGTATGAGATCGTCGAGCACGCATCGGATCGGCAGGCCGGCCGTGCGGCGCCGCGACTCCTCCACGAGCGGCGCGCAGGTGTCGATGGCCGTGACGTCGAAGCCGGCCTCCGCGAGCGCCACCGCGTGCGCGCCCGGCCCGGATCCGAGGTCGATGGCGGCCCGGCCGGCCCCGTCGCGGATGCCCGCGGCTCGCAGGTCGTCGCGAGCCGCGGCCGTGGCCGCCTCGAGGCCGCCGATCATCCATTCGTAGATCGGCCCGAGGTGATCGTCGTAATGTGCGTTCACGGAGGCC
>CAZOIK010000056.1:0-21404 GCA_964579765.1 uncultured Bifidobacteriaceae bacterium
CATCGACGCGTTCGGCCGTCGCCGGATCGGCGTCGAGTCCGAACATCGCGCGCCGCGCGTCCGCGGGCCGCTGCGCTTCGACCAGCGCACGCGCCCTCGTCGCGTCGGGCTGCAGATGCAGCACCGGAATGCCGTCGACGACGGGGAAGACGCAGCATTCGCACGCGAGGACGCCCGTGCGGATGTCGTCGCCGTCGATCTCGGAAAACGACGAGGAGACGAGCGTCAACGCGCCGCCGCAGTACGGACATCGCAGGATGTCGAACGCGCTCGCGTGCATCAGCCGACGGCCTGTTGGCTGACGGCCTCGCCAAGCTGCTCGAGAACCGAGTCCCAGCCCGCCTCGAGCGGCGATCGGCGGAACTGCTCCACGCCGAGTAGACGCCGCGCCTGCTCGGCGGTCAGGTGCCGAAACGGGTTGAACGGCCCGATCTGCGTCCGATGGCATTTGAGCGCGGCGATCTTCCGCGGCACCCAGTCGTCGACGTCCACGAGCAGCGTCGGCGGCTTCGCGTGATCGCCGAACGCGTCGGGATCGATGTTGAACGGCACCCGTTCGAGCTTCACCCCGTTGTCGATCGCCGTCTGGACGACGGCTTTCATCACGCCGTGGCGCATCGTCACATAGTAGAGCGGCGGCGCGGATGAACCGAAGGATTTCACCGCCGTGAACGTCCGCTCGTGGATGCCGATGTGATCGAGGTGCCAGTACAGGCCGTCCTCGCCGAACGTGATGACGCCGTCGGGCCGATAGCGCGCGATGGCCGAGACGATCTCCTCGTGCAGTTGCGGCACGTCGGCCCATCGCAGATCGCCGTCCGGATGCTGAAAGAGCAGCACCTCCGCGATGCCGAGGACCTCGGCCGCCTGCTGCAGCTCGCGCGTCCGCACGGTCGGGAGGTCCTCGTGCGCGACGAGCGCGGGGTCGGTGACCAGGCCTTTTTCGCCGCGCGTGGCGCACAGCAGCACGACGCGCGCGCCGGCGTCGGAGAGGCGAGCCAGCGTGCCGCCGCACGCCAGCGACTCGTCGTCTGGGTGCGCGAAGACGGCGAGGATCGTGTGGCCCGAGCAGTCGGGCATACTAGCCACGCGACCGCGCCGCCTCGATGACGCGCTGATACACCGAGATGTACTCCTTCACCATGCGCTCCACGCCGAAGCGCTCGACGGCCCGCGCACGGACGCGGCGGCGGTCGAGTGCGAACACGGACGGCAGACACGCCGCCATCGCGTCGAGGTCGTCGGCGATCACGCCGGTGATTCCTTCGTCAACAACCTCGCGCACCGCGCCGCAGTCGAGGGCCACGACCGGCGTGCCGCACGCCATCGCCTCGGCCAGCACCAGCCCGAACGGTTCCCGTTGTTGAATCGGATAGACGAGGGCACGCGCCCCGCCGAACAGCTTTACCTTAGCCGCGAAGTCGGCTTCGCCGTAATAAAGAATTCGTACTCCGTCCACGTGCGGAGCGATTTCCTGGCGGTAATACTCGTTTTCGGCTGCGGCCAGCACCAGCGGGATGCCGGAGCGTCTGGCGAGCTCAATCGCCTCCAGCACGCCCTTGCCGGGCGTGAATCGCCCGAGGAACAGCAGGTAGTTCTCAGGGATTTCCCTGAACTGAAAACGATCGGTGTCGACGGCGTGCAGCACGGTGCCCACGACATGCAGTCCAGAGAGCAGCGCCGCCTGTTCCTGCGAAATCGCGATGAACGCAGCCTCGGGATAGCGCGACCACAGCGCCACTTCTGCCGGCGCCGGCGAATGGTGGAGCGTCTGCACAATGGGCGTTGGCGAGAGGCGCGTGAACGCAATCGACATCGGGTAGTACGCCGCCTCATAGTGCACGAGGTCGAACTCGCGCGCCCGCTCGACCGCTGCCGCGACGTTCAACATCTCGTAGAGCTCCCACGGCCACATGGTCTCGTCGTGCCAGTACCCGTGCGGGTAAGTGGGCGACAGTCTCGCCGCGGTCTTCGAGTCAGCGGTCGCAAAAAGCGTGACGTCAACGCCGTGCGCCACGAGCCCTTCGGTGAGGAGTGACGTCATCGTCTCGACCGAGCCCGACTTCGGCGGCGGCACCGACGTCGCGACCGGCGCGACGTGCGCGATCCTCATGCGCAGGCCCGCTCGACGAGCGCGGGCAGCACGCGCGCCGCGTCGAAGTGTTCGCGCGCGATGTCGGCCGCGGCGCGCGCATGACGGTCGTAGTCGCCGTTCACCGCGTCGATCGCGGCGAGCGCCTCCTCGGGCGTCGAGAACCCCAGCAGACCCTGGCCTGACGGCAGGTGCGCTGTCCAGCCCGTGTCCTGCACGACGGCGGGCCGGCCCGACGCGAGATAGCACTCGGTGCGATCGCTGAACCACCCGGATCGCGACGAGACGTAGGTGTGCTTGGCGACGCCGAACTCGGCGCGCGAACGGTGGATGAAGTCGCGGTAGTCCCACAGCGCGCGCGACACGCCCATGGCGTCTACCGTTCCCCAGCCGTGCTGCCGCAGCAGCGTCTGCGGGCCGTTGATCGCGAGCTCGAAGGGCTGCGCCGTTTTCGACGGCAGATCGATGAAGCGCACGAACTCCTGATCCTTGTTGCCGCCGACATCGGTGAAGCTCTCGATCTGCCACGTCATGACGCTGGTGAAGTTCGGCCCCGGCGGGATCGACGGCCGCCAGTCGGCGAGCGTCACCGGCTGCCAGGTCTTGTGCCACGTGAACGGCCCCGTGGGAATCGCGCAGGCGGGCGTGCCGACGTTCGCGCCGAACGTGAACAGATGGTCGAACCCTTCGAAGAACTTCACGTACCAGGGCTCGGCCTTGGCGATCGCGAGCTGCGTGAAGGCCGGGTCGGAGTCGATGAACGCCTTGTGCGGAATTCGCGCGTACTCGTCGCGCCAGAACCACGAGCCGCCCGAGAGATTCAGGAACAGATCGGCGTCGGCGCAGAAGGCGCGGACGGCGTCAGCGCCCTTGCCGTGGTACGTCCCGTCGTAGTTGACGAACGCCCAGCGGTCGCCGAGCCCGAACGGCTCGAGCGCGCTGTGAATGTACGACGTGCCGTACGACGGATCGGTCGAGCGCGTGTTCTGCACCGGGTCGTAGACACACTCGCCCGTGTCCTCGACATAGAAGACGTCGTGGCCGAGCGCCCGCAGGCCGAGCAGGTACATCAGGGAGCACCACGTCACGCCGCCGAACGGGTAGCGCGCGATGATGCCCGCGAACAGGATGCGCACGGAGTGTGTGACCGCCTACTTTACTGCCTGGATGAGCTCGTCGATCGTCTCGGGATCGTCGAGGGACTTGCCGACCGACAGCCGTGCGCACATGCGCCGGTAGAGCGGATTGCTGTCGAGGAGCTCCTCGTGCCGGCCTTTGGCGACAATCCCTCCTCCGTCGAGGACGAGGATGCAGTCCGCGTCACGCACGGTCGAGAGCCGGTGCGCGATGACGATGGTCGTCCGGCCCGCGCGCAGACGGCGGATGGCGGCGAACACGATTTCTTCGGAGATGGCGTCGAGCGACGACGTCGGCTCGTCGAGGATGAGGATTGGCGCGTTCTTGACAATCGCCCGCGCGATGCTCAGCCGCTGGCGCTCGCCGCCCGAGAGGCTCCCGCCAGCCTGCGCGATTTCGGTCTCGTAGCCGTTGGGCAGCCGCTCGATGAAGTCGTGCGCGTGCGCCGCCCGCGCGGCCTGCTCGATCTCCTTGGGCGTGGCGTCGAGGCGGCCATAGCGCAGGTTCTCGGCGATGGTGCCGGCAAACAGCACGGGATCCTGCAGCACGATCGCGATCTTCTCGCGCAGCGATCGCACCTTGTAGTCGCGGACGTCCACGCCGTCGATGCGCACGGCCCCTGCGGTCGTGTCGTAGAAGCGCGGGATGAGGCTGACGAGCGTCGTCTTGCCGGCGCCGGTGAGGCCGACGAGCGCGACCATCTCGCCGGGTTTCGCGGTGAAGTCGATGTCGTGCAGCACCTTCGTGCCGTCCGGGTAGTCGAAGCCGACGCCTTCGAAGCGGATCTCGCCGGCGATCGAGGTCGCCTCGACGGCGTCGGGCGCGTCAACCGTCTCCGGCGTCAGCGCAAACATCGTCCGCACGCGCCGCGCTCCGGCGACGGCGCTCTGCAGCTGCCCCGTCGTGTGCGCAATCGACGACAGCGGCCCGTAGACGGCCGCGAGGTAGCTGACGACGACGGTCAGCGCGCCGACGGTCAGCTCGCCGCGCATGACGTGCAGGCCGCCGACGATGACGACAAGGCCGGTTCCAAGCACCGTAATCGTCGTCACGACCACCGAGAAGAGCGACTGCTGCCACGTGAGCCGGATCCGCGCGTCCATCGTCTTGTCGCCGGCCGTGGCGTAGCGATCGGTCTCGTACGACTCGCGCGCGAAGCCCTTCACCAGCCGCATCGCCGAGAACGTCTCGTACAGCCGCTCGATGAGCTTCGACTCGAGCTCCTTGACGCGCTCTTCGCGATCGACGAGCGTAGAAGTGTAGTAACGAAGGCACAGATAGAGGAACGGCACGACCGTCAGCGAGAGCACGGCGATCGTCACGTCGTTGTAGGCGAGGATCGAAAACATCACGACGAGCGTCGCGACGGCGGTGGCCAGCGGGAACAGCCCGCTCATGACCAGGTTCTCGATCGAGTACGAATCGACGTCAACGCGATAGACGGCGTCGCCGGTGCTCGTGGTGATGTGATGGTGAAGGCCGAGCGCCTGCAGGTGATTGAACAGCTTGTAGCGCAGGTCGTACACCATGCGCTGGCCGGTATCGACCTGCACTTGCGTGCCCCAGGCCGAGACGAGCTGGTTGACCACCTGCAGCAGGACGCCGCCCACGACGATGGCGACGAGCAGCGTGAACTTCTGGCCGTGCGTGACCGCGTCAACCAGCGACTGAATGCGCGCCGGAAATGCCTTTCCGCCGAGCACGTAGTCGATCGCGACCGCGAACGGCCACGGCTGGAGCGCGCCGAGCACGATCTCAGCGAGCAACAGCACGGACAGCAGCGCCACCCGTCCGCGGTGCGGGCGGAGAAACGACAGCATCCACGGAATGAGGGGCTTCTCGCGGTTCGCCATCAACCGGCCTTGCGGGCGCCGCCGCGCGGGCTGATCGGCTGCACGCCGCGGGCGGCTCGCGGTCCAAGCGACGGCACGTTCAGCGCGACGACCACATTCGTCGTCGAGTCCGCGACGTACAGCCATTGAGTGCCCGGCGCGTACGCGAGGCGCGTCGGCGCGCTGAACTTGACGCCTTCGTCCCGGATCGTATGGATGACGCCGTCGGGGCCGACCTCACGCACGGCGCCGTTGTAGTAGTCGGCGATGAACAGCGTCACGCGTCCGATGGCGTCCTCGACGATGGCCACGCCCGCCGGGTTGGCGAGGCTCGCGGATGCCGCCGGACCGCCGTCGCCCCCCGAGCCGAACGTGCCGTTGCCGGCGACGGTCGTGATCGTGTGCGTGTGCATGTCGAGCTTGCGGATGCGGTTGTGCTGCATGTCGGCGATGTACACGTCGCCGTTGCGCGCGATTTGGAGATCGGTCGGCATGAACAGGTGCGCCGCCGTCGCCGGGCCGTCGTCTCCGTACGGGCCGTCGCCGCCGGTCTCGCCGTCGCCGGCCACGGTGTGGATGTCGCCGGTGTCGTGATCGATCATCCGGATGCGGTTGTTGAACGTGTCGGCGACGTAGATGTCGCCGTTCGGCGCTGTCGCGACCGCGTCGGGGCTGTTGAGCGCGGCCTCGGTCGCCGGCTTCTCGTCGCCGTCGTAGCCGTTCGCGCCGGAGCCGGCGATGGTGGTGATAATCTTCGTCGCCGGATCGACCCGGCGGATGCGATCGTTGCGCGAGTCGGCCACGATGAGGCCGCCGTCTGGCGCAATCGCGACGCCGTCGGGCGTGTCGAGCTCGGCGAGCGTGGCCAGGCCGTTGTCTCCGGCGAACCCGTTCTTCCCGTTGCCCACGACCGTCGTCACCACCATGCGTCGATCGACGCGTTTGATGACGTCGTTGTTGGAGTCGGTGAAGTAGATGTCGCCGTTTGGCGCGACGACGATGCCGCCGGGCGTGTTGAGCGCGGTCGTGATCACCGGGCCCTTGATGTCGCCGCTGTTGGCGCCGCCGATCACGAGCCGGACGCTCGTCGCCGCCTCCCGCAGCATGAACGTGCCCGATCCGAGGCCGACGATCATGACGAGGAAGATCATCGCGCTGCGGAGGCTGTAGGCCTGCAGCCGCGACGTCGCGAGAATCGGCGCCCACGACGGGCTCGACGGCAGCGCGACCATGCCCTGGCTGGTCGCCACGCGCTGGATCGCGCGGCGCACGATGGCGGTCGTCTGTGCCGTGCGCCAGACCATGAGCCCGATGATGAAGAGCGCCAGCGCCGCGATGCCTGCGCCCGCGGTCGGCCAGCGGAGCGTCATGCCCGCGGCGGCCGCCGCGAGCAGGCCCGCGCCGAGCGCCGCCGCCGCGACGACCCCGAAGCTCGTCGGCCGCAGGTGCGTGCCGAACCGGACGAGCGTTTTGCCGCCGCCGTGCTCCTCGGCCAGCGCGCGCACGTCGATCCAGCCCCAGCGGTCGATGATCACGCTGATGTCGCGATCGTCCGACCAGCCGTCGTCGATTTCGATGGACCGGACGGCGCGAGACCTGCGGAGCCAGTCCGTGAGCTGCGACAGCACGCGATCGGCGGATGTCCACGCCTCGCTCCAGAAGCAGTCTTCGACGACCGCACCCGCGAGCAGCGTGAGGCCGCGTCCGGCTTCCCCAAGCGAGGGCCGCGGCCCTGTGCTGGTCTGCGGTTCGACAGCCGGCGCCCGCGTGGCCGGCGGCGACAGCATGCCGCGAATCTGTCCCCGAAGGCGCGCGACGGGCTGGATGAAGTGCAGGTATGCGACCATCGCGCGGTACCACCAGCGGTTGCCCTCAAGCGACGCGACGTCCGAGCGCATCGCATAGGCGAGGTTCTTGGCAACCGTCACCGCAAGCCCGACCAGACCGGCGCCGAGCAGCAGCACGGCGGCCCACTCGTGCGTCCGCAGCGCGGCCACGACGATGCCGGCGATCGTCAGCACGCACGAGACGATCTGCCAGCGGATCGAGTGCGGCAGGAACGCGAACGGGTGCACGTCGGCGCGGTAGACCGAGGGAAACGCCGCCGTGCCCCACACGCCGGCGTTGATGCGCGTGCCCCAGAGCGATCGCACGAACGGCAGCGGGCTGTAAATGCGCCCGTGCCAGAGCATGTGGCCGTCGAGGAACTTCTCGGGGTGATGCGCCATCAGCCACGTCTCGCCTTCGCCGTAGCCGACCTGCTGGCGCCAGTAGGCCTTGACCGAGGATCGATGGTGATGCCAGACGAGCGCCGCCGCCGAGAAGCCGATCTTCCAGCCGCGCGCCTGCAGCCGCCAGCACACGTCCACGTCGTCGCCGGCGCGGAGGTAGATCGGGTTGAAGCCGCCGATGGCGAGCAGCGCGTCGCGGCGGAACGCCATGTTGCACCCGGGCACGTGCTCGGCGACGCGATCGTCGAGCAGCACGTGCGTCGGGCCGCCCGGTGCGCGGGCGATGCACTGCGCGATCGGCGGATCGTCCTTCGGCACGACGTTCGGCCCGCCGGAGCCGACGACGTCGGAGTTGACGAAGGGCTGGACGAGGAACGTCAGCCAGTCGCGGTCGACGCGCGTGTCGGCGTCGGTGTACGCGACGATCTCGCCCGTCGCTTCCGCGAGGCCGACGTTGCGAGCGGCGCTCAGACCGCCGTTGGGCACTTCCACGAGGCGCACGCGCGGATGCCGCCGCGCGATGTCGCTTGTGGCGTCGCGCGATCCGTCGTTGACGAGGATGACCTCGTAGTCCGGGTACGTGAGGTTGTCGAGCGACGTCAGGTTGTCGTCGAGGGTGTCGGCGGCGTTGTACGCGCAGACGACGACCGACACGCGCGGCCAGGCCGCTCGCGCGGCGGCCGAGAACGGCGCGTCGGCAAACGCCTGGGCGACCGCGGCGGCGGCGGGCTTCGGGCGTCGATCGCGATCGACGAGGCCGAACTTCCAGTCGTGCACGTCGTAGCCGCCTCGCCACCATTCGTCCGTCCACGCATACGCGACCGCGCCGCACGCGCCTTCGGCGAAGGCCGCACGCAGGTGCATGGCCGTGATCGCGGCCTGGCCATCCTCGCCCTCGCGGACGGAGTCGGCGCCCGCCTCGGCGAGCAGCAGCGGCTTATGGCCGGCGATGTGCTGCAGACGTGCCAGGTACGCGCGCAGCTCGGGCTCACGGTGCAGGTACACGTTGAACGAGCACACGTCGAAGAACGAGAGATCGAGGAACTCGGTCGGCGGGAAGTTGACGTACGTGAACAGCGTCTCGGGCGCCGCCGCCTTCGCGGCCTCGTACAGCTCGCGCAGGAATTGCTCGACGCGGACGGCGCCGTGCCAGCGCACGATGCCCGGCGGAATTTCGTTGCCGAGCGCGATCATCAGCACGGCAGGATGCGCCCCGATCTTCTTCACCTCGGCGACGACGTCCCGCCGGATCGACTCGGTCAGCTTCGGGTCGTCGAGAAAGGCGACGTGCTCGGGCCAGGGGACGCCGACGATGACGCGCAGCCCGTGGCGCGCGGCTTCGTCGAGCAGGTCGCGCCTCGGCGGCGTGTAGACGCGCACCGTGTTGATGCCGAGCGCCGCCATCAGGCGGAAGTCTTCAGCGACGCGCTCGGGCGCGGGGAACTGATAGCCCTCGGCGTCGGGCGCGAACGTGCCGTACGTGACGCCCTTGATGAGGAAGCGGTCGCCGCCGATCTGCAGAAACTTGCCGTCCGCGGCGGACCGCGCACTGGAGTGCGGCGCGAGCGGCTGGCGCTCGAGCGAGGGGAGCGTCTGCGCCGAAGAAAATCCTGACAACTATTGATTGTAACAAGGGTTTATCCGCCGGCGGCTTCACGGCCCTGCGCGCGCTAGCGCCGGTCGAGCTGGCGGATCTTGAGCCCGAGTGCGATCACGACCAGGAGGATCGCGCCCAGCGACGCGGCCAGCCCTCGCCGGCGGAACCGCAGCTCGGCCGCGGCGGCGTCGCCGGCGGCATCCACCGAGGCGAGTGTCGCCATGCCGTCGGCAATCACCGTTGTGACGCGCGCCGGGTCGAACGTGTGCATCTCGGTGCGGGCCAGCGTCAGGCGCGTGCGCGCCGTGCCAATCGCGAGCTCCTGCGCGCTCATCTCCATGCCGGCGTTGGCGAGCGACGAGACGGCCGCGCTCGAATGGTCGAGGGCGGCCTTCAGGCGATCGATGTCGCCGCGCATCCGCCCGGCCGCGATGGCGCCCTTGTCGTCGGCGCCGCTGTGGCAGGTGGAGCACAGGCTCTTGGGGTCGGCGCCGAGCATGGCGTCCGACGGCTGGCGGACGTCGTGGTTGCTGTGGCACTCGACGCATCCGCGGTCGAAGATCTGCGCGTGGACGCTCGTTGAGAACTTCTGCGCGAACACGGCGTGGCAGGTGCCGCAGACGTTGACGACCGAGCCCGCGCCGGGCGGGGCGGCGCCGTGATTGCCGTGGCAGTCGTTGCAGGTCGGGGCCGACAGATCGTTGCCCTTCGTCAAGGCGGCGTAGTGCACGCTCTGCCGATAGAGCGCGAACTGGTTGGTCGGCAGCGGCTGTTTGTTCGCCAGGGTGTAGCCGGCCATGTGCGACGCCGATGCGTGGCACGCGGCGCAGGTCGTCGCCACGTTGGTTGGAAACACCGGCGACCTGGCGTCGTTCACCCGCCGGATGCCGTGCGCGCCGTGGCAGCTCGTGCACGTGGCGACCTTCGTGTCGCCCGACGCCAGCCGCTTGCCGTGCACGCTCGTCGCGTACTCGGACGCCTGGTCGACGCGCTGTCGCGGCGCGTACTTGCGCATCAGCTCGGCGTCGCTGTGGCAGCGCGCACACGTCGCGATCACCGCCTGCCCCGACGGTTTGCCTTTGAAGCCGCGTGCGGCGTCGTGCGCTCTGTCCTGTTCGGCCGCCGTGCGATCGCCGCCGTGGCAATCGGCGCAGGTGAAACCGATGTCGCGATGGACATCGGCGGCGCTGAATGCCGACGCCGGCGCGGCCAGTCGAGTGTCCGGCAGCGACGCGTGGCACGTCGCGCACGTGTTGACGGCCGGCGCCGCGGCCGCGGGCTGCGCCGCCGATGCGCGTGCGCACAGCAGGAGCAGGACCGCCGCCGCGCTACTTCGCGAAATGGCCCAGCACCGTGAAGACGACAAGATAGAGCACTCCAGCAACGGCCATGGCCGTGAACAGCGGACTGCGCCGGCCGTCGCGCGATCGCCGGTCGAGAAACGGCACCAACACGAGAAAGATCGCGACGACACCGAACGCGAGGACGCCCAGGTGCTCGCCTTCGAAGCCGAGCACGTGGCTCGGGATCAGTTTGAGCGTGTGGAACATCGCGAGGAAATACCACTCCGGCCGGATACCGGGTGGAACCGCGGCAAACGGATCGGCCTTCCTGCCGAGGCCCCAGGGCGAAAACGCGGCCAGGGCCGCGAGCGCCGCGAGCGCGATGTACCACACCAGCACGTCGCGCAGGATGTAGTTCGGAAAGAACGGGATCTGCCGGACGCGCTCTCCCGGCTTGAGCTGCTGCTCGACGCGAAGCGGCACGCTCATGCCCTGCCGCTGTACCAGCAGCAGGTGCAGCGCCACCAGCGCCGTGGCGATCGCCGGCAGCACGGCGACGTGCAGGCCGAAGAACCTCGACAGCGTCGCCCCCGTCACGTCGTCGCCCCCGCGGAGCAGCCGCAGCAGGAAGTGGCCGGCGATCGGGACCGAGCCGGCGATGCCCGTGCCCACCTTCGTCGCGAAGAACGACAGCTCGTTCCACGGCAGCAGGTAGCCGCTGAACCCGAAGCCGAGCATCAGAAACAGCAGCAGGATGCCGGACACCCAGGTGAGCTCGCGCGGTCTGCGGTACGACTTCAGCAGGAACACGCTGAAGAAATGCGCGAAGGCGGCCCCGATGAGCAGATTCGCCGACCAGCTGTGGATGTTGCGGATGAGCCAGCCGAACGGGACGCGCGTGACGATGAACTGGACGCTCTCGTAGGCCTCCGTGGCGCTCGGCCGGTAGTAGAGGAGCAGCAGGATGCCGGTGACGATCTGCACGGCGAAGAGGAACAGGGTGAGGCCGCCGAGGTAGTACCAGACCTCCTGCGCGTGCACCGGCACGGCCTTCTCGGCGATGAAGTGTTTCAGCCCGCCGAGATCGAGCCGTTCATCGAGCCAGTCGACCAGCTGCTGCATCATCGCGGTCACCGCTCACGAATTCCGCGACACGACGATGTCCTCGTTGCCGGGCTCTCCGCGCAGGTTCACCGTGAAGCGCTGCAGCGGGCGCGGCGGCGGTCCCGACACGACGTTGCCGCCGAGATCGTAGAGGCCGTTGTGGCAGGCGCACCAGATCTGCGACGTGTCGGCCCTGTACTGCACGGTGCACTCGAGGTGCGTGCAGACCGCGCTGAAGGCGCTCAACGTGCCGTCGGGCGAGCGGACGACAATGGCGGGCTTGCTGCCGAACGGAAAAATGAGCCCCGAGTTCGGCTTGAGCGCCGCCGCCTTTCCAGCGACGACGGAGCTGGTGGCCGCCTCGCCGGAGTCCGGCGGCACGAGGAAACGCGCGACCGGATACGCGATGGCCGCGGCCGTCGAGACGAAACCCACGGCGAGCACCGCGTCGAGGAATCTTCGTCGATCGAATGCTCCGGCGGCCGGCGTCGGAGGAAATTCCGCTGACTGCGTCATGTGTTATTGGAAGTGGCGCGATGCTACCATGAGCCGCACACACACGAGAGGAGTTCGCATGGTGCGTCGAGTGCTCGCAAGCGCCGTTCTCTGTCTGGTTGCCGGAATTCCGGCAGCGTCCGCGCAGGACCTGAAGGCGAAGGGTGAGAAGCTGTTCGTCGATCAGAAGTGCACGCTCTGCCACTCGATCGCCGGTAAGGGGAACGCTAAAGGCTCGCTGGACGATGTCGGGAGCAAGCTGTCGGCGGCCGACATCCGTGCGTGGATCACCGACGCCAATGCGATGACGGCGAAGACCGGAGCGACGCGAAAGCCGGCGATGAAGCAGTTCTCACTCGAACGAGACGACGTCGATGCGCTCGTCGCTTATCTGACGACGCTGAAGAAGAAGTAAGGCGGAGAAGCTTAGAACGTCAACTTCCCCGTGTAGAGCGCCATGCCGACGACCGCGTCCACGCCGTGGGCGTCGAGGTCGTCGATTTCGTCCTGGGTGGTGATGCCGCCCGCGGCCGTCACCCGCCGGCTCGTCGCGTCGCGCACGGCCAGAATCGCCGCCCGGTTGGTGCCGCCCATGAGGCCTTCGGCGTCGACGTGGGTGTAGAGGAACTCGCCGCAGAACGGCTCGAGCGCGCGCACCGCCTCGACCGCCGTAATCGGCAGCGGCGTCTTCCAGCCGTGAATCACCACCCGCCCGCCTTTGCTGTCCACGGCGGCAATCACGCGATCGACGCCGACGCTCTCTGACAGCCGACGCGCGAAATCGAGATCGGGCTTGCCGTCGCTGAACAGCGCCGAGCTGACGATGATCTTCCGGGCGCCGGCGGCGAGGACGTCCGACGCGCGCTCGACGCTGCGGATACCGCCGCCCACCTGACACGAGAGCGCCGGAGCGATCTGGCGCACGATCGCCAGGTTGTCGCCGCGCCCCATCGCGGCATCGAGATCGATCACCTGGACCTTCGGGAAGCGCTCGAACCGGCGCACCCACTTGAAGATGTCGTCGTCGCGAATCGCGAGGCGCTCGCCCTGGACGAGCTGCACGACCGCCCCGTTCTGGAGATCGATGGACGGAATCAGCATCAGAGGCGGACCGGAATGCCGGCGGCACGAAGGTGCGTCTTGAGAGCCCTGACGCTTGTCTCGGCGTAATGAAAGATCGACGCCGCGAGCGCGGCGTCGGCCCGGCCGGTGGTGAACACCTCGACGAAGTGATCGAGCGTCCCGGCGCCGCCCGACGCGATGACCGGGATCGAGACGGCGCTCGACACGGCGGCGGTGAGGCGGCAGTCGAAGCCCATCTTCGTGCCGTCGCGATCGATCGACGTGAGCAGGATCTCGCCGGCGCCGCGGCTTTCCGCTTCCTTTGCCCACTCGACGGCGTCGCGATTTCCGGGCGTGCTGCCGCTGCGGACGTACACGGCCGCGCGATCGCCTTCCCACTTCGCATCGATGGCGACGAGGACCGCCTGACTGCCGTATCGCTCGGCCAGCGTCGTGATGAGCGCCGGGTTGGCGAGCGCCGCTGTGTTCAGGCTCACCTTGTCGGCGCCCGCCTCGACGGCCGCCGCGGCGTCGGCTTCCGTGCGGATGCCGCCGCCGACGGCGAGCGGAATGAAGAGCTCGCGCGCGACGGCGCGGATCGTGTCGGCGAGCGCGCGGCGCCGCTCGAGGGTCGCCGTGATGTCGAGGATGACGAGCTCGTCGACGCCTTCGGCGTTGTAGCGGCGCGCGAGCTCGGCGGGATCGCCCGCAGCGCGCAGACCTTCGAAGTTGATCCCCTTGACGACCTGGCCGTCCCGCACGTCCAGGCAGGCGATGATGCGCTTGGACAGCATCGCCGCTAGCCGACCATGCTCAGGAAGTTCCTGAGCACCTGCAGTCCGACGTCGCCGGACTTCTCGGGATGGAACTGCACGCCGGCGACGTGGCCGCGCTGCACGATCGACGCGAACGGCTCGCCGTGCGTCGTGACGGCCACGGTGTCGCCGGTGACGGGCGCGACGTAGCTGTGCGTGAAATAGACCTGCGCGCCCTGCGCGACGCCTTCGACGATCGCGCTGTCGCGCTCGATCGCGAGCGAATTCCAGCCGACGTGCGGGATCTTCACGTCGCTGGCGCGCAGGCGGTAGCACTGGCCGCTCAGCAGGCCGAGGCCGGGCAGATCGGGGGCCTCGTCGCTGCCCTCGAAAAGCCACTGCATTCCGAGGCAGATGCCGAGCAGGGGGCGGAGCTCCCCGACGCGCGCGAGAATCGCCTCGATCCACGCGGGCCCGAGCGCCTTCGTCGCGCCAAAATGGCCGACGCCAGGGACGACGATTGCCGCCGCCTGCTCGAGATCTTCGGGCCGCTCGGGCGTGAACAGCTCCGCGCCGAGCGCGGCAAAGGCTTTCCGCACCGACGTCAGGTTGCCCGCCTTGTAGTCGATGAGCGCAATCACAGCAGCCCTTTGGTGCTGGGCAGCATCTTCGCGAGCCGCTTGTCCTTCGCGACCGCGACGCGCAGCGCGCGCGCAAACGCTTTGAACACGGCCTCGACGTGGTGGTGGCTCGATCGCCCGTAGAGCACGTTGACGTGCACGTTCGCCCGCGCGCCGATCGCGAAGCCTTCGAAGAAATCGTGCACGAGCTCCGTCTGCAGATCGCCGACCTTCTCCACCTTGACCTTGAGGTTGACGACGGCGTGCGGCCGTCCGCCGAGATCGATCGCGGCGACGGCGAGGGTTTCGTCCATCGGCATCACGAAGTAGCCGGCGCGGTTGATGCCCTTGCGCGTGCCGATCGCGGCCGAGACCGCCTCGCCGAGCGCGATGCCCAGATCTTCCACCGTGTGGTGCTGGTCAACGTCGAGATCGCCTGTCGCGTTCACCTTCAGATCGAACGCGCCGTGCCGCGCGAAGAGCTCCAGCATGTGATCGAGAAAGCGGATGCCGGTTCGCACCTGGTAACGGCCCTGGCCTTCGAGCACCAGCGTCAGCGCGATCTGCGTCTCCGTTGTCCGACGGTCGATCACCGCGCGGCGCACACGGCCTCCTCGAGCACGGCGATGCCGCGCTTGGTGTGTTCGACGACTCCGGTGGCCATGCGCAGGCAGCCTTCGCATCCCGGCTCGCTCGAGCGATTGCGCAGATAGATCCCTCTGGCGCGCGCGAACTCGACGACGTCGCCGACGCGATCGCCGACGCGCACGAGCACGAAATTCGCGTCGCTCGGCCAGAAGGTCAGCTTCATCCGTTCGCATGCCGCGTAAAGCAGTGCTTTCGACGCCTTCACCTGGCGCAGGTAGTCGTTCAAGTAGTCGGTGTCGCTGAGCGCGGCCTGAAGCGCGACGACGGCGGCGATGTTGACGCTGTACACCGGGGTCACAAACCGGATGGGATCCACCACGTCAGGTGCGCCGACGACCGCGCCGATGCGGATGGCCGCGAGGCCGAATGCCTTCGAGAACGTGCGCCCGACGACGACGTTCGGGAACGCGGGCAGCTCGTGAATGAAGCTCCGACCCGCGAACTCGGCGTAGGCCTCGTCGAGGAAGACGATCGCTTCCGGCGGCACACGCGCCGCGATCGTGCGGATCGCGTCGAAGGGCACCGACACGCCCGTCGGGTTGTTCGGGTTCGTCACGAAGACGACGCGTGTGGCCGGCGTAATGGCCGCGAGCACGTCGTCCAGCGGGAAGCTGAAGTCGGGCCGGGGCATCACCTGCACGAGCTTGCCGCCGGCCACCGCCGTGTCGAAGCGGAAGATCTCGAACGCCGGCTCGGGCACGATCGCTTCTGGCACGATACCGGCGCCGGCCGACGGACGCAGGTAGGCGATTGCCGCGCCCATGATGCCCTCGTCGAGTCCGTTGACGAGCGCCACGCGGTCGGCGCCGACGCCGAAGTAGCGGGCCGCGGCCTCGGTCGCCGCCGAGTAGGGCGGGTAGAACCCGAGCTGCTCGCGCGTGAGGCGCGCGAGCGCGTCGAGCACGCGCGGTGAACAACCTTCGGTGTTCTCGTTCTGGTGCAGCCGCAGCCCGTCGTACATCTCCGCCGGCTTCTCGTAGTGCGATTTCAGCGGTCCACTCACAGCCGTACCTCGACCGATTCGGCGTGCGCGACGAGACCCTCTGCGCGCGCGAGCGGAAGGATTGTCGGCGCGAGGCGCTTGAGCCCTTCGCGCGAGACGCGCTGTACCGACATGACGCGGACGAAATCGGCGGCGCTCAGGCCTCCGCGGAATCGCGCCGCGCCGGCCGTGGGCAGCACATGGTTGGACCCGGTGGCGTAGTCGCCGGCGGCCTGCGCGGTGAACGGCCCGACAAAGAGCGCGCCGGCCGTCACCGAGTGCCGCGTCAGCGACTCGCGATCGACGACCAGGTGTTCGGGCGCGATCGTGTTGGCGAGCGCCATCGCGGCCTCGGCCGACCGGGTCACGATGATGGCGCCGTGCGCCTGCAGCGAGCGGCGGACGATGTCGCGGCTCGCGGCGGCCGCATCGACCAGCCGAGACACGCGGTTCGCAAGCGGCCGGCTCCACGTGATGAAGATCGATCGCGCGTCCGGATCGTGCTCCGCCTGCGCGACAAGGTCCGCGCCAATCCAGTCGGCGCGTCCGCCGCCGGCGACGATCACGATCTCGGTCGGCCCGGCGTAGAAGTCGATGGCGCAGTCGCCGGCGACCAGGGCTTTGGCCGCAGCCACGAAGCGGTTACCGGGTCCGACGATCTTGTCTACGCGCGGCACGCGCGCCGTGCCGTAGGCGAGCGCCGCGATCGCGTGCGCGCCGCCGACGCGGAACATCTTCGTGACGCCGGACTCGAGCGCCGCCGCCATGACCGCCGGCTCCGGCCGCGGGCACATCACGACGACCTCGCGCACCCCGGCGACGCGCGCCGGCACCGCGGTCATCAGCAGCGACGAGGGCAGCGGAAAGCGTCCGCCCGGGACGTAACAGCCGACGCGGGCGAGCGGCTCGACGCGCTGCTCGATGCGGACGCCGGGCACGACCGACAGATCCCAGTGCTGCGGCACCTGCCGGAACGCGACACGCGCGATGTTGCGCGCGGCCGTTTTGATGGCGCGCCGGACGTCGGCAGGCACGAGCGCCGCGTAATCGCGCATTTCGGCCGGCGACACCTCGAGCGGTTCGGCCGCGTTGTCGAAGCGCCGGGCGAAGCGGGCGAGGGCCCTGTCCCCGTCGCGCCGCACGGCGTTCACGATCGTGCGGACGCGTCGCTCGAACGCGGGATCGGCGGCGGTCCGCCGCTTCAGGAGCGCGTCGAGGCGTCGGCGGTTGTCTGCGTCGATGATTCGCATGGCTAGAGCACGATTTTGTTCAGCGGGTACTCGACGATGCCCTCGGCGCCGGCGGCCTTGAGCTTCGGAATGAGGTCGCGGACGGTGCGTTCCTCGATGATCGTGTTCACCGCGACCCACTCGGTGTCGCTCAGCGGCGAAATCGTCGGACCCTGGAGCGATGGAAGCAGCTTCAGCACGGCGACCTGATCCTTCTGGCGCACGTTCAGCATGAGGCCGACGCGGCCCTGGGCGGCAATGGCGGCTTTGAGCAGCAGCGCGATGTTCTCGAGCTTGGTGCGCTTCCACGCGTCGGCCAGCGCCGTCTTGTTGGCGATGAGCTGCGTGTTCGACTGCATCACCTCGCCGATGATGGCGAGGCGATTGGCGCGCAGCGTCGATCCGGTTTCCGTCGCTTCGACGATGGCGTCGGCGAGCACGGGCGGCTTGACTTCGGTCGCGCCCCACGAGAACTCGACGTTGACCTTCACGTTCTGCTGCTTGAACCACTCGTTGGTCACGCGCACGAGCTCCGTGGCGATCGTCTTGCCTTCGAGGTCCCTGGCTGACTTGATCGAGGACTCCTCGGGCGCCGCGAGAACCCAGCGGACCTTGCCGAAGCTCTGTTTGGCGTAGATCAAGTCGGCGATGCTCTCGAGGACGCCCGTCCGGCCGTCACCGAGCTCGTGTTCGCGGATCCAGTCCTGGCCGGTCAGTCCCGCGTCGAGGACGCCGTCGGAGACGTAGCGCGCCATTTCCTGTGCGCGAATGAGCATGCACTCGATCTCCGAATCGTCGATCGAGGGGAAGTACGAGCGCGAGCTGACGTAGATGTTGAAGCCCGCGCGCGCGAACAGCTGCACGGTCGCGTCCTGTAGCGATCCTTTCGGGATACCGAGTTTGAGTTTCATTGCGCGTCCAGCTTCCGGAAGAAGCACGTGCGCTGGCCGGTGTGGCATACGTTGCCGTCGCCCTGGCGCTTCACCTTCACCAGCACCGTGTCGTCGTCGCAATCGACGAGGATGTCCGTGACGGCAAGGCGGTTGCCCGAGGTCTCGCCCTTCATCCAGAGCGTGTTGCGCGTCCGGCTGAAGAACGTGGCGAAGCCGCTCTCGCGCGTCTTCGCGAGCGCGACGTCGTTCATGAAGCCGACCATCAGGACTTCGTTCGAGTCGGCGTCCTGGATGACGGCCGGGATGAGCCCGTTCAGTTTCGAGTAGTCCATAAATAAAAAACCCCGCCGGTCGGGCGGGGTTGCTCATGTCTGTTCCGGGTGAAAATTACCGGCCCTGGATCACGCGCAACTCCGCAGACGTGTGCCGCGGTGGTGACGATGCGCGTAAGGGTGACGGGCCAGCATCGAAGCCAGAAGCGTATCACATCGGTTCGGCGACGAACAACGGGGCACGCCGAATTGTATTAATGAACTAGTATAATAGGTTAATGTTCGTGTCCGTGGACGCGGCCGACGCGACCCCGATCTACGCGCAGATCGAACGGGGGCTGCGGGCGGCGATTGCCGCCGGGCGGTTGAAGCCGGGCGATCAGCTGCCGACGGTGCGGGAGCTGGCTGTGGAGCTGAAGGTGAACGCGAACACGATTGCGCGCGTCTACAGCGAGTTGGAGCGCAACGGCGTGTTCGAGACGCGGCGGGGAGTAGGGACGTTCGTGCGGGCCGGGCGGGCCGAGGCGCGGCCGGCCTCCGAGCACGCACGGCGGCTGAAAGCGTTCGCCACGCGCGTGCTCGCCGAAGGCGACGCCCACGGGTTCAGCGCCGACGAGGTCATCGCGGCGCTGCGGGCGCATCGATCGGCGAAGAGCTGACTCTGACTGGACCGCGAAAGGAGCTGCCCGTGAACATCGTCTCGTTCTTCGTATTCGTCTTGTGTCTCCTCCCGGGAGTGGCTGTCTCGATCGCCGTCGGCAATCCGGCCCCGGCGGTAATCGCGGCGCTGGCGGGCTTCGTCGCGATGCAGGCGCCGAAGATCGCGCAGCAATGGGAGCGCGGCATCATCCTGCGCCTCGGGCGGTACCAGGCCATGAAGGGCCCCGGGCTGTTCTGGGTCGTGCCGTTCCTCGATTCCGTGTCCGCGTGGATCGATCAGCGGACCGTGACGACCGGGTTCACCGCGGAGCAGACGCTGACGGCGGACACCGTGCCGGTGAACGTGGACGCGGTGCTCTTCTGGATGGTGCACGATCCGGTCAAAGCGGCGCTCGAGGTCCAGAGCTACGCGCAGGCCGTGAGTTGGGCCGCGCAGACGGCGCTTCGCGACATCATCGGGCGCACGCCGCTCGGCGATCTGCTGGTGGGTCGGGAACGGATCGAAACCGAGCTCCAGAAGCTGATCGACGAGCGGTCGAACCCCTGGGGAATCACCGTGCAGTCGGTCGAAATGCGCGACGTCGTGATTCCTGCGGAGCTGCAGGACGCGATGTCGAGGCAGGCGCAGGCGACGCGCGAGAAACAGGCGCGCATCATTCTTGGCGAAGCCGAAGTCGAGATCGCGAAGCTGTTCGATCAGGCGGCGCTGGTGTACCGCGACAATCCGACCGCGCTGCACCTGCGGGCGATGAACATTCTCTACGAAGGATTGAAAGAGAAGGGCGCGCTGATGGTGATCCCGAGCAGCGCCGTCGAGACGATGAGCCTCGGCGGATTCCTCGGCGCCGCGGCCTTGAACAACACCAACCCGCCAGGCAAGACGTCCTGACAAGCAAAGGGCCCGGGACTGCTTCACAGCCCCGGGCCCCACGTTCCCTTCTGACTTCCAACTTCTCAGTTCTAACTTCTCAGTTCCAACTTCCTAGTAGCGATAATGCTCCGGCTTGTACGGGCCCTCGACCGGCACGCCGAGGTAGTCGGCCTGTTCCTTCGTGAGCCGCGTCAGCTTGACGCCGAGATGATCGAGATGCAGGCGCGCGACCTTCTCGTCGAGGTGCTTCGGCAGGATGTAGACCTTCTTGTCGTACTTCGCGCGATTCGCGTAGAGCTCGAGCTGCGCGATCGTCTGGTTGCTGAACGACGCGGACATCACGAAGCTCGGGTGGCCGGTTGCGCAGCCGAGGTTGAGCAGGCGTCCCTCGGCGAGCACCATCACGCTGTGGCCGTCAGGGAACTTCCACTCGTCGTACTGCGGCTTGATCTCGATCCGCTGGATGCCGGGGATCTTCGACAGGCCGGCCATGTCGATCTCGTTGTCGAAGTGGCCGATGTTGCCGACGATGGCCTTGTCCTTCATCTTCTTCATGTGCTCGGCGGTGATGATGTTGAAGTTGCCGGTCGTCGTGATGAAGATGTCGGCGGTCGAGACGACGTTGTCGAGCGTGTTGACTTCGTAGCCCTCCATCGCCGCCTGCAGCGCGCAGATCGGATCGATTTCGGTGACGATGACGCGGCAGCCCTGGCCACGCAGCGCCTGCGCCGACCCCTTGCCGACCTCACCGAAGCCCGCGACGACGGCGACCTTGCCGCCCATCATGACGTCGCTGGCGCGGCAGATGCCGTCGGTCAGCGAGTGGCGGCAGCCGTAGATGTTGTCGAACTTGCTCTTGGTCACCGAGTCGTTGACGTTGATCGCGGGGAACATCAGCTGACCCATTTCCTGCATCTGGTAAAGCCGGTGCACGCCGGTCGTCGTCTCCTCGCTGACGCCGATCATGTCCTTCGACAGCTTGGTCCAGCGGTTCTTGTCCTTGGCGAGCGTGTCGCTGATTAGCTTGAGGATGACGCCCCATTCTTCGGGCTCGCTCTCAGGCTTGAACGCCGGCACCTTGCCCGCCTTCTCGAACTCGACGCCCTTGTGCAGGAGCAGCGTCGCGTCCCCGCCGTCGTCCACGATCGAGGTGGGACCGCTGCCGTCCGGCCACTCGAGCGCCTGGTTCGTACACCACCAGTACTCGTCGAGCGTCTCGCCTTTCCACGCAAACACCGGAATGCCCTTCGGATTCTGCGGCGTTCCGCCCGTCTCGGGCCGGCCCACGACCACCGCGGCAGCTGCGTGATCCTGCGTCGAGAAGATGTTGCACGACACCCAGCGCACGTCGGCGCCGAGTTCGGCGAGCGTCTCGATGAGGACGGCCGTCTGAATCGTCATGTGCAGGCTGCCCATGATCCGCGTGTTCTTGAGCGGCTTGCTCGCCGCGTATTCCTTGCGGATCGACATCAGTCCGGGCATTTCCTGCTCGGCCAGCCGCATCTCCTTGCGGCCGAAGTCGGCCAGATTGAGGTCGGCCACCTTGTACGGGACGCGGCCGGCGGCCTTGGCGGCCTCGAACGCGTGTTGATTCTTCTCGATCACAGTTGCCATGCCTTACTCTCCTTTTTCACACTGGCG
>CAZOIK010000057.1:0-10149 GCA_964579765.1 uncultured Bifidobacteriaceae bacterium
GGCCGCGGCGCCGATGAGCGCGCGATCGCTCTCGCTCCGCGGCATCGTGAAACGCGCATCGACGCCAGGGGCGTCGATCGCCAGCGCGCGCGCCGTGCGGCGGACCTGCGTGACGGCGCGCGCGAGCGCCGCGCGCGCGGCATTCTTGCCGCTCCCCCCGCGGCTCCCGCGCGTATCGACGCGTTTGATCTCGTCGAGCTGTGTGGCGATGAGGGCGAGCGCGTCGCGCGCGGACGGCGACGCGACAAACGCCTTTCCGTGCTTGCGTCCGAACTCCTGCACGCACGCGAGCATGTCGCACCGGCGTGTTTGCTTGGCCGTCATCGGATCCGTCCTTTCCCTGGGCGGATCCTACGGGGTAAGAAGCCCGTTCGTTCGCGGCCGGAGACGATTCCGTGCAAGTCGGGACAAGAACCGGGCAAGCCAAAGCCGGATCCGCGCGTGCCTGACCCGGATCCGCGCCTCCCGGAACGGGATCCATGACTGCCGGAATGAGATCCGTGGCTGCCGGGACGGAGTCCGAGGGTGCCGGGACGGGATCCGATGGTGCCGGCGTCGTGGCGGCCCTGAAAGGGCCGCCCTACGCGACAGCAGTCACCAGATGCCGCGATTCACCGCCGCGCCTGTCGCTCGAGCGACGGGATCAGGTGCGTATGACGATACTGGCGCGCGAGGTCGAGCGCGGTCTTCCCGTCCTTCGTCTTCGCGTTCAGGTCGGCGCCCAACGTCAGCAGCAGATCGATCATCCGCGGCGTGCCGAAGTCGATCGACGCGGCGTACAGCAGCGGCGTCATGCCGTTGCCGTCCACGTGGTTGACGTTGGCCCCCTTTGAAATCAGGAACCTCGCCATCTCCACCTGATCGCCGAGCACGGCCTTCACGAGCGGCGTGATGCGCGCGTCGGTGCGGTCAACGGGCGCGCCGAGCGTCACCAGCGTCTCGGCGACGTCGAGATAGCCGTGGCGCACCGCGCCGGAGATGGGATCGGTGCTCGACGTGCCGATCAGCCGCATTTCTCCGTTGAGACTGGCGCCCGCCTTCAGCAGATCCGGCAGCACCTCGGCGTTGCCGCCGTAGGCCGCGAGAAACAGCGGATCAGCGTTGAAGAGCGGCGCGCCCTGCGACGGCGACGCGTCGGCGCCGTGCGCGAGCAGCAGCCGGATGGCCGGCGTCGAGTGCGTGCCGTACTGCGCCGCCACCATCAGCGCCGTGTACTTTGTCTGCGAGCGCGCGTTGACGTTCGCGCCGCGATCGAGGAGCAGTTTCATCTTCTCCGCATCGGGCGCCGCCATCATCAGCGCCGTCGTCCCCTCCTTCGTCGCGGCGTTCGGATCGAGGCCGCCGTCGAGGAGCGTCTTCACGTCCGCGGTCGTGCCGAAGATCACGGTCTCGGCCCAGGCCGGCACGTCCTGCGGGGCGACGCCCGGCAGCGGCGCGGGGACGACGTGTGTGGCGGGGCCGAGCGCGTAGGCAAGCGCGATGTCGGCCCACGCGCCGCCCTGCGCCGAGAGAAACTGATCGTGGCCGTACGGCAGCCCGCTCTCGAAGTACGGCGGGCTGAGCGGCGCCGGCGGATAGAGGCGCGTGTGCGTGTGCCACGAACCGTCCGCTGCCTGCGTCTTCAGCAGCCAGTCGATCCCGCGCTGCCAGTTCGCATCCGCGATCGGCACGCCGCCGCCGTCGTGCAGCGCGACGAGCGCTTCGCCGGTCGAGTACGCGTCGCTGTCGCGGCCGTCGAGCGACGCCCAGCCGCCGTCGGCCTGCTGCTGGCTCGCGAGGTCGCGCGCGGCCGCCGCCAGCTCCGCGCGATCGCCGTCGGCCCACTTGAGTCCCAGCAGCTTGTACGTCCGCTCCTCCGTGTCGATGGGCGTGTGCGACTCGAACCACGTCCGCGCGAGCGCCACGTGCCGCGCGAGCTCGGACTTCTGGCTCGGATGCGCGTACAACTGGATCGCGCGGACGCCGAGCGCGGTGAACGTGAAGTTGCTGTACGACGACGGCGGGCGCTGGCGATGGCTGGGCCAGTCGCCGCCGCGATTCTGCCGCGCCATCAGCAGCTTCGCCATCACCGAAGTCCCGAGACTCGGGCGCACGCCGGCCGCATCCGCCGCGATCAGCCGATACGCGTCGTCCACCGCCGGCTCGATGATCCACGAGTACTGGATCACCCTGTCGAGATCGGCGTACGTGAATGCCCGCGCGGCATTCGTGCGGGCGATCCCCTCGTCGAACGGAATGCCGTGGTCGCGCGCGGCGCGATACGCGAGCTCGGGCTGGTACTGGTGATGACACGAGTCGCAGCGCTGCACCTCGAACCAGTGCTTCTGGCTCGGTTGAAACAGCGCGAGGTTGCGCGCCGCCGCGTCACGCAGCTGCGCGGCGCGCGCCTGGCCGGCGGCGTCCGCCGCGACCGGCAGCGCGATCGAGCACACGAGAGCGACCGCAGCGCTGGCGATCGTGATCTTCATAAGGTGGTTGTATCACAGTCAGTCCTCGAACAGCTCCATCCCTTCGGCGAGCGCTTCGGCGATTTCGGCCTTGTCGATCACGCCCTTGACGTCGAGCGGCGCGTCGGCGGCGCCGGCGGCCGGAGGCGTCACGACGATCGCGAGCGCCGCGTGCGTCCGCTGCAGCGCCGCGAGCAGATCGAACATCGTCGTCTCCGGCGTCACGAGGATGAAGTCGTGGCGCGCGAGGTCGCCGAGGCGCGCCGCCTGCTGCACCGTCGAGCGATGCGCGAGCGCCCAGTCGCGCGAGATGACGCCGGCGATCTGCAGGCCGCTGACGAGGACGACGTGCGTCGGCGCATCCGTGCCCTCCTCGAGCGGAAGGCGCGACGGCGGCAGATCGTCGGGCAGCACGACCGCCTTCGCGACTTTCATGTCGCCGACGTGATGCACCAGATGCGCGTTCGACTGGAGCGCTTCGGGCATCACGTGTCCGCGCCGCACGAGCTTCATCGTGTAGATGCTCTCCGCGAGCAGGAGCCGGCGCAGGCCGTAGCTGACCGCGACGGTCAGCGTCATCGGCAGAATCACCGCGTAGTCGAGCGTCATCTCGAACATCATCACGATGGCGGTCAGCGCCGCGCCCGTCGCGCCCGCGACCATCCCCGCCATGCCCGCGAGCGCGAACACCGCGGGAGCGATGCCGGCGGCCGGGAACACGAGCCGCACGAGGGCGCCGTACGCCGCGCCGAGCGTCGCGCCCATGAAGAGCGCGGGCGAGAAGATCCCGCCCGACGCCCCCGACCCGAGCGTCGTCGAGGTCGCGACGAGCTTGAGCAGCGCGAGCAGCAGCAGGACGCGAACGCTCGTCAGCGATCCGACGAGGACGTCGAGGATGGTCGCATAGCCGACACCCTCCACGTAGTAGTGCCCCGACAGGACGAACAGCGCCGTGAACATCGCGCCCACGCCGAGCATGCCGGCGACGTGGCGCAGATACGGACGGCGCGGCGCGGCGCGCTCGAACAGATCCTCGGTCCCGTAGAGCGCGCGGATGAACACGACGGAGGCGACCGCCATCAGCGCGCCGAGGACGACGTATGCCGGCAGCAGCACGAGGTGCTCGGGCACCTGGAGCGGCGGCACGGGAAACGCGGGCGTGTTGCCGAACAGATACCGCCCGACGTAGGTCGCCGTCGTCGTCGCCAGCGCCACCGGGACGAGCGTGCGCGCGCTCACCTCGTGCAGCAGCACTTCGACGGCGAACAGCACGCCGCCGAGCGGCGTGTTGAACGTCGCCGCGATGCCGGCGCCACCGCCCGCCGCGACGAGCGTCGCGCGCTGCCAGCGCGACACGCGAGCCAGCCCGCCGCTGAACGACGCGAACGCGGCGCCAATCTGGATGATCGGCCCCTCGCGCCCGACCGATCCGCCCGTGCCGATCGAGACCGCCGACGCCAGCGCCTTGATGCCGGCGACGATCGGGCGGATGACGCTCTTGTGGTAGTAGATGGCGTCCATCACCTCGGGCACGCCGTGGCCGCGCGCTTCGGGCGCGAACGTCTCGACGAGAAAGACGACGAGGACGGCGCCGAGCGCGGGCACGACCGCGACGGCGACGCCCCACGGGCTCGCGGGCGTGTGACGGTTGGTGTCGTAGACGATCGAGAGCCGTCCACTGAACGCCAGGTTGTGGACGAGCGCGATGAGCACGCGAAACGCGAACGCGCCGAACCCGGCCACAATGCCGAGGGCGACGGCGAGCGCGCCGAACGCAAACGGCCCGAGCGCATGCGGCGTGTCCGTGACGAGCCGCTTCGGCTGCGCCATCCCTCAATCGTATGCACTTTCGTCGAAAACGCCCTATGATTGGGCGGCTTCATGGTCCTTAGTACTTGGGCCCTGGTGCCTGGTCCGTCCGTGGTCCATGGTCCGTGGTCCACAGCAAGGACAAAGGACCAGGGACCAGGGACGGACAAAGGACCGAGGACGGACCAAGAACCACGCACCAAGCACAAAGGACCATCCATGCGACGCCTGACCATTTCGATCGCGGCGCTCCTCTTCGCCTCTTCCGGCTTCGCGCAGACGGGCGCGAAGAACGGCCAGTGGACGACATACGGCGGCGATCTGGGCAACACGCGCTACGCGCCGCTCGATCAGATCAACAAGATCAACTTCGACAAGCTCGAGGTCGCGTGGCGCTTCAAGACGACGTCGCTCGGCCCGCGGCCCGAATACAACTACGAGTCCACGCCGCTGATGGTGAACGGCACCATCTACGTCACGGCCGGATCGCGCCGCGCCGTCGTCGCGCTCGACGCGGCGACGGGCGAGCTGCTGTGGATGCACCAGGAGCACGAAGGCCCGCGCGGCGAGTCGGCGCCGAGAAAACTCTCCGGCCGCGGTCTCGCCTACTGGAGCGACGGCAAGGGCGACGACCGCGTCATCTACGTCACGCCCGGCTACCAGATGCTCGCGCTCAACGCGAAGACGGGCGTCCCGGTCGCGACCTTCGGCAAGAACGGCATCGTGGACTTGAAGCTGGACGACGACCAGCCGATGGATCTCGTCAAAGGCGAAGTCGGCCTGCACGCGACGCCGCTCGTCGCGAAGAACGTCGTCATCATCGGCGCCGCGCATCTGCCCGGCAGCGCGCCGCGCAGCCGGCAGAACGAGAAGGGCTACGTCCGCGGCTTCGACGCCCGCACGGGAAAGCGTCTGTGGATCTTCCACACGATCCCGCAGCTCGGCGAGTTCGGCAACGACACGTGGGAGAAAGAGTCCTGGGTCTACACCGGCAACGCCGGCGTGTGGGCGCAGATGTCCGCCGATCTCGACCTGAACCTCGTCTACCTGCCCGTCGAACTGCCGACGGGCGACTACTACGGTGGGCATCGTCCCGGCCCGGGGCTCTTCGGCGAGAGCATCGTCGCCGTGGACATCGACACGGGCAAGCGCAAGTGGCACTACCAGCTCGTGCACCACGGCATCTGGGACATGGACATCCCGTGCGCGCCGATCCTCGCGGACATCGTCGTGGACGGCAAGCCGATCAAGGCGCTGGCGCAGCCGACCAAGCAGGGCTTCGTCTACGTCTTCGATCGCGCGACCGGCAAGCCCGTGTGGCCGATCGAAGAGCGTCCGGTGCCGAAGGGCGACGTGCCCGGCGAGTGGTATTCGCCGACGCAGCCCTTCCCCACCAAGCCGCCGGCGTTCGATCGGCAGGGCGTCACGCTCGACGACCTGATCGACTTCACGCCGGAGCTGCATCGGGAAGCCGTCGATTTCGTGTCGAAGTACAAGATCGGCCCGATCTTCACGCCGCCCGTCGTCAGCAGGTGGGACGGCCCGCGCGCGACGCTCATTCTGCCGGCGGCGACTGGCGGCGCGAACTGGGAGGGCGGCTCGTACGATCCCGAGACGCACGTGATGTACGTGTTCTCGAACACGCAGGCGAGCGCGCTCGGCCTCGTGCCGCCCGACGAGCGCCGCAAGTCGGACATGAACTTCATCACCGGCACGGCGCCCGATCCGAGCAAGCCGAACCAGCGGACGGGACCGTCCGTCGGCGCGGGCGGCGAGAGCAGCAACGGGCTGTTCGTCGAAGGCCTGCCGATCATCAAGCCGCCGTACGGCCGCATCACGGCGCTCGATCTGAACCAGGGCACGCTCGTCTGGCAGGTGCCGCACGGCGAGACGCCGGACAGCGTGCGCAATCACCCGAAGCTCAAAGGGCTGACCATCCCGCGCACGGGACGCGACGGCCGCATCGGCACGCTGGTGACGAAGACGCTCGTGATTGCGGGCGAAGGCGGGTTCTTCACGCTGCCCGACGGCCGCCGCGGCGCCATGCTGCGCGCGTACGACAAGGCGACGGGCGCGGACGCCGGCGCCGTCTACATGCCCGCGCCGCAGACCGGCTCGCCGATGACCTACATGCTCAACGGCAAGCAGTACATCGTCCTCGCGATCGGCGGCGGCAACTACACGGCGGAGCTCGTCGCGTACGCGCTGCCGCAGTGAAACGTGAATTCGATCATCTGGTCATTTGGTGATCTGGTGATTGGGTGATTTGGAGGGTCTCGGCGCGCTGCTTGAGGCCGAGCAGCATGCGGCGCGTCATGACGAACGCGGCGGGCTCGATCACCAGCACGCTGAACAACCACCTCCATGCGGTGCGCGGGCGGACGTGGCTGCGTGACACGAGTCGTGTGCGCCTCCCGTCGATCGCATAGAGGCCGAACTGCCACACCCAGTCGAATCCCCACATGTTCCGCATGTCCAGCACGAGCGCCTGACCAGGTGTAACGACGGCCACCGGATACCCCTGGCCGTGAGGCAGAGGAATCGTGTCGCCGACGGCGAGGTGCTGAAATTCCGGAAGAACGCGCGTCGCGCTCGGACGATCCAGAAAGCCGAAGAGCCGGTCGAGCCAGTCGTAGCTGTAGAGCCCGCCGCGCTGATAGCCCATTTGCACGAGCCAGGGCCAGATGTGCTCAGGGCGCGCGGCGACGGTGACCGCCATCGTGTACGAGAACGTCGGATCGGCGATGAGGTCGTCGCCGGCCATCCGGCGCGTCAGGTCGGCGCGTGTGGCGCCCCACCGGTTCATCCAACGCCGAATCGGAAACCAGCACGCAAGGACGAAGGCGATGCCGGCGACGAGGGTACGACGCATGGACGTCCTCCCGTGAATCCGGGACTCACAGCACGAGGACGCACGATTCGTGCCCGAATCGAGGGCGGAGGCTGGATGTCGGGGGCGGACGCTATGAATGCGCGGCGATGAAACGTTCGATCGTGTCCGCGAGATCGGGGCGCGACAGCACCGCGGTGTGACCGGCGCCCTCGATGGCGACGACGGTGAGCTCGGGAATCGACGGCTGCATGTCTTTCAGCGCCTGCAGCGCGGAGTCGGCGGTGCCGGCGACGCCCAGCAGCGGGACGAACTTCGCCACGCCGGCCAGATCTTCCGTCGTCACGATCGAAACAGGCGCGCGCAGGACGGCGGCCAGCGCGAGCGGGTCGTTACCGGCCAGCGTACGCGCCGAGGCCTCGCGGAGTTGCGCGTCGGTGGGCGGCGCGTCGCGGGTCGGCCAGACGGCCGTGACGAGCATGCGCGCGTCGCCGCGCTCGAAGTCGTCCGCCATCCGCCGGCGGCGCTCGGTGCCCTCCTGCGACGCGCGGCCCGTGGCGCCCACGAACGTCGCCGTCAGGAATCGCCGCGGGTGCCGCAGCAGCAGTCGCCCGGCGAGCGCCGCGCCCATCGAATAGCCGACGATGTGGACGCGATCGAGGCCTTCGCGATCGAGAATGCGAATGACGTCCTCGTACATGTCCGCGTAGCGCGCCGGGTCGTGCGGCTTGTCGCTCAACCCATGACCGCGGCAGTCGAGCGCGACGACGCGGTGGCGCGATGCCAGCCGATCGAACAGCCCCGTCTGACGCCATCGCTCGGCCGAATGCGTGAAGCCGTGGATCAGCACCACCGCGTCCCCGCTGCCCGCGTCCAGATAATGGACGCGCAGCCCATCGACGTCGAGAAACCGGCTCACGGCAACAAGCTTACACACGCGGCAGAATTGCATCATCTGGTGATTTGGTGATCTGGTGATTGATTGGGTGATTGGTGACTCCTACAATCACCTCACCACCACATCACCAATCACCAAATCACCAAATCACCAAATGACCCAATTCCCATCTCACACTCCTCTCGTCGATCGTGCGGCGGCGCTGGTGCCGCTGCTGCGTGAACAGGCCCGGACGGCGGAGCGCGAGCGCCGCGTGCCGCAGGCGTCGCTCGACGCGCTCGGCGAGGCGGGCGTGTTCGCGATGATGGCGCCGGCGAAGTACGGCGGCGCCGAAGCGGACTTCGAGACGCAGTGCCGCGTGCTCGCGGAGATCGCGCGCGGGTGTGCGTCCACGTCGTGGGTCGCGACGATCTACAGCGCGATGGCGTGGGTGGCGGGCGTCTTTCCCGACGCGGCGCAGGAGGAGATCTTCGCCGGCGGCGTGCCGCGCATCGCCGGCGTGTTCTCGCCGACCGGCACCGCGGTCGCGACGGCCGGCGGCTTCGTCGTCAACGGCCGGTGGGGCTACAACACCGGCTGCCGCGGCGCGCAGTGGACGGTCGTCGTCGCGCTCGTGTCGGCGCGCGAGGGCGAGCCGCCGGTGCCGTACTGCCTGATCGTCCGCAGCCGCGAGCTGACGATCCTCGACGACTGGCACGCGAGCGGGATGGCGGGCACGGGCAGCAACACCGTGACCGCGGCGAACGTCTTCGTCCCCGCGCACCGCGCGCTGCCGCTGCCGGACATGACCGAGGGCCGCTACCCCGACAGGCACAACCGCGACAACCCCTACTTCCGCTATCCGCTCGCGTCCGTCCTCGTCGTCAACGCGGGCGGGACGCCGGTCGGCATCGCGATGGGCGCGCTCGAGACCTTCTTCGATCGCCTGCCGGGCCGCGCAATCACGTACACGACGTACACGAACAAGGCCGAAGCACCCGTCACCCATCTGCAGGTCGGCGAGGCGTCGCTCAAGATTGATTCGGCGTGGGCGCACGTCCTCTATGCCACGCAGCTGCTCGACCGGCCGCCCGACGGCGGCCTGACGATGCGCGATCGCGTGAAGGCGCGGGCGCACATCGGGTACTCGACCGGGCTGGCGCGCGAGGCAGTCGATCTGCTCTTCTACGCGAGCGGCGCCTCGTCCATCCAGGCGGACGTGCCCATTCAGCGCTTCCAGCGCGACATGCAGGCGCTCGCCAACCACGCGATCATGCACGCGCCGACGGCCGTCGAGCTGTACGGCCGCGTGCTGTGCGGCCTCGAGCCGAACACGCTGCTGTACTGAGCGGTGAATTGGATCATCTCGTGATTTGGTGATTTGGTGATTTGGTGATTTGGTGATGGCGGAGACCCGACTCGGTGTAGAGTCTCCCGCAATCGTGGCACGTTCGACGTAGGGCCGCGGGCGGGAGCGAAGCGGCTCGGCGTCAGTTCGCCGCGGGGGTCGTGCCGCAGGCCAGTGGAAAAAGCGCCCGCGGCCAGCCGTGAGCGGAGCGAGGCGGCGCAGCGTCAGTTCGCGACGGGGGCGGGTCCTCGTCGCCAGTGGAAAAGGCGCCTGCGGCCAGCCGCGAGCGGGAGCGAGGCGGCGCAGCGTCAGTCCGCGACGGGAGTGTGGCCCCGTCGCCAGTGGAAAAAGCGCCTGCGGCCAGCCGCGAGCGGGAGCGAGGCGGCTCAGCGTCAGTTCGCGGCGGGGGTGGGGCCCCGCCGCCAGTGAAAAAAAGGAGCTCACCATGTGCGACAGAGATCATTTCGCTGAAGATGCCGAGATCTACGAGAAGCGCGGCCTCGTGACGCGCCGGCAGTTCGGGATCCTGCTCGGCGCGGGCGTCGCGATGATGCTGCCCGCCGTCGCCAACGCCGCCATCGTCACCGACTCGGACGTGACGATCACCACGCCCGACGGCACGTGCGACGCGTACTTCGTCCACCCGCAGAACGGCTCGGCGCCGGGCGTGCTGATCTGGCCGGACATCTTCGGCCTGCGGCCCGCGTTCCGCGCCATGGGCAAGCGGCTCGCCGAGTCGGGCTACGCCGTCCTCGTCATCAACCCGTTCTACCGGAAGATGAAGGCGCCGACGGCGTCCAAGGGCGCGGCCACGCCGATTCCGGAGCTCCTGCCGCTC
>CAZOIK010000058.1:0-10156 GCA_964579765.1 uncultured Bifidobacteriaceae bacterium
CGTCGAGACGACGAACTTCACGGACAAGACCGCGTACCGCGGCTCGAGCGAATATCTGAAGCTGACCGAGCGGTTCAAGCCCATTTCGCCGGCGACGGTCGAGTGGTCGGTGACGTTCGACGACCCGCACACCTGGACGCGGCCGTGGACGTTCGCGATGAACCTGACGAAGAAGGACGACAGTCAGCGCCCGTTCGAGTACGCGTGCAACGAGGGCAATTACGGTATGGTAGGGATCCTCAACGCGGCGCGGGCCGAGGAGAAGGCGGGCCAGAAGGTGGAGAGCCCGAGAGAGGCGGAAGGAGAGCGGTAGTCATGAGCACGACGAAGACGCTCGCGATCGCGGCGGCGGCAGCGGTGTGGGTGGCCGTGGGCGCAGGCACGGCGCGCGCCGAGCAGAAGACCGTCAGCGGCACGATCAGCGACAGCATGTGCGGCATGTCGCACAAGGCGATGCGCGAGAAGGAAGGCACGCAGATCAGCGATCGCGACTGCGTGGTCGCCTGCGTCAACTACCAGACGCCCGACGCCCCCAAGCTCGTCGTCGCCGCGAAGGACGGCACGATCTACATGATCACGAATCAGCGGTTCCCCGGCCTGATGCGCCACGCGGGCGAGCCGCTGACGATCACGGGCGACGTCACCGGCAAGACGATCACCATCACGAAAGTCGAGATGGCGAAATAACGCCTAGAACCCATACAGCCGCGCGGGGTTGTCCACGAGAATCCCGCGCGCGCTCGTGCCCGCCGCCAGCAGAAACTCTCCGAACAGCTTTCCGTAGTCGATCGGCCGGAACGGATCCGGCAGCTCGCCGTGCCGCGAGTCGTCGTGCGGCGGCGTGTGCGGCCAGTCGCTGCCCCAGACCACGCGATCGGGCGCGGTCTCGACGAACGCGCGCAGCCAGGCCGCCGGCGGCGTCGTGTGCACCGGATCGGAGCCGGGCGCTTCGACGGCGCGATAGGGGCCCGACAGCTTGAGCCAGACGTGGGGCTGCCGCAGCGCGTCGAGCAGCGCGCGGCCGTGCGCGCTCTCGGGCGTGTCGGTGCCCGGCAGGCCGTAGTGATCGATCACGACCGGCACGCGCGAGCGCGACAGCATGGGCGCCGCCTCGACGAGCACCCGGATCGGCGCGATGACCTCGATATGCCAGCCCGGCGGGGCAACATCGGCGAGGCTCGCAAAGCGCGCTCGTAGGGCGGCCCTTTCAGGGCCGCCAGCCTTGTAATCGCTGTACAAGTTGATCCGCAGCCCGCGCGCCCCTCGCCGCGACCAGTCGTCGAGCGTCGCCGCGGTCACAGTCTTCGGATCGACGACGACGACGCCACGGCCGTGGCCGTCGAGGGCGTCGAGCGTGTCGAGCAGGCACGCGTTGTCGAAGCCGTTGACGCTCGCCTGGACGATCACGAACCGCGTGACGCCGAGCGGCGTCGCGTTCGCGCGCAGCGTGTCCAGCGACGCGATGCCTGCCGTGTAGGCGCGGTCAGCCCGCTGCGGATATCGCTCGCGCGGGCCGAACACGTGCACATGACAGTCGCACGCGAGCGCGGACTGGGTCATTTCGCGATTTGGCGGATGAGTGACTGCGTGAAGGCGCGCGTGCCGAGTGCGCCGCCGAGATCCGGCGTACGCGTCTCGGGCGTCGCGAGCAAGACATCGACCGCGTCGCTGACGATCGTCGCGGCTTCCGCATACGACGGCCGCTGGTGCCGGCGGGCGAGCCAGTCGAGGAGCATCGCCGCCGACAGTATCAGGGATGTCGGGTTGGCGGTGTCCGTGCCCGCCAGGTGCGGCGCCGACCCGTGCTGCGCCTGCGCCATGCCGTGCGTATCACCGGCGTTGAGCGACGCGCCGAGGCCGAGGCCGCCGGAGAGCTCCGACGCTTCGTCCGACAGGATGTCGCCGAACATGTTCGTCGAGACGACGACGTCGTAGCGGTTCGGGTGACGGATGAGCAGCGCCGTCATCGAGTCCACGAGCTGCTCGTCGTACGCGATGTCCTTGTTCGCGTCGGCGACTTTTCGCGCCTCGCTCAGGAACAGCCCGTCCGACATTCGCAGCACGTTCTGTTTGTGGACGGCCGTGACGTGCTTCTTCCGCGTGCGCGCGAGGTCGAAGGCCGTCTGCACGATGCGGCGCGATCCGCCGGCCGTGATCTTCCGGACGGCAAGCGCGACGTCGGGCGTCGGCATGAATTCGCCGCTGCCGTCGAACATATTGCGGTCGGCGTAGAACCCCTCCGTGTTCTCGCGGACGATCACGAGATCCATGTCCGTGCGGCCGAAGTGCGGCAGCCCCGTCCGCGTGCGGCTCGGCCGGATGTTCGCGTAGAGATCGAGCGCGATACGCAGCGCCGCCGACGGGTTGACGCCGCCCTCGTCCTCGGGCGGGTAGCTCGCGTGCGACACGGGACCGAGGATGACGCCGTCCGCGTCGCTACAGGCGTCGAGCACCGACGCCGGCAGCGTCGTGCCCACGGCGTCGAGCGTTGCGAGCCCGATGGCGTGTGTCTCGAACGTCAGGCCGAGCGACAACCGCCCGTCGATCGCGGTGAGGACGTCCACGGTGGCCGCGGTGATGTCCGGGCCGATTCCGTCACCGGGAAGCACGCAGATCAACATGTCCGGGCGGAAGTATACGCGCTACAGTGTGCCTCGCAGGAGACGGCGATGCGAAGGACCACGCTCATCACACGCGGCGAGATGCTGATGCTCGGCCTGTTCGTGGCTGTGTCGGCTCGCGCCGCCGCACAAGCGCCGGGTCGGTGTCGAACGAGTCCCGCCATCACGAGCCTGGCGTCTTCGCCGTCGTGGAACGGCTGGGGCGCCGACGCCGGCAACACGAGGTTTCAGCCCGCGGCCGCCGCGCGGCTGAGTGCCGCCGACGTGCCACGCCTCACGCTGAAATGGGCCGTCGGCCTTCCAGGCGCGCGCGCGATCTCAGGCCAGCCCGCCGTCGTCGCCGGACGGGTGTTCGTCAGCGCGGACACCGGCGACGTGTACGCGCTCGACAGCGCGAGCGGCTGCGTCTACTGGACTTTTCACGCGGACGCGACCGTGCGGAGCTCCGTCACGGTGGAGCGGCTGGCCGCCGGCACGGCCTACGCGGTGTTCTTCGGCGACGCGCGAGCGAACGTGTACGCCGTCGATGCCGTGACGGGAACGCAGGTGTGGAAGGTGCACGTCGGCGATCACCCGTTGGCGCGCATCACCGGCGGCGTGCGGTTCTTCGACGGGCGTCTCTACGTGCCTGTCGCGTCGGGCGAGGAAGGCGCCGGGGGAAATCCCGCCTACGAGTGCTGCACATCGCGCGGCAGCGTCGTCGCGTTGAATGCCGCAACGGGCGCGCAGGTCTGGAAGACGTACACGATTCCAGACGCGCCGAAAGCCACGACGAAGAATGCAGCGGGCACGCAGTTGTGGGGGCCGTCGGGCGCCGGCGTCTGGAACGCGCCGACGATCGATCCGCGGCGTCGCGCGCTCTACGTCGGCACCGGCAACGCCTACAGCGCGCCGGCCGCGCCGACGACGGACGCGATCGTCGCGATGGATCTCGACTCGGGAAAGATCCTGTGGAGCGCGCAGGGAACCGCGCACGACGTGTGGCTCGCGGCATGTCTCCGCAATGCGACGCCGGACTGCGGTCCCGATCAGGATTTTGGCGCTCCGCCGATGTTGACGACGCGTCAGGACGGCACCAGCCTGCTCGTCGCGGGCCAGAAGAGCGGGAACGTGTGGGCCTTCGATCCTGACAAGAAGAGCCTCGTCGTCTGGCGGACGCCGCTCGTCGGCAACACGACCGAGTTCGGCGGCAAGATCGTGTGGGGCGGCGCGGCCGACGACGAGCAGGCGTACTTCGGGCTGGGCCCGGGCGGCGTCGCGGCCGTGCGCCTCGCCGATGGGCGGCGCCAGTGGTTCGCGTCGCTGCCGCCGGCTGGCGCGCCCGCGCGGGCGGGACAGGACGGTCCGCTGACCGTGATTCCCGGCGCGGTGATCTCCGGAGGCTGGGACGGCGTGCTGCGCGTGCTCGCCGCGAGCGACGGGCACGTGCTGTGGGAGTACAACACCGCCCGCGACTTCGACACCGTGAATCACGTCGCCGCACACGGCGGCTCGATGGGGGCCGCGGGGCCTGTCGTCGCGGGAGGTCTGCTGTTCGTGCCGTCGGGATACGTCGGCGTCAGAAACGGCGCGCCCGGCAACGTGCTGCTGGCGTTCGGCGTCGCGCGGTGACGCGGAGGCCGGCTATCGCCGGCCGGCCATCGGGACGATCTGCACCGTCTGCGTCGCGGTCGCCAGGACGCCGCGCGTTCCGGTGAGGACGGCGCTCATCTCGTACTTGCCCGCCGGCAGATTCGCGAAGTCGAAGACCGCCGCCCTGGGCGCCGAACGGCCGTCGAGCTCGACGGTGCTGATGCGCGTGAAGTCTTGCGAGTCGGCCCGCACTTCGAGCCAGCGCTGGTCGTCGCTCGCCTCGACGAGCGTCTGCGCGCGGACGAACCCAGGGGCCGGAGCGACGAGCGGAGCGATGTGCAGCGTGAGCCGCTCGCTGCCGCGGACTCTATGGCCGCCGGCGAGCGCACACGCGGACACAATCGCCAGAATCGCGGCTCTTCTCATTCACTACCTCCAGGCTCGTCCTTGAGGGCATGGTGAACCCGCCCGCGATCTGTTGCAAGAGATTTACATGCATTGCAATCAGAATTTACATGTTCGGGCTACAGCGCTCTCGCGTCTCGCATGGGGCGCGGGCCTTCAGGCGTGCCTGTCCGCTGAGCGATAATCCCGCCCACAGGAGCGCCCTCATGCCACGACCACTGCTCGTCCTGCTGTTCGCGTCGCTGTCGCTGTCGCTCGCGCCCGTGCGCGCGTCCGCGCAGAACACGACGACGGCCGGCGAGTTCAGCGTCGAGCCGCCGACACTGTTGTCGCTCGGGTTCGACTGGAAGATCAGCGGCGACGACAACCGCAACGCGAAAGTCGAGGTCTCGTACAGGAAGAAGGGGGAGACCGCGTGGAAGACAGGCCTGCCGCTGCTGCGCCTGCAGCACGAGTGGGTGAACGGCGGACCTCCACAAGCGAGCGACAACCCGCTGCTTCCGCGCTACCCGTTCGACTATGTCGTCCCCAACATGTTCTCTGGCAGCGTCCTCAACCTGGAGCCCGACACCGAGTACGAGTGCCGCTTCGTCATGACCGATCCTGACGGCATCAGCGGCGTGACGACCAGGTCGGCGATCGTGCGGACGCGGAAGGAGCCGATGCCGGCGGTCGGCGGAAAGACGTATCACGTGTATCCCGTGGACTGGACCGGTCCGAAGCAGGAGCCCGCGTTCACCGGCCTGATGTCCGCGTACTACATGAACACGTCGCACTACGACTACGAGAACGCGTGGCCGGCGCGCGTGAAGCCCGGTGACGTCATCCTCGTGCACGCCGGCGTCTACGTCGGCGATCGCTTCCACTACATCAACCAGGCGGCGCGGCCCGGCGTGCTGTCGCTCGGCAACTACTTCGACGGGACGTATTACCTCACCGCGAGCGGCACGCCCGACAAGCCGATCGTGATCAAGGCGGCGGGCGACGGCGAGGCGATCTTCGACGGCGCCGGCGCGCAGAACCTGTTCAACCTGATGGCGGCCAACTACAACTACTTCGAGGGCCTGACCATTCGGAACACGAACGTCGCGTTTCTGCTCGGGATCAAGAACATCGCCGGCGCGAGCGGCTTCACGCTGAAGCACTCGAAGGTGTACGACGTCGGCCGCGTGGTGCAGGACGACTGGTCGGGATCGAAGAACTACTACATCGCCGACAACACGTTCGTCGGCCGGCACGATCCCGACAAGATGATGAGCTGGATCGGCGCGATCTGGCAGAAGTTCCCCGGCTTTCCGGAGCTGCTCACCTCGGAATACGCCGTCAAGGTCTACGGCCAGGGCCACGTCGTCGCGCACAACTACGTCGCCGACTGGCACGACGGCATCGACGTCGCGACGTACGGGAATCCGGACGGGTCGCCGAACGCGATCGAGGATCGACTGCCCGTGTCGATCGACTTCTACGGCAACGACTTCTACAACATGGGCGACAACTGCATCGAGAGTGACGGCGGCGCCCACAACATCCGCGTGTTCAGGAACCGCTGCTTCGACGTCGCGTCGCAGGCGCTGTCGGCGCAGCCGATGTACGGCGGGCCCGTGTACTTCTACCAGAACCTCGTCTACAACGCGCCGGCGAGCGGGTCGCTGAAGTTCGTCGCGACGCCGGCCGGCGTGCTCGTCTACAGCAACACGTTCGTCGGCGGCGTCAACGCGCGCGGACCGGCGAGCAACGTCCACTTCCTCAACAACCTGATCCTGTCGCAGGAGGAGGCGGATCCCGTCTTCGCGGTTGGCAGCTACACGCGCTACTCGTCGTCGGACTACAACGCGTTCCGCGTGAACCCGGGGAAAGACGATGCGTTCGAGTGGAATGTGCCGGCGGACGGCGCGATGGCCAACTACAAGGCGGCGCCCGTCGTGCATCGGTACAAGACGCTCAAGGAATACAGCGACGCGACCGGCAACGAGGCGCACAGCGTCCTCGTCGATTTCGACACGTTCGTGCACGTGACGATGCCCGACAAGACCGATCCGCAGCGGCTCTACAAGCCGGACGGACTGGATTTCGAGCTGCGGCCCGGTTCGCCTGCGATCGACGCGGGCGTCGCGCTGCCGTCGATCACGGACGGCTTCATGGGGAAGGCGCCCGACATCGGGGCGTACGAAGTGGGACGTCCGGTGCCGCAGTACGGCCCGCGCCATTGACCGGAACGGCGCTGGAATCGGCCGGGCACGCACCGGAATCGGCCGGACAGGCGCGGCGATCGTCCTGACCGGGTGTGGAAATCGGCCGGAACGAGGCTGGAATCGATCGGTCGCATGCCAACCTGCGCCCGGCAGGTGGTGGGATCGCACGATTCTGTGCAAACGAGCGTGTGAAACAGTCTGGAATCGGGCAGTCACCGGCCGGGATCCCCGCGGAAGGGATCGTGGAGGAGCGGGCAGGCGCCGGGGAACGGCGGGAAGGCATCGAGGCGCGGCGGGAGGGCATCGGGGAGCAGACGGCAGGCACCGGGGGAGGAGCGGGAATACCCTGGGAAGGGACGGCGTCGGACCGGCCACGATCGACGCGAATGCGCCGCCGCTGTCTACGGCGCGGCAGGAGTGGCTCGGGCTCAGGCTCGAGTCGTCGCGCGGCTCGGTGGAGGTCCTTGTGATTGACTCCGCCGAGAAGCCTTCGTCGGACTAATATGCTGTCCGTGCGTGAAGGGAGGAGATCGAGATGCGAATCCTTGCGAACGTGATGGTGACCGCGATGGTTCTGGGCGCCGCGACGCTGCCTGTGCGTGCGCAGCGTGGGGCATCCGACGCATCGACGCGGGCCACGACTCGAGACGCGCAAGGTCCAGAGCCCGATCGAGGGCACATCCCGTTCGTCCTTCCGAAGGACATCAAATGGACGGGCACGCCGGGACGGAATGAGACGGCGATTCTGTTCGGCGACCAGACCCGCGAGGGGCCGTACGGGGTGCTCATCAAGTGGTATCCGGGCAACTTCTCGCGCCCGCACTTCCACGACCAGACGCGCCACATCTACGTCGTGTCGGGCACGTGGTGGGTGAGCGCGAGCAACGTGTACGACGAGCACACGACGTATCCGCTTCACGCGGGCACGTTCTCGACCGACGTCGCGAACACCGTGCATTGGGACGGCTGCCGCACCGGCGAGTCGGAGCCGGCGGTCATTCTGCTCACCGGCATGGGACCCGTGAAGACGGTGCAGGTCGATACGGACGGCAAGCCTCTCCCGCCGCGCCGCTGAAGCACCAGCCATGCGCGCCATGCTTGCGGCCGGCGTGTTCGCGGTTGCCCTTGGGCAGGCGGCTCCGTACCGTCTCGTCCCCGATCACTTCACATTGCCCGGCGGCCGGAAGATCGGATCCGTCATCGCCGTTGACATCGATCGCGACGGCCGCAGCGTGTGGGCGTTCGAGCGCTGCGGCGGCACGAGCCAGGGCCTCGCGTGCGCCGAATCGACGCTGGCGCCGGTGCTGAAGTTCGATCGCTCGGGACGCCTCGTCGCGAGCTTCGGCGCAGGGCGGTTCGTGAACCCGCACGGCATCTTCGTCGATCGACAGGGAAACGTCTGGCTCGCCGACGGCGGCGCGAAGAACGGCAAGGGCGATCAGGTGTTCAAGTTCAGCCCGGACGGAAAACTGCTGATGACGCTCGGCAAGGCCGGCGTCGCCGGCGACGGCCCCGACACGTTCGGGCCGCCCTCCGACGTCGTTGTCGCGCCGAACGGCGACATCTTCGTCGCCGACGGCCACGGCGGCGCCACGAACGCGCGCATCGTGAAGTTCGCGAAGGACGGCACGTTCGTCAAGGCGTGGGGCAGCAAGGGCGCGGGCCCAGGCCAGTTCAACACGCCGCACTCGTTGACGATGGACTCGACCGGGCGGATCTTCGTCGCGGATCGCGGCAACAACCGCATTCAGATCTTCGATCAGGACGGGACGTTCCTCGCGGAGTGGAAGCAGTTCGGCCGGCCGAGCGGCGTGTTCATCGACCGGCACGACGTGCTGTACGCGGCGGACACGCAGTCGGATGAGAAGGTGAATCCCGGCTTCACGCGCGGCGTCTACATCGGCAGCGCGAAGGACGGGAAGGTGACGACGATCATTTCGGATCCCGACCCGAACGGCGTCGGGGAAGGCGTCGCGGCCGACGCCGACGGGAACGTGTATATGGCGCTTTCGACGGGGCAGGCGCTGAAGCAGTACGTCCGGGCCGGCCGCTGACGACGCCCGGCTTTTTCCTGCTTCTGGCCTTCTGCGCGTGGCGCGCCGGCTTGGCCAGCAGCGCGTCGTGCTGGTCGTAGGCTTCGCGCAGCCAGTCGGTGATCGGCGCTTCGACCTCGTCGCGGTGCGTGACGCGGATCATGTTCGCGTACTTCGCCCGCGATCCCTTCATCACGCTGCGGACCTGCGGCGCCTTGATCGGCCGGCCGAGGATCACACAGAGCTCGAGGTACTTCGGCTTCGGGCGGACGAAAAAGTAGCAGACCTTCTTCGAGAACATGATCGAGTGGTGCGACGCGTAGACGCGCTGCGGCCCGAACTCCAGGGCCGTCTCGCGCAGCCGCTCCCACGCGTCCCGCAGGTCGTCGGACAAATCACGCGTCAGCGCCGCTTCGGTCGTCGTCCAGCAGTCGTGATCCTCGCCCTGCTCGACCCACTGCTTGCAGTGAAAGCACTCGTGGCCGGCCACGTCACGATTATCGACCAGCGCGGACGGCCGTTACAGAGCCCTTACGCGTTGGGCTTGGCTCAGTCGCTCGATCCGCGGTTCGTCAGGATAGTCGGCTGCCGTTTACGCCAACCGTAATAGCATGTGAGCCGTGAGCGTGCTGCCGACGCGTCGCCTGCGGCTGGGATGGCTGACCTGCGCACTTGCGCTCAGTGGCTGCTCGCGGACGCCGGCGCCCGCGCCGAAGCCGCGCGTCGTCAACCTCATGCTGTCGTCGGACGGCGACTTCCTCGCGTTCAAGCCGGACGAGCTGACGTGCCCGACGGGCGTTCACGTCCACTTGACGTTTCACCATGCGGGCAAGTATCTCAACGCGGTCCACAACTGGGTGCTCGTCTATCCGCACCAGATGGACGCCGTCGACAAGGACGCCGAGAAGCACGACGGGACGGTCTCGCCCGACGATCCGCGCGTCGTCGCCGTCGCGCCGATGTGCGGCAAGGGCGAGACGGTGACGACCGATTTCACCGCGCCCCCGCCGGGCGACTATCCGTTCTTCTGCTCGACGCCGGGGCACGCCGTCGACATGAACGGGATCCTGCACGTGACGCCGTAACCTGCTTCCACACACAGAGAGGATGCTTATGAAGCGAACCACGAAGATGCTGGCCGCCGTCACCGCCGCTGGTCTGGCCGTGACGCTCCTCGCGCCCGCGCTGTCCGCGCAGCAGCTCAAGTCGCCCGACGATGTGAAGACGACGCTGTTGCTGCTGGTGCAGGTGTCCAACGACATGAAGCGGCAGATCACGAACAAGAACTTCGCGCGCGTGCCGCACGAGTACATGGAGTTCACCGAGGCGGCCG